>NZ_JBFTLG010000002.1:0-360025 GCF_056396305.1 Arthrobacter sp. 05T420 | reverse complement strand
CGGCGAACCTGAACGTGGACATGGCGGCCTCGCCCAACGGTGTGCGGTCCGTGCATGACGGGGACGGATCCGATTTCGGCCACGCCGGCCCGGCTGGGTCCAAGGCGATCGAGGACATCCTGTTCCGCTACTTCCAGGAGAACGCGCTGCCCGCCGAGCCCACGCCCTTTGACGGCGGCTCCGACTACGACGCCTTCCTCTCGGCCGGCATTCCCGGCGGCGGCTTGTTCACCGGCGACGAGAAGAAGAAGACCCAGGCCCAGGCGCGCTCCTTTGGCGGGGCGGCCGGCAAGGTCCTCGACCCCTGCTACCACGAGGCCTGCGACACCATCGCCAACACCAACCCGGAACTGCTCCAGGAAATGTCGGGCGCCCTGGCCTACGCCACCGTGGCCTACGCGATGGCCAAGACCGGCTAGTCGTCCCGCTTGCCGCCGAGACCTGGCGTCCACGCAGGAAGGTCCCCGGCGCAGCCACCTTTGAGGGGCCGTGCCGGGGACCCGCACTTCGTGGGGCCGAAACGTGCCCTAGATTCCGGCCCCGCGCCGCGCCGGGGCTCCTTGGGGCTGCCGCACTGCGGCCGGCGTGAACCGTGCGCCGGTGTCCGGGAACCCGGGCACGGCGATGCGTGCGTGGGTGTGGATCTCCTCGACGGAGCCGCGTGTGTGTTGCGCGATCTTCTCCATGGTGGTGACCCACATCCCGTCCATGGATTTGACCCGTTCCATCAGCTGTTCCAGCGCCACGGCCTTGGACGGCCGGCCGGAAATGAAGGGATGGTTGGTCAGGACAAAGCAGCTCCCGGCAGCGTGGTGCGCCTCGGCCTCCAGCGTCCACATCTCGAGGACCTTGGCCGGGCTTTCGATGATCCCGCTTCCGGTGACGCCCGGGTAAAAGGCGTATTGCTCCCAGTCGTCCAGAGCCCAGTCGACGGGGATTTCCACGAGGTCGCGGGGGTCCCCCTCGGCAACGCTGAAGCGGTAGGGGGCGTCGCCGTCGAGCAGGCTTGAGTCATAAAGGAACCCGCGATCGGCCAGGAGGGTTGCGGAGTGCCAGTTGAGCTCCCACCACGGTGCACGGTAGCCCGTCGGCCGGACGCCGGCGGCCTCGGCCAGGGCGTCCACGCCCCGGTCCAGGTACCGCGCCTCCGCTGCGGCGTCGATGCCCTGCATGGGTTCGTGCAGGTAGCCGTGGTGGGCAATCTCGTGGCCGCCGTCCGCTATCCGACGGACCACGTCCGGGTAGCATTCGGCGGTGAATCCCGGGACAAAGAACGTGGCCTGGATGTCCTGGCGCTCAAGGATCTGCAGGATCCGCGGGACGGCGACCTTGGGCCCGTAGGACTGGTGCGTCATGAGCGACATGCGCCTGGTGCTCTGCGGGTCATGGGCGATGGTGCAGGATTCGGCGTCGACGTCGAAGGTGAAGGACGCGGCGGCACGATGGCCTTCGGGCCAGGTGATGGGATGGGCGGTGTCGGCGAAAGCGGTGAAGTTCACGGGGTTCATCTCCTGCTAGAGGGCGGCGCGGGTGGGTGATGGGACCGGAAGGTCGGCCGCTGGAGGCGTGGATACCTCTGTGGTCAGTTCGCTGCCGCTGGGGACATCGAGGAACTTGCGGTGGAACCGCGGTCCGAGGACGGCGTAGGCGGCGGCGCTGGACAGTCCCCCGGCGAGCCAGGACAAGTCCCACCCGCCCAGGGCGACTGCGATGGGTCCCTGCATTGCCGGGACCAGCCCGTACATGAAAAGCCAGGTGGCGAAGATGCCGATGACCAGGGAGATGATGCCTGCCGGGTTTACGCCTGGCAGCCGTTTGGTGCCGACGGCGTCGAAGAGCCTGTCGGGGTTACCGGGCCAGCGTTTCTCGATCCAGAAGTAGTGGACCAGCATGACTCCGCCCCAGGCAGCCACCCAGGCGACCAGCCCAATCAGCCATGCGTCCAGCACGGAGGCGAAGTCCTCCTGGAAGATGAAGAAGATCACGACGACAAGGGAGAAGACGCCGACGAACAAATTCAACTTCCGCCTGCTGATGGAGATGTCCAGTGCCTGCGTGGCGACGGAAAAGGTGTAGATGTTCAAGATGTTGGTCGCGATCGGGCCGTGCAGCACCATGAGCAGCACGGGGAGGGCCAGTGCGCCGAAGTTCAGGACGATGAGTTTGCCGGGATCTATTTCACCTGTGTTGGTGGCCAGGCTGGCCCCCAGAATGCCCAGCCAGACGACGGGGATGAACTGGCCCAGCACCGACGCGAGGTAGACCTTGCGCTTGGGCACCGTGGTGCTGACGAAGCGGGAGTAGTCTGCGGCGTAGGTGAACCAGGTGATGCCCCAGCCGATGCCGATCGCCGTCATGACCGCGCTCATTGCGGCGATGCGTTCCGAGCCTTCCAGGATGTGGCCGGCGGGGCCAGCGTAGGTCCAGTTGATCTTCATGCCGAACCAGGCCACGGCGGACATCACGGTCAGGATGACGATGGTCGGCGGGACGGTCCATTTCTCGAACGCGGCGATCGCCTTGTAGCCGAACCAGGCAATGGTTACCTGGGTGGCCATGATCAAGGTGGCGATGCCGATCTTCCATGCATAGTTGTGGGCCTCCGGGTCAACCCATCCCAGGGTTCCGAACAGCGCCATGACCAGATCCAGGATGATCCAGGTGTTGACCGCACACCAACCGATGACCAGAAGGGCCTGAATGGCCGCCGGAAGATAGTTTCCGCGCCGTCCAAAGGCGGCGCGGGCCAGCACCATGCCGGTCGCTCCCGTTTTTTGGCCCAGCAGGACAAAGCACCCAAAGAGCAGCATCCCGATCAAGTTTCCAAGGACAAGAACGGTGACCGTATCCGCGAATCCCAGGCCGAGCTGGATGCCTAGCGCTCCGAGCACCCAGTTGATCGGGGCGAGGTTGGCGCCAGCCCAGATCCAGAACTGGCCGGACACCTTGCGGGTCCGCTCTGATTCGGGGATGGGGTGAAGCCACGCTTCGTGGTCTTCACTGGCTACCGGCGCGGAGCCGGCCGGGGCCGCTTGGGATTTTTGACGCATTGGGAGCCTCCGAGGGTGTATGGGATTTCTCAAGATTATGTGTCGTAGGCCACACCGGCCATATACAATGTGTCTAAATAAACCTAGAGCGACGTGACGGAGTGTAATGTCCATTCATCTTGACGATGTGCTGAACCATCCGACCCTCGCGGCTGCCGATCCCGTCATCCGGGCGGCGGCCCGGGCTGCCGCCCGTACGCAGCTGCGGTGGATCCACTCCAGTGAAATCATCGACATCGCACCCCTGCTTGCCGGCGGGGAGCTTCTGCTGACAGGCGGCGAAGCCCTCGCCCAGGCCTCTGAAGAGCGGCAGGTCAATTACGTTCGCCAACTGGCCGAGCGGGGCGTGGCGGCCGTCGCCATCGAAACCGGGACGGCCCTTCCCTCCCTCCCGTCCGCAATGGTGGCGGCCGCCGAGGAAGCTGGCCTTCCACTGATCGAACTTCGCGGCGTGGTGCCGTTCGTCGGTGTCATGCAGGCCATCAACTCGATGCTTGTCAGTGACTCGGTGTCCCAATTGCGGCGGGCGGACGAGGCCAGTCACGCCATGGCAGTCGAGCTGGCGCACGGCGGCGGCCTGGACCGGATCCTCGCCGTGCTGGCCGGCATCATCCATGCCGAGGTGACCCTGACGTCCATATCGGGCGCGACCCTGGCCAGCGCAACCCCGGGGAAGACGGAAACCACCGACGCCGATGCCTCCGTCTTGGGGCCGCAGGAGCAGGCCCGCCTGCTCCACATCGACGTCCCGATCCGCGGCATTCTCGCTGCGCAGCTGTTGCTCCGGGTCCCGGCGGGCGAGGACGAGAACCTGGCCCGAACAGCCGGGAACCGCTCAGTGGATATTCTGGCCCTGGCCCTGTTGCAGCGGATGTCTCCCGGGCTTAGGGAAGTCGCCGGGGCGGCCCTGCTTCGCGCGATAGATTCGGGCAGCCAGGCCTGGCGGCTCCAGCAGCTGGCGTCCGCGGCGGGGATTCCGCCGGCTGCCGCGCTTGTAGCCATCGTGATCCGGTCCGACATGCTCCAACAGCTCCGGGCGCCGGTAGAGCGCCTCCTGACCCGGGGGGCGCAGCCGAGCGCCACCTATGTCGATAACGCCGAGCTCCTGGCGGTGGCCGTCCTCCCGGGCGATAATCCGCGGGAAAGCCGGCACGCACTCCTGGCCGGCCTGCGGGGGTTGCCCGCGCTGGCAGATACGCTCGTTGCCGTTGGCCCGCTGGCCGCCGGCATATCGGAAGCTCCTTGGTCGCTGTCGGAATCCAGGCTCACGCTGGAACTGGCGGACGAACTGGAAAAGTTCCCCGCGGCAGCAGAAGGCCCGCACTGTCCTGTGATCGATTCCGAAACATTCGCCGTCGAACGCCTCGCAGTGGGAAGCCTGGATACCGAGCAACGGCGGAACTTCGTGCGCCAGCAGCTGGGCGCACTCCTGGACCATGATGCCCAACGCAATTCGCGGCTGCTCGACACCCTGGCGACGTGGCTGGATTCCGGATGCAACACCGCCCAGGCGGCCAGGGAGCTGCACGTTGAACGGCAGTCGATGCATCAACGGCTGCAGCGGATCTTCGACCTGTGCGGCGGCGACCCCCGGCGAACGGGCCGGCTCGCGGCCTTGCATTTGGCCACGCGGCTGGCCCGGCTGGGCTAAGGCGGGCGCGCCGCGCTTGCCGTCCCCGCGTTAGCCGCTGCTGCGGGACGCGCGGCCGCCCAGCCGCCCGGTGATTTTGCCGGCCGCAGCCGCGCACGCTTCACCCAGGCTCTGCAGCCCTTCGGGGGAGACGCGGAACCGGGGCGCCGAGATCAGGACGGCCGCCACGATGTCGCCGCGGTGGTCATAGGCGGGGGCGGCCACGCCCACTTCGTCGATGGAGGATTCGCCGTAGTTGATGGCCCAACCACGAGCCGTCACATCCTTGAGCTTGATCAGGTAGCCGTCCAGGCCCGCATCATCGAGTCCCGGGTAGCTGATCGCTCCGCTGCGGAGGAGTGCGCGGACGCGTTCGACGGGCGCGGCGGACAGGAAGACCTGCACGGAGGCGCTCATGGCGTCGGTGTACCGGGCTCCCAGCGGGGTGGTGTGTTTGATCTGGTGGTGGCTGGCAATCTGTTCCACGCACATTGATTCGGCGCTGTTCCACACCATGAGGGCGCTGGTTTCGCCGGTCTGTTCCGTGAGTTCACGCAGGACCGGGTACGCCACGCGCCGTTCTTCCAGTTCGGCCAGCAACGGTCCGGCGACGGCGATCAGTCCCAGCCCCAGCCGGAAGCGGCGGGTTTCCGGATCCCGTTCCACCAGGTGTTCCTGTTCGAACGTGGCCAGGATCCGGGAAACGGTGCTCTTGTGCAGGCCCACGCGGTTGGCGATCTCGGTGACGCCCAGCAGCGGCTCGTCGGCGCTGAACGTTCGCAGCACGGCGATGGCGTTGACGATGACGGACGTGCCCTTGGTGTCGCCGTTTCCGCTGGTCTCGGGAGATTCTGCTGGGGTCATGGTGTCTACCATCATTCCGTATGGGGGCCCGAAAGCGGCGCCACGGAGGACGTGGCGCCGCTTCTGCTCCCCTTCAGGGGATGTGGGCGTCTCAGGCGCCCACGATGTTGTACTCCGGGCCGAACGGGAACTTCGTGATGTTCTCGGCTCCGTCCTCACCGACCACCAGGATGTCGTGCTCCCGGTAGCCGCCGGCGCCGGGCTGGCCGTCCAAGACGGTGATCATGGGTTCCATGGACACCACCATGCCGGGTTCGAGCACGGTGTCGATGTCCTCGCGGAGTTCCAGTCCGGCTTCGCGGCCGTAGTAGTGGCTCAAGACGCCGAACGAGTGTCCGTAGCCGAATGTCCGGTTGGCCAGCAGTCCGTGGCCCACGTAGATCTCGTTCAGTTCGGCGGCGATGTCCTTGCAGACCGCTCCGGGCTTGATGAGCTCGAGGCCGCGCTTGTGGACTTCCACATTGATGTTCCACAGCTCAAGGGAGCGGGCGTCCGGTTCGCCGTAGAAGAGGGTGCGTTCCAGTGCGGTGTAGTAGCCGGAGGTCATGGGGAAGCAGTTCAGCGACAGGATGTCGTGCTCCTGGATCTTGCGCGTGGTGGCCCAGTTGTGGGCGCCGTCGGTGTTGATGCCGGACTGGAACCACACCCAGGTGTCACGGATTTCCGAATCCGGGAACGTGCGGGCGATTTCGTGGACCATGGCCTCGGTGCCGATCAGGGCGACCTCATATTCGGTGATGCCGGCGGTGATGGCGTTGCGGATGGCTTCGCCGCCGAGATCGCCGATGCGGGCCCCGTGCTTGATCACCTCGATTTCCTCGGCCGATTTGGTCATCCGCTGGCGCATCGCGGCCTGGGCCACGTCCACCAGGGCGGCCCCGGCGAAGGCGGCCTGGATCTTGTTGCGGTTGTCCTGCGGGAGCGAATCGTCTTCGACGCCGAGCCGGCGGGGGCTAATGCCGCGGGTGCGCAGCGCCTCCTGGATGGCGAAGATGTAGTTGTCACGGCGCCAGTCCGTGTACACCACGTTGTCGCCGTAGCTGCGCCGCCACGGCATGCCGGCGTCGATGTTGGCCGTGACAGTCACGGTGTCATCTTTGGTGACCACCATGGCGTAGGACCGGCCGAAGTAGGTGAAGAGGAAGTCAGAGTAGTACTTGATGGAGTGGTAGCTGGTCAGGACGACGGCGTCCAGGTCCTTCTCTGCCATGATGCGGCGGAGTCCGCCGAGCCGGCGCTCAAATTCGGCGTTGGAAAAGGTCAGCTTGTCCTTCTGCCCGTTGTGCAGGACTTTCAGTCGCTCCAGTTCGGCGATGGACGAAGCGTTGTTGGAGGTTGCGATGGTCATGGTGGTGGTGCCTTTCTGCAGTGCTGTTCTGTGGAGGGGAAAATTGGGGCGGAGAAAATTGGGGCGCCTGTCGGGTTACTCGTGGCGCAGCGGTTCTTTGCTGGTTTCACGGGAGAGCACAACGGCGATAAGGGAGATGGCCGCGGCGCCGGCCAGGTACCAGGCAGGGGCCAGGTCATTGGCCGTCGCGGCGATCAGGAGGGTCGCCATGAACGGCGCAGTGCCGCCGAACAGCGCATTGGAGAGATTGAAGCTGACGGCGAAGCCGCTGTAGCGGACACGGGTGGGGAACATTTCCGCCAGGAAGCTCGGGAGCGTGCCGTCATTGAGCGTGAGCATGCCGCCCAGCAGGATCTGGACCAGGACGATCACCAGGAAGTTCCCGGTGCCCAGCAGGGCGAAGGCCGGCACCGTCAGCAGGATGAAGCTCAGGGATGCGGCGATGAGTACCTTTTTCCGGCCGTAGCGGTCCGAGAGCATTCCGGTCAGGAAGATGAACCCGATGTACGTCACCAGGGCGATGGTGGTGGCCAGGAAGGATTCGGCCGCGCCGAGACCGAGCTCCGAGGACAGGTACGTTGGCATGTAGCTGAGGATGACGTAGAACCCGACGGCGTTGAGCAGCACGGCTCCGACGGCCTTCAGCAGCAGCCGCCAGTGGTTCCGGAATAGGCTGGATACCGGGGCCTTGATGGCCTGGTCGTCCTCTGCCAGTTCGCGGAACACCGGGGTGTCTTCCAGCTTGGTGCGGATGTAGCGACCTATCAGGCCCATCGGGGCGGCCAGCAGGAACGGCAGCCGCCATCCCCAGCTCTGCATCGCCTCGGTGCTGAGCAGGATGGTCAGCAGGCCCGCGAGCAGGGAGCCGAGCAGCAGGCCCGCGGCCGTGCTGGCCGGAACCACCGCCGCGTACAAGCCGCGTTTGTTGGCGGGGGCGTACTCCACCAGGAAGGCGGATGCGCCCGCGTATTCGCCCGAGGCGGAGAAGCCCTGGACGACGCGCACCAGCAGAAGAAGGATCGGGGCCCAGACGCCGATGGAGTTGTACCCCGGGATAAGCGCGATGCAGAAGGTCGCTCCGGACATGATCAGGATTGACAGGGAAAGCGCAGTGCGGCGCCCCACCCGGTCGCCAATGTGGCCCCAGACGAAGCCGCCAAGCGGCCGCACGAGGAACGAGATGGCGAACAGGGCGAAAGTCAGCAGAAGCGCGGTCTGGGGATTGGATTCGGGGAAGAAGACCGCGGCAATTGTTGCGGCCAGGTAGCCGTAGACGGCGTAGTCGAACCATTCGACGAAGTTCCCGATGAAACTTGCGGCGACCACCCGCCGTCGGGTCTCCCTGCTGACCACGGGATCTCGCCCGCCCGGCGCGCCGCGGCCGCTCAACGTGGCGTGTCCGGAGGAAGTACTGCCATGCCCGCTATTCGACTCCGGGCGGATCGACCCCGCAAGTGTGGCCGGGGAGGAATTTTCGTTACTCATGTGTCCACCAAAGTGTTTTGGAGTTGCAATCAGTGCAACGCTGTTGCATCAGATTAGGCGTGACGCATGACACAGTCAATGCTTTTTTATTTTTCCGTCGCGCGGATCCTCGATGAAACCGCAGAATCCGGGCAGCGGACACCCATCAGGCCGCAAAATAGAAGTTGCACTGAACGGGACTGAGTTGCATAAATCCCGCCGTCAGCGCGTCAGCTTGTGAAAAGCTTGAGCCGGGAGGTGCTGCGGTTCCACCCACGCCGACGCGGTGGCACACTTGGTGGACTATCGAGTGGCCGGGGGTCCACGTCAGGAGATCGTCATGGGCAGGCTGGTACGCGCGCGCACTTCCGGCCGGACGGCCGGCGAGCCATGATGGCCGGGTGGGCTTATCTCATGGCGGGAATCATGACCGTCGACTCGCTCCTCCTGGGATTGCTCCTGATGAACGTGAAGTGGCCGAGGCGTTGGAAGTAAAGCGGCCAAAACCGACGCGCACTGCGTCCGGCGACGCGGGAAATACCTGACGCGGCCGGTATACGGGCGCGCTGGGTATTTTGCGCATCGGCAGACACGGACCGCGTCCTCCGCGACCTCGAGCGTACGCAGCGCGACGGCATCCGGGCCGCCGTCGGTGGCTCTGCGCTTGAGGGTCCGGGCTACTTTGTCGCTCCGACGGTACTGGTCAGCGTGCCCGACGGGGCCGAATGCTCCCGCGAGGAGATCTTCGGGCCCGTCGTCACCACCGAGGCCTTTGCCAGCGAATAAAAAGCCATCACCCGCGCAAACGATGCGCCGTTCGGCCTTGCCGCCTCCATCTGGACCGAGGACGCCCGGCGCAGCCATGACTGGCATCCAGGATCGATGCCGGCACCGCCTGGGTGAACTCGCACCTGGTGCTGGCCAATGAAGTCCCGTGGGGCGGATTCAAGGGTTCCGGCTACGGGCGGGACCTGTCCGTCTACGCCCTGGACGACTACTCCAGAACCAAGCACGTCACGCACAACCGCGGGCGCTGAACTGCGGAGGACGACGGCGGGCGCCTCCCGCCGTCGTCCACGTCGCCGGAAACGTGCGGGTTCGCCGGTTGCTTCCGGCGAACCCGCAGTGTTCCGGCGATTTCGGCGCGCTAGAGGACCTTGCGGATGGTCTCTTCGAAGCTGGTGACGTGGTGCAGGGCGAGCTCCCCGGCCCTGTCCGCGTCGCCCTCGGCCACCGCTTTGAGCAGCTCCACGTGCTCGGAGATGTGGCCGCTGACCGAGGGGACCTTGTCCAGGACCAGGCACCAGATGCGCGTGGCCAGGTTGTCGTAGCGGATCAGCGTGTCCTCAAGATGCGGGTTGGCGGCGGCCCGGTAGATCAGGCGGTGCACCGTCAGGTCGTAGCGCATCAGCTCCCGGGACTCAGCGGGAAGCGGGGCCAGGTCCGCAATGGTCTTGGCGACATCCAGCAGTTCGCGGCGCATGGCGGCGTTGGCCCTCGTCGCCGCCCGGCGCGCCGCCAGCGGTTCCAGCAGTTCCCGGATTTCCGAGACATCAGCCAGTTCCGTGAAGTCCACAGTGGTGGCAAAGGTTCCCCGGCGCGGATAGGAAACCACCAAATGGTCCACCTCCAGCCGTTTGATCGCCTCGCGCACGGGAGTGCGGCCGAAGCCGAGCTCGGCGGCGAGCTGCCCGTCATTGATGGGTTCGCCCGGCCGGATTTCGAGCATGATCAGCTTGTCGCGCAACTGCCGGTACGCGGCCTCCGCCTGGGACAGGGCTTCGCCCTCTGCGGGCGGCAGGACGGTCAGTGCATTCACAGCTCGGCTCCGTTTCTGGATTCAACGTTTCTCGATTTCAACCGGAAGCTTGGTTCCACTTGGCTTCCGGCTATTGACTCTGGTGTGATCTCAATCATACCATTGTTCTCACACTGATATATCAGTCATAGCAATAGTGGTATTTCAAAGGAGCAACCGTGGTTGAGCAGTTGAACGAGCGACTTTCCGTAGTCGATCCCGAGGTGGAACAGGCCGTGGCGCGCGAACTGAAGCGCCAGCAGTCCACCCTCGAAATGATTGCGTCCGAGAACTTCGCCCCCGCCGGGGTCATGGAGGCACAGGGTTCGGTGCTGACCAACAAGTATGCCGAGGGCTATCCGGGCAAGCGCTACTACGGCGGCTGCGAGCACGTCGATGTGATCGAGCAGCTCGCCATCGACCGGGTCAAGGCCCTGTTCGGCGCGGAGTACGCGAACGTGCAGCCGCACTCCGGCGCGCAGGCCAACGCCGCCGCGATGTTCGCCCTCCTGGAACCGGGCGACACCATCATGGGACTGGCCCTGGCGCACGGCGGCCACCTCACCCACGGGATGAAGATCAATTTCTCCGGCAAGCTCTACAACGTGGTCCCGTACCACGTGAGCGAGCACAACCACTTGGTGGACATGGCCGAGGTCGAGGCCCTGGCGCTGGAGCACCGGCCCAAGATGATCGTGGCCGGATGGTCCGCATACTCCCGGCAGCTGGACTTCGCCGAGTTCCGGCGGATCGCCGACCTCGTGGGCGCATACCTCATGGTGGACATGGCGCATTTCGCCGGCCTGGTTGCGGCGGGGCTTCATCCGAACCCCGTCCCCTACGCCGACGTCGTCACCACCACCACGCACAAGACCCTCGGCGGCCCGCGCGGCGGCGTGATCCTGGGTAAGGCGGAGTACGCGCGCAAGATCAACAGCGCCGTGTTCCCCGGCCAGCAGGGCGGTCCGCTGGAACACGTGATCGCGGCCAAGGCCGTGGCCTTCAAGATCGCGGCGTCCCCCGAGTTCAAGGAACGCCAGGAACGCACGCTCGAAGGCGCCAAAATCCTCGCGTCCCGGCTCCTGAAGGACGACGTCGCGGCGGCCGGGATCTCTGTAGTCAACGGCGGCACCGATGTGCACCTGGTCCTGGTGGACCTGCGGGACTCCGAACTGGACGGGCAGCAGGCCGAAGACCGGCTCCACCGGATCGGTATCACCGTCAATCGCAACGCCGTCCCGTTCGATCCCCGCCCGCCCATGGTGTCCTCCGGCCTGCGGATCGGCACCCCCGCATTGGCCACCCGCGGCTTCGGTGCCGCGGAGTTCACTGAAGTGGCGGACATCATCGCCACCGCCCTCATCTCACAAGCACCCGGGGACGAGCTCAGCGACCAAATCGCAGCTGAACTGCGCGGACGCGTCAGCGCCCTCGCGGACCGCTTCCCCCTTTACCCGCATCTCGGCACCAGTACAGCGGCAACCGGGCTTGAGGCGGAACTGATTGGAGCAGCACGATGACCACCGAACACCTGCCCGAGCACCCGGACTTCCTCTGGCGCAATCCGGACCCCAAGTCCTCCTACGACGCCGTGATTGTGGGCGGCGGCGGACATGGACTGGCGACGGCATATTACCTGGCCAAGAACCACGGGATGACCAACATCGCCATCCTGGAAAAAGGCTGGCTGGCCGGTGGCAACATGGCCAGGAACACCACCATCATCCGCTCCAACTACCTCTGGGACGAGAGCGCGGCGATCTACGAGCACGCCCTGAAGCTGTGGGAGATCCTGCCGGAAGAACTCGAATACGACTTCCTGTTCAGCCAGCGCGGGGTCATGAACCTGGCCCACACTCTGGGCGATGTCCGTGAGAGCGTCCGCCGCGTCGGAGCCAACAAACTCAACGGCGTCGACGCCGAGTGGCTGGACCCGCAGCAGGTCAAGGAACTCTGCCCCATCCTGAACATCAACGACAACATCCGCTACCCGGTGATGGGTGCCACCTACCAGCCGCGCGCCGGCATCGCCAAGCACGACCACGTGGCGTGGGCGTTCGCCCGCAAATGCGATGAGCTCGGCGTGGATATCATCCAGAACTGCGAGGTCACCGGCTTCGTCAAGGACGGCAACAAGGTGGTGGGGGTCAAGACCAACCGCGGCACCATCAACACCGAAAAGGTGGGCCTCTGCGCCGCAGGGCACAGTTCAGTGCTGGCGGAAATGGCCGGGTTCCGGCTGCCCATCCAGTCCCATCCCCTCCAGGCACTGGTGTCCGAGCTCCACGAGCCCGTCCACCCCACCGTGGTCATGTCCAACCACGTCCACGTCTACGTCTCCCAGGCGCACAAGGGCGAACTGGTCATGGGCGCCGGCGTGGACTCGTACAACGGCTACGGCCAGCGCGGATCATTCCACGTGATCGAGCACCAGATGGCAGCCGCCGTCGAACTCTTCCCGATCTTCGCCAGGGCCCACGTGCTCCGGACGTGGGGCGGGATCGTGGACACCACCCTGGACGCCTCGCCGATCGTGGGCACCACCCCGGTGGAGAACATGTTCGTCAACTGCGGGTGGGGCACCGGCGGGTTCAAGGGCACACCGGCGGCCGGGCTGACGTTCGCGCACACCATCGCCACGGGAACCCCGCACAAACTCAACCAGCCCTTTGCGCTCGAACGCTTCGAAACCGGGGCCCTGATCGATGAACACGGCGCCGCCGCCGTTGCCCACTAAAAAACCTGCCCACTAGAAAGAGGTACGGACATGCTCTTGATTCCCTGCCCCAACTGCGGTCCCCGCGACGAGACCGAATTCCACTACGGCGGCCAGGCCCACGTGGCCTACCCGGAAAACCCCGCCGAACTCACGGACCGCGAATGGGCCGAGTACCTGTTCTACCGCGACAACACCAAGGGAGCCTTCGCCGAACGCTGGCTGCACAGCACCGGGTGCCGGCAATGGTTCAACATGCTCCGCGACACGCACACCTACGACATCCACGCCGTCTACCCGATGGGCCAGCTCCGCCCCGCCACGGGAACCACAGCCCCGAACGTCACCAGCCCCGTCTCCCCGGAAGGAGCAATCAAATGAGCGCTCAGCCGCAGTCCGCGCGCCTTAGCGCCGGCGGACGCATCGACCGCAGCGTCACCTGGCGCTTCACCCTGGATGGTCAGGAGTACACGGGCCACCCGGGCGACACCCTCGCCTCGGCGCTGCTGGCGAACGGCCGGCTGGAGGCGGGCAACTCCCTCTACGAGGACCGGCCCCGCGGCATCATGTCCGCCGGCGTGGAGGAGTCCAATGCCTTGGTCAAGGTCGCCGCCCGGTTCCCGGGCCACGTGGCCGAATCCATGCTCCCCGCCACCGCCGTGTCCCTCATCGACGGGCTCAACGCCGAATACCTCAACGGACTGGGAAAGCTGGACCCGGACGAGGACCGCGCCGAGTACGACAAGAAGTACGTCCACACCGACATCCTCGTGGTGGGCGGAGGCCCTGCGGGCCTGGCCGCAGCGCGGCAGGCCGTCCGCGCCGGCGCCCGGGTCATCCTCATCGACGACCAGCCCGAGCTCGGCGGCTCGCTGCTGTCCGGATCCACCGATCCCTCCCTCGCGGAGAGCATCGAGGGACAGCCCGCCCTGGACTGGGTGGCCAGTGTTGAAGCCGAACTGATCTCCGCGGCCGAGTGCACGGTGCTGAACCGCACCAGCGCCTTCGGCTCCTACGACTCCAACTACGTCATCGCGGCCCAGAACCGGACGGACCACCTCCTGGCCCCGGCCGCACCCGGCGTGTCCCGCCAGCGGATCTGGCACATCCGCGCCGCCCAGGTCATCCTGGCCCCGGGCGCCCACGAGCGCCCGTTGGTCTTCGAAAACAACGACCGCCCCGGGATCATGCTCGCCTCCGCGGTCCGCACCTACCTCAACCGCTACGCCGTGGCCGCCGGCTCCCGCGTGGTCATCAGCACCACCAACGACAGCGCCTACGCCCTGGCCGCCGACCTCCGCGCCGCCGGCATCGCCGTCGAAGCCGTCGTAGACGCCCGTCCGCAGCTGAGCGAAACGGCCACGGCAGCCGCCGCGGCCGGAACGCGGGTGCTGATCGGCAGCGCCGTCGCCAACACCACCGCTGATCTGTCCGGCGACGGCCGGCTCCTCGGCGTCACCGTCCGGAGCATCAACGACGCCGGCGAACTCACCTCCGGCATCGAACAACTCGCCTGCGACCTGCTCGCCGTCTCCGGCGGCTGGTCACCGGTGGTGCACCTGCACTCCCAGCGCCAGGGCAGGCTCCGCTGGGACGACGACCTCGCCGCCTTCGTCCCCAACAGCGTGGTGCCCACCCAGCAGGTGGCCGGCTCCGGCCGCGGCAGTTTCGCCCTGGGCGACTGCGTGGCCGAAGGCATCTCCGCCGGGGCCTCTGCGGTCATCGCCGCGGGCTTCGACTCCGACGTCGCACCCTCTGCCCCGACGCCGCCGCGCGCCTCCTCCCCCACCCGCCAGCTCTGGCTGGTCCCCGGCGAACAGGGCGGCCCGGAGGACTGGCACCACCACTTCGTGGACTTCCAGCGCGACCAGTCCGTGGCCGACGTCCTCCGCTCCACCGGGGCCGGCATGCGCTCGGTGGAACACGTCAAGCGCTACACCTCGATCAGCACCGCGAACGATCAGGGCAAGACCTCCGGTGTGAACGCGATCGGCGTCATCGCGGCAGCCCTCAAGCACGGCGGCGGGGAAACGGTTGCGGTAGGCGAGATTGGGACCACCGCGTACCGCGCCCCCTTCACCCCCGTGGCATTCGCCGCGCTGGCCGGACGCCAGCGCGGCGAACTGTTCGACCCTGCCCGGCTCACCTCGATCCACCCGTGGCACGTCGCCCAGGGCGCGCTGTTCGAGGATGTCGGCCAGTGGAAGCGGCCCTGGTACTACCCGCAGGACGGCGAGGACATGGACACCGCGGTCCTGCGCGAATGCGCGGCCGTCCGGGAGTCCGTGGGCTTCATGGACGCCACCACCCTGGGCAAGATCGAGATCCGGGGCAAGGACGCGGGCGAGTTCCTGAACCGCATCTACACCAATGCGTTCAAGAAACTGGCCCCCGGCTCGGCCCGCTACGGCGTCATGTGCACCCCGGACGGGATGATCTTCGACGACGGCGTCACGCTCCGCCTGGACGAGGACCGGTTCTTCATGACCACCACCACCGGCGGTGCAGCGAAGGTCCTGGACTGGCTGGAGGAATGGCTGCAGACCGAGTGGCCGGAGCTGGACGTGCACTGCACCTCAGTCACGGAGCAGTGGTCCACCATTGCCGTCGTCGGACCGAAATCCCGCGCCGTTCTCGCCAAAGTGGCTCCGGAACTGGCAGCCGACGGCGGTCTGGACGCCGAGGCTTTCCCGTTCATGACGTTCCGGGAGACCACCCTGGCCTCCGGTGTCCAGGCCCGGGTCTGCCGGATCTCGTTCTCCGGTGAGCTGGCCTACGAAATCAACGTCCCGTCCTGGTACGGGCTGAGCACCTGGGAAGCCGTGGAGGCAGCGGGCGCGGAGTTCAACATCACCCCGTACGGCACCGAGACCATGCACGTGCTGCGTGCGGAGAAGGGATACCCGATCGTCGGCCAGGACACCGACGGGACCGTGACCCCGCAGGACGCCGGCATGGAATGGGTGGTGTCCAAGGTCAAGGACTTCATCGGCAAACGCTCGTACGCCCGCAAGGACGCCGGCCGCGCCGACCGCAAGCATCTGGTCAGCGTCCTCCCCGTGGACGGCAGCATCCGGCTCCCCGAGGGCACCCAGCTGGTGGAGCAGGGCATCACGGTCAACCCCGCCTACGGGCCCGTGCCCATGCAGGGGTTCGTGACCTCGAGCTACCACAGTGCGGCGCTGGGCCGGTCATTCGCCCTGGCCCTGATCAAGAACGGCCGCAACCGCATCGGCGAAACCCTGGTGGCCGCCGCCGGCGACCAGCTGGTGGACGTCGTCGTCGCAGAAACCGTACTTTTTGACTCTGAAGGGACCCGCAAAGATGGCTGACACTGCAGCACTCGAAAATTCCAAGAAGATCCAGACCCTCCGGACCAGTCCGGCCTCGCTCCTGTGGACAGCATTTGAAGCGGGGTCCGTGGCGGGCACCGTGGAGCTGCGCGAGGTGCCGTTTCTGACCATGGCGGGGCTCCGGGTCGATCCTGCCGGCGAGGCCGGGGAGCGCCTGGGGGCCGTGGCCGGAGGCCTGCCCTCCGCGTCGGGGGAAGTCGGCGGCAACGGCGACACCGCGGTGCTGTGGCTGGGCCCGGCAGAATTCCTGCTCGTGGCCCCCGCGGAATCCCACGAAAGCCTGGGCGGCGAGCTCCCCCGGGGGCTCATCACGGCACTGGCGGACGGCCAGGGCCAGGTGGTGGACCTGTCCGCCAACCGCACCACGCTCGAACTCTCCGGCCCCCGCGCCCGTGCCGTCTTGGAGAAAGGCTGCGCGCTGGACCTGCACCCCCGGGTCTTCAAGACCGGGACGGCGCTGTCCACGGAAATCGGCGGCATCCCCGCCATTTTGTGGAAGACCGCGGACCAGACCTACCGGATCTTCCCGCGGGCATCGTTTGCGGAGTTCCTGGGCCGCTGGCTCCTTGATGCCATGCGCGAATATGCGTCCACCGAGGTCCCCTGATGGCGCTTAGCGTCCTGGACCTGTTTTCCGTTGGCATCGGGCCGTCGTCTTCCCACACGGTCGGCCCGATGCGGGCGGCCAAGCGGTTCGCGGACGGGCTAAAAAGCGACGGGCAGCTGAGCTCTACCACCAGGGTGCAGGCCGAGCTGTTCGGTTCCCTCGGCGCCACCGGCCGGGGCCACGGTTCGGACAAGGCCGTGGTCCTGGGGCTCCAGGGCCAGGACCCCGAGAGCGTGGACACGGGCACCGCAGATGACCAGGTGGCAGCCGCGGCCCTGGACGCCGAACTCCGGATCGGCGGGGACCACCGGGTCGACTTCAACTGGGACGAGGACCTAATCCTGCACCGCCGCAAATCCCTTCCGGCCCATCCCAACGGCATGACCTTCCGGGCACTGGACCATGCCGGAACAGTACTGAAGGAGCGCAGCTACTACTCGATCGGCGGCGGCTTCGTCGTCGACGGCACGGCCCGAGGCGCTGACCACGTGGTGGCAGACGATACGGTCCTGCCCTACCCGTTCACAACAGCCGACGAGCTCCTCAATATATGCCGCCGTAAGAATATGTCCATCTCCGACGTCATGCTGGCCAACGAACTCGTCTGGCGCAGCGAAGCCGAACTCCGGGAGAAGCTGTTGGCCCTGTGGGCGGTCATGCGCGAGTGCGTGGACAATGGCTGCGCTGCCGAGGGCATCCTGCCCGGCGGGTTGAACGTCAAACGGCGCGCCCCGTCGTTGTTTCGGACACTGGCAGCATCCGCCGTCAGCGCCGAGGCGGATGCCCGGAACCCTTCGCTCGTCCAGGTGCCGGCTGATCCGCTGCTCGCCATGGAATGGGTGAACCTCTTCGCGCTGGCCGTCAACGAGGAAAACGCCGCGGGGGGCCGGATTGTCACTGCTCCCACCAACGGCGCTGCAGGCATTGTGCCGGCCGTGCTGCACTACTACGTCAAGTTCGTCCCCGGAGCCGACGACGACGGCGTTATCCGCTTCCTCCTCACAGCGGCTGCCGTCGGGATCCTCTTCAAGATCAATGCCTCCATCTCCGGGGCAGAGGTGGGCTGCCAGGGCGAAGTCGGATCGGCCTGTTCCATGGCGGCGGCCGGACTCTGCGAAGTCCTGGGCGGCACCCCGGAACAGGTGGAAAACGCCGCCGAAGTCGGAATCGAACACAACCTTGGGCTGACCTGCGACCCCGTCGGCGGGCTCGTGCAGATCCCCTGCATCGAACGCAACGCCATCGCCAGCGTCAAAGCCATCAACGCCGCCCGCCTGTGCCTCCACGGCGACGGCAGCCACAAAGTCTCGCTGGACAAAGCAATCAAGACCATGCGCGAAACAGGAGCTGACATGAAAACCAAGTACAAGGAAACCTCCCGCGGGGGCCTCGCCGTGAACGTCGTGGAGTGCTGACCATGGCCGCGAACCAGACACCCGACACTGTGGAGCACGTCCTGACCCTGGACTGCCCGGAAACGCGCGGGATAGTCCACGCCGTTTCCGGCTTCCTGCTGGATCAGGGCTGCGACATCCTGGAAAGCAAGCAATTCGATTCGATGCTGGACGGCCACTTCTTCATGCGGCTCCATTTCGCCTCGGCCGGGGACCACGCCACGCAGGATTTGCTCCGGAACGCGTTTGTGCCGGTCGCCGAAAAGTTCGGCATGCGCTGGGAGCTGCGGCGGCACGGGACCAAACGGCGGGTCCTGATCATGGTCTCGAAATTCGAGCACTGCCTCAACGATCTGCTCTACCGGGCACGCACCGGTGAACTGCCCATCGAGATCGTCGGCGTCGTGTCCAACCATCCCGATCACCGGCGGACGGTTGAATGGCACGGCATCCCCTTCTTCCACGTGCCGGTCACCCCGGACACCAAGCCTGCGGCCGAACAGCGGCTCCTGGAACTGATCGACCGCATGGACGTGGAACTGGTGGTCCTGGCCCGCTACATGCAGGTCCTCAGCGACAACCTCACCCGCCAGCTGGACGGCCGCGCCATCAACATCCACCACTCCTTCCTGCCCAGCTTCAAGGGCGCGAAACCGTACCACCAGGCGCATGCCCGGGGCGTGAAGACGGTCGGTGCCACCGCCCACTATGTCAACGCGGAGCTGGACGAAGGGCCGATCATCTCCCAGCAAGTGGTGGAGGTGGACCATACCTTCGGCCCGGACGATCTCGTGGCTGCCGGACGCGATACCGAGTGCAAGGCACTCTCCAACGCCGTCCGCTGGCACTGCGAGGGACGCGTCATCCTCCAAGGCAACAGGACAGTGGTGCTGCGTTAGGTTCGGCACGGCGGTGGCTCCGGGAGCTGTCACGCTAGTCTTCAACTAGCTGTACCCGCCCGCTACCGCCCCGCCAGACAGAAACCAGCACCATGCCCCTTACCCTCGAGGACCGTGACGCCGCTGCCGCTCCCGCCTACCTCCTGCGGGGCACCCTCCTCAGCGACGGTACTGCCGGCCAGGACTCCGTGGTGGCGGTGAAAGACGGCCGGATCGCCTACGCGGGACCTGGCGGCGGCTTTGACGCCAGGCAGTTCCCGGGGGTGGAGGAGCTCCCGCTGCCGGACGGCAGTTCACTGCTTCCCGGGCTTGTTGACCTCCACTGCCATGGCGCCGCGGGCGGCGGATTCCCAACCGGGGAGGACCGGGACTGCCGGGAGGCGGTGGACTTCCTGCACCGCAACGGGACCACCACCCTGCTGGCCAGCCTGGTTACGGCCCCGGGCGCTGAGCTGGTGCGGTCGCTGGGCGTGCTCAAGTTCCTGGCGGCTGAGGGACTGATCGCAGGGGTCCATTCCGAGGGGCCCTTCCTCTCCTCGGCCCGCTGCGGCGCGCAGGACCCCCGCTGGCTCCGGGACCCCGATCCTGAACTGCTCCGGCGCCTGCTGGCGGCCGCCGGCGGGACCTTGCGGACCATGACTTATGCCCCCGAACTGCCCGGCGCCAGTGACCTGGTCCGGATTCTCACGGACCACGGCGTCACCCCCTCGCTGGGCCACACCAATGCCGATGCCCGCGTGGCGGCCGCCTCCCTGGCGGAGGCCGCGGTGCTTATGGGCAGTGCCTCGGCCGGAGGGGCCTTCGGGCCGCGGGCCCGGCCCACGGTGACCCATCTGTTCAACGGCATGCCTCCCCTGCACCACCGCAGTCCCGGACCCGTCGCCGCGTGCCTGCGACTGGCGGCCGCCGGCACAGCGGTGGTCGAACTCGTCGGCGACGGCGTCCACCTCGACCCGGAGACGGTCCGGATGGTGTTTGACCTGGTCGGAGCCGAGGGCATCGCGCTGGTGACAGACTCCATGGCGGCAACGGGGCTGTCCGACGGCACCTACGAATTGGGCAGCTCGGATGTTGTGGTGCACGACGGCGTGGCCACCCTGGGGCGCAACGGCGCCCTTGCCGGGGGCACGGCGACCCTGCTGGAGGTTGTCCGCGCCACCATCGCAGCGGGCGTGAGCCCCGCCGATGCCGTCATGTCCGCCACCCTGGTCCCGGCCCGCGTTCTGGGCTTGGAAACCGAGATCGGTGGCCTCCGGACCGGAATGCGCGCCGACGTCATCGCCGTTGACCCGGGCTTCGAACTCGTGGCCGTTTTGCGCGGCGGACGCATCCTGCCGGGACACCGGCACGCCGCGCATTAGCACCCTGATCCCGTGGCGCACCGGCGGCGACTGCGGAAGTTTCGAGCCGTCTTGTTTGTTGTTCTGATTGTGGGTAGAAATAACTTCCGGAAGGAGCCCGCCATGATCCGCATCGCGATCGTGCTCGGGAGCACCCGGCCCGGCCGCCTCGGAAAGGCCGTCGCCGACTGGGTCCATTCCCGGGCGTCAGAACGCGGCGATGCCCGCTTTGACGTCCTCGACGTCGCCGACTTCGATCTGCCGCTTCTCGACGAGCCGCTGCCGCCGTCCCTGGGCCGGTACAGCCTCGGGCACACCAAGGCCTGGTCCGAAGCTGTTGACGGATTCGACGGCTACATCTTCGTCACGGGCGAGTACAACCACTCCATTCCCGGGGCGCTGAAAAACGCCGTGGACTACCTCTACAAGGAGTGGAACAACAAAGCTGCCGGGTTTGTCAGCTACGGAAGCAGCGGCGGCATCCGCGCCGTGGAACACTTCCGCGGAGTTGCCGCAGAGTTGCAGATGGCGGACGTCCGGGCCCAGGTCGCCCTGCCCTTGGCCACAGAATTCGTGAACTACCGCGCCTTCGTTCCTACAGAGGCCGCGGAGCAGAACCTGCAGACCGTGTTTGACCAAGTGATCGCCTGGGCCGGCGCGCTGAAGATCCTCCGCCCGGACCAAACCCACGGAAGAGAAGACGCCAGCGCTGCCTAACTACTGCCTTGGCGGAACGCGTTTTACCGGGGCCAGCTGAGCCTTTTCCGACGTCCGGCTAAGCCGGGGTCTCCGTTCTGCGCCGCCGCCGACGGACGGGAGGCGTGTCCACACCGTGCGGTGCCGCGGCATAGGTGCTGGACTGAGGTTCTTTCTGGACTTGAACGGAATCGGGCACGAGGACATGGACCGTGCCGCCGGCCGTTTCCCGCGTAGCTCCGCCCGCGACGCCCCGAAGGTAGTCAAGCGCTCCCTCTTCACTGAGTCCGTACTCCCGCACCAGCGTCCGCAATGCCAGGCCGGCCAGCGCCCGGGAGAGCTGCGCCGAGGAGAGATCGGCGCTGCTCCCGGACCTCAGCGACAGCTGCTGGACCAAACGCAATGCCCGCGACAGGTGGCGGGCCAGCCGAGCCGCTGCGGTGATGTCTGCGCTGGTGAACACGTGCGGCCAGGGCGCGTACAAGTTCACCGCGGCCTGAAATACCGATGGTGGGCTCAGCGGAACGGACACGAGGGACTGGACTCCAAAGGCTGCTGCTGCGGCGGCGTACCCCGGCCAGCGCCGCTCGAGGGATGTGTCGCCCACAAACACAAATTCACCGCTGCGAGCGGCGGTGCGGGCAGGCCCGTCGTCGAAGGATCGCTGCGCCTCATCCGCGGCCCGCGCGGGTGCACTGCCCGCGGTCAGGGTGAGGGCCTCTGCGGACCCGAGCAAGGTGATTGCCCAGCTGATCCCGCGGCCGGGCCCGCCGAGGTCGTCGACAAACTCGCTCATGGCCTCGCTGAGGAAGGCGCCGACATCCGGATCGTTGAAGTGCAGCTCCCAGAAGGAGGCCTGACGATCCGGTCGGCCGTCTCTTGCAGTTCCTTGGGTCATGTTCCACGCTCGAGATCAAAGCACGCAGCTCACTGCTGAACCGATGAAAACAGCATACGTCCGGCCGGACACCGCCGCGCCAACCATCTGTCAAGGCCGGAGACCCTGCCGAATAACGCGGGGTCCCGGCGCGTTCCGGTGGGCTGTTCCCGTGAGCCTGTCCCGGTGAACTTGTTCCGGTCAGCCGTTCCGGTCACGGCGGCGAACCGCACCAGCCCCCGCGGCGGCCCAGGGAGGTTCCAACGTCCCTCCCTGGACCGCCCGCCCCGGCTTCAACACCAGTCGCGGAGGACCCGTCCGCCGTGGCACAACCATTTATACCCGCGTTCCCCCCGTCCCAAAAGAGCCATTTGGCCCGTCCAGGCTGGCCTTGGATTTCCACCCATTTCACCCCCGGCGGATGAGGTCCGTGCCGGCGTACAGGCAGACGATGGAGATGCCCGCCGATGCCCGATGCTCGGGGGCCAGCCCACCTGGGATAGGAGCTTCCAATGTCGAGACCGCACGCAATCCTCGTGGGATCCATCGCGCTCGGAGCCGCCGTCGCTCTGCTCACCGGGTGCAGCCCAAGCAGCCCGCCGGCCGCCACTTTAAGCCCTACGGCGACCATCTCGAGCCCGCCCGCGAGCATGTCGGCGGTCTGCGCTGCCGCCGATGCCCATGCCGCCGCTCTGAAAAATTTCAAGGACACGCTGAAGCCGGACGCCACGATCGAGCAGGTCCGCGCGGCCCAAGAGCAGGTCGCTAAGACCTATGAAGAGCTGGCCAAGGCAAGCGAGAACCTCGCCCAACAGCGGGCGGAGGCCGTTAAGTCCGCCGAAGCCAAGTTCAACGCCGCAGTCGCCGCGGTGCCTAACGACGCCACCTTGAAGCAGGCAGCTGATTCCCTCCGGGACGAAGCTTCGAACGTTGAGGCCGCGGTCCGCGACCTCCGGACCGAGGTCAAGTGCTAGTACGGCCTTTGTAGTGTCGCTGAAGGACCAGCGCAGCGGAATAAGCAAATGAACGACGGCGGGAACTCCCGCCGTCGTTCATTTGCGTTCACTACTTTGATTGACAAGTGCAAAACGTTTTGTGTAGCGTAGCTCACACCAGAAACAAAACGTTTTGCAAAGGGAAGTCAATGACGACAAGAGTGGGAATAAGGGATGTGGCCAAGGCCGCCGGGGTCTCAGTCACCACTGTGTCGCATGCCCTCAATGACGCCACGAGTTTCCGGGTGAAGGCAGCAACGCAGCAGCACGTGCGGGACGTGGCCAGGGATCTTGGGTATGCCCCGAATAAAATGGCCAGCGGACTGCGCAACCAGCGCTCCCAAATCCTTGGCCTGGTCAGTGACGAAATCACCACCACTCCCTTTGCAGGAGCCATGATCCGCGGGGCGCAGGACGCGGCCTACGACCGCGGCTATGTGGTGATGGTGGTCAATTCGGGCCTGGACAGCGAGCTCGAGAACCGTGAAATCAACATGCTCCGGCAGCATCAGGTGGATGGGGTGGTCTATGCCCGGATGTACCACCAAAGTGTCCAGGTGCCGGCGGAACTGGAGGGCCTTCCCACCGTGCTGTTGGACGCCGTCACCGGCGACAGGTCCATTTCGTCGGTTATCCCCGACGAGGTGGGCGCTGCCGAAACTGCTGTTGAAGCAATCATCCAGGCGGGCCACACCCGGATCGGGATGATCAACAACATGGACGACATCCCCGCTACGCACGGCCGCAGGGAGGGTTTCCTCAACGCTCTCCGGCGGCACGGCCTGGAGCACGACCCCCGCCATTTCGTGATCGGTCCGGCCGGAACCCCGGGAGGCCGCGAGGCCGGGCTGGGCCTTCTCGGTCAGCCCGACCGCCCCACGGCCCTGTTCTGCTTCAGTGACAGGGTTGCCATGGGCGCCTACCAAGCGGCCACTGCATTGGGACTGCGCATTCCGGAGGACGTCTCCATTGTGGGGATCGACAATCTCGAAATCATCGCAGACGCCCTGTGGCCGGGACTCACTACCGTCGCCCTCCCCCACTACCAAATGGGCAGGTGGGCGGTCAACCGAATCCTGGACGACATTGAAAATCCCGGCGTACCGGCAGCCCAGACGCAACTGGAGTGCCCCCTGATTGAGCGGGGGTCCCTCGGCCCGCCGGCAGGTTAGCTGATCGCCGGCAACAGACCGACGGCGACAAACAGCCATCACCAAACCGTTCCACCGCCCGGGCCGCACAAAAAGGGACGCAGCCGTTGCACCGGCCGCGTCCCGCCGGACCCGGGACAATCCCCCATGCAAAAAATCGGCAGAAAGATTGACCATGAACAAGCGATTCACCCGGATCCTAGCCACCAGTGTAGCCGCGGCGGCACTCATCGGTACCCTGGGCGCCTGCGGAAAAGGCAGCGCCTCCGCCTCGTCCGAGGGCTCCAACGAGATCACCATGTGGACCCACAACGCAGGCAACCCCGAAGAGCTGGCCGCAATTGAAAACATTGTGGACTCCTACAACAAGAGCGCCGGCGCCAAGGCCAAGATCAAGGTCCAGGCGTTCCCGCAGGACTCCTACAACGACTCTGTAGTCTCGGCCGCGGCCTCCGGAAAGCTCCCCTGCATCGTTGACATCGACGGCCCCAACGTCCCCAACTGGGCCTGGGCGAAGTACCTGACACCGCTGAAGCTCGAGACCGATGTTTCCAAAAATCTGCCGAGTACGGTGGCCAAGTGGGAGGGTGAAACCTACGCCGTGGGCACCTATGACGTCGCCCTGGCCATGCTCGCACGCGCTTCCGACCTCAAGGCGGCGGGTGTCCGCGTCGCCACCGTCGAGAAGCCGTGGACCAAGGACGAGTTCCAAGACGCGCTGACCAAGCTCAAGGCACTGGGCAAGTGGGAATACCCGCTGGACATGGGGACCGCCGGAACCGGCGAATGGTTGCCCTACGCCTACTCACCGTTCCTGCAGTCCTTCGGCGGCGACCTGATCAACCGCGACGGGTTCCAGTCCGCAGACGGCGCCCTCAATGGCGACAAGGCCGTCGAATGGGCCCAGTGGTTCCGCGGCCTTGCCGACCAGGGATTCATGGCTAAGAAGAGCGGCAAGGACTCCACCCAGGACTTCCTGAACAACAAGAGCGGCATTCTCTACACCGGCTCCTGGGCTGCCGACAAGGCACGCGCTGCGGTGGGCGCGGACCTCGTGGTCATGCCGTCGGTGGACCTCGGGAACGGCCCCAAGATCGGCGGCGCCTCCTGGCAGTGGGGCGTGACCAGCGGCTGCGGCAACTCCGCGGCAGCCATGGACTATCTCTCCTACTCACTCAAGCCGGAAAACCTGGCCGCAGTGGCGAAGGCGACGGGTACCATCCCGGCCACCGACGAAGCCGCCGCGCTCCTCCCCGAATATGCCAAGGGCGGCACCAACCGGATCTTCATGGAACTGTCCCGCAACTACGCGGTGATGCGTCCTGAAACCCCCGCCTACCCTTTCATCGCCACCGAATACGGCAAGGCTGTTCAGGACATCCTCGCCGGCGCCGACCCCAAGACGGCACTGGACAAGTCGGTCAAGGCCATCGACGCCAACATCAAGTCCAACGGCGGCTACAAGAACTAGCCGGCTGCCAGCGGTACGACGACGGCGGTGCGCAACCGCCGCCGTCGAAAGTACCCCCGGCCCTGACTGTCGACGGAGAAACCCATGACAACCACCCAGCTTCCCTCCACCGGCCGCCGTCTGGCGGATCCGGCCCCGGCCGCACCGCCCAACAAACCGCGCCGCCGGACGCGCCACCTGCGCGAACAGATCAGCGGGTGGGGAATGATCGCCCCGGCCGCGGTCCTCCTGCTCGCCTTCGTCTTCCTCCCGGCAATCCTGGGCTTCGGCCTGGCGTTTACCAACGCCCGGCTGGTGTCCCCGCGGCCCGTAGAGTTCGTCGGAACCGACAACTTCGCGCGGCTCTTCGCGGATCCCACGTTTTGGCGGTCGCTGCTGAACGTCAGCTATTTTGCCGTCGTGGTGGTGCCCGTCCAGTCCGGCATCGCCCTGGCGATGGCCCTCCTGATCAACAAGAAGTTCCGCGGCGTGAACTTCTTCCGCACCCTCTACTTCCTTCCCGTGGTGACGTCCATGGTGGTGGTGTCCCTGCTGTGGCTGTTCATGTACCGCAAGGACGGCCTGATCAACGAGATGCTGTCGGCGGCCAGCTTCGGCCTGATCAACGGCCCGGACTGGCTCAACGATCCCGCCACTGCCATGCCGGCCATCATCGCCCTGTCCATTTGGCAGGCCGCAGGGTTCCACATGATCATCTGGCTCGCAGGCCTGCAGAGCATCTCCGGCGAACTGTACGAGGCCGCCCAACTCGACGGGGCCAGCCGCTGGCATCAGTTCCGTTACGTGACCTGGCCCGGACTCAGACACACCCGCACCCTGGTCCTGGTGACCATCACCATCCAGGCGCTCGGGCTCTTCGACCAGGTCAGCGTCATGACCCAGGGCGGCCCCCTCGATTCCACCACCACCATCATCTACGAGGCGGTCCGCTCCGGCTTCAAGCAGCAGGAAACGTCCTATGCCTCGGCCATCTCGCTCGTATTCTTCGTCCTCGTGCTGCTGATCTCCGCAGTGCAGCGCTACCTGACCCGAGAGAAGGACTGACGTGAAACAGACGCTCCATTCAAAGGGTCTCAGCAGCGCAGCGACCATGGCGGTACGCATCCTGTTCGCTGCCGTCGCCGCCTTCCCCATCGTGTTCATGATGGTGTCCTCCCTCAAGCCGGACCAGCAGATCTTCGGCGACATGTCCTCCGTGGCAGCCTTCCTGCCGATCGGAAACATCTCCCTGGACAACTACACCGCAGTGTTCGACCGGGTCCCGGCCGCCCGATTCCTCATCAACTCCATCGGCATTTCCGCCGTGACGGTGGTGCTCGGCATCTTCATCAACAGCCTCTGCGCGTTTGCCCTGTCCCGCATGGAAGTTCGCGGCAAGCGCGTGGTATTCACCGCGATCCTCGCCACCCTCATCGTGCCCTTTCAGACGCTGGCACTGCCGCTGGTGTGGTGGGTCAACCAGCTGCCGTACTTTGAGCTCAACGGCTTCAGCCTAGAGATCTCGAAGGGCTGGCTGGACACCTACCAGGTCCAGATCATCCCCTTCATCGCCAACGCGTTCTCCATCTACCTCTACCACCAGTACTTCGAGTCCATTCCGAAGGAACTGGACGAGGCGGCCCGGATCGATGGCGCCGGCTGGTTCAGCATCTACCGCCGAGTGGTTATGCCCCTTGCGGGACCGGCCACCGCCACCGTTGCCATTCTGACCTTCCTCCCCGCCTGGAACTCGTACCTGTGGCCGCTCATGGTGGTCCAGTCCGAGGAGCTCCGCCCGGTGATGATTGGCATCCAGTACTTCTTCCAGCTCAACGTCTCCTGGGGCGAGGTGATGGCTTACGCATCACTCATCACCATTCCCGTGGTGGTCCTGTTCGTCGCGTTCCAGCGTTCCTTCATCAACAGCATCGCCTCCAGCGGCGTCAAGGGCTGACCGGCCTCCTCACGCGAAAGCCCACAACACCCTCATGAAAACAATCACCGATCTCGACTGCCAGTACCGGCCCAAGTGGCACTACTCCGCGGAGCGCAACTGGCTCAACGACCCCAACGGGCTGGTCTACTCCAACGGCA
This sequence comes from Arthrobacter sp. 05T420, assembly GCF_056396305.1. Taxonomy (NCBI): domain Bacteria; kingdom Bacillati; phylum Actinomycetota; class Actinomycetes; order Micrococcales; family Micrococcaceae; genus Arthrobacter; species Arthrobacter sp. 05T420. Next base: position 332,299 of record NZ_JBFTLG010000002.1, on the reverse strand, counting down.
TCTACCACCTCTTCTACCAGCACAACCCGCACGGCACTGAGTGGGGCAACATGTCCTGGGGCCACGCCACTTCCACAGACTTGCAGCACTGGGAGGAGCAACCCGTTGCCATCGAGTGCGATGAGCAGGAGGCCATCTTTTCCGGCTCCGCAGTGGTGGATGTCCAAAACACCAGCGGTTTCGGCGTAGGAACAGTACCGCCCCTTGTGGCCATCTACACCAGCGCGTATTCGCCCGCGTCGCCGCTCGCGGGACGGCAGGCACAGTCCCTCGCCTACAGCACGGACGAGGGCGCCACCTGGACCAAGTACGCCGGGAACCCCGTGCTTGACCGGCTGTCCCCGGACTTCCGGGACCCCAAAGTCTTTTGGTACAACGGCGGCGCCGGCGGCTACTGGGTGATGGTCGCCGTCGAGGCACTCCACCACGAAGTGGTTCTCTACAAGTCTGCGGACCTGTTGTCCTGGGAGTACCTGAGCACGTTCGGCCCAGCGAACGCAACGGGAGGGGTATGGGAGTGCCCGGACCTGTTTGAACTGCCGGTGGACGGCGATGCCTCAAACACCCGGTGGGTCATGGTGGTAAACCTGAGCCCCGGCGGTATCGCCGGCGGTTCAGGCGGCCAGTACTTCATTGGAACGTTCGACGGCGTGACGTTCCGTTCCGAAACCACCGTCACCGAAGGCGTGCAGGCCGACGACAGCCGGATGGCCGAGTACGGATGGCTGGACTGGGGGCGGGACTACTACGCGGCCGTATCCTTCAGCAATGTTCCGGACGGCCGGCGGCTCATGATCGGCTGGATGAACAACTGGCAGTACGCCGCCGCAACACCCTCAGAGGGCTGGCGCAGCGCGATGTCCCTGGTCCGCGAAGTCAGGCTGGTGTCCCGCGGCGGCCGCCCCTTGCTGGTGCAGGCGGCGGTGGACCCGTTCGACCACCACGGTACAGAGCTGTTCGCCCTGGACCGGCAGCCGTTGGCGGACGGGGTGACCTGGCTTCCAGCCGGGGCCCGCGGTGACGTGCTGAGGATCGATGCCGAATTCGAGCCGGGCGCTGCCCGCAGGGTAGGTCTCGTGCTCAGGGCCGGCAGCGAATCCGGCGGTGCATCCGGTTCCGGGCCCGGAGCCGGAGAGCGCACTGTCCTGGCATACGACTGCCTCACGGCGGAGCTCAGCCTGGACAGGACCGAATCCGGCAACGTGGGGTTCCACGAGGCATTCGCGTCGGTAGAGCGCGTTGCCGTGCCGTTGGAGGACGGCCGGTTACGGATCCGGGTCTTCCTGGACCGCTGCTCCGTCGAGGTCTTCGCGCAGGACGGCCTGGCGACCGTCACGGATCTGGTTTTTCCGGCACACTCCGGCAACGCCGTCGGGCTGCTGGCAGAAGGCGACGGCGGCACCCTGGCGAGTCTCGCCGTCGTCGGCTGACGCCGGCGCGGGCGCGCAGTAGTTCCGAACACCATCGACTCTGACCCCTGCCGACCGATACAGTTCCCGAATCTGTTCCGGACACTTCTTGGAGGCCACCGTGCTTATAGGAATCAGCAGGATGACACGTGCTGTGGCGGGGCTGGTGCTTTCGCTCGGCATGATCGCACCGTCCGTGACGGCAGCGGCCGCGGCAGTCTACGACTTCAATTCCGCCTCCAGCCTGCAGGTGGTGGTCAACAAGCACCGGCAGCTGAACCCGGCCGCGTATGTGCCGGGTCAGCTGGTCAGAGTCCAGGCGGAACGGTTGCGGGCGCCGGCCGCGGACGCCTACAAGCAGTTTGCCAAAGCCGCCAAGGCGGCCGGCGTGACCATCCTGCCGATCAGCGGCTACCGATCGTTCAGCCAGCAGGCCAGCCTCTATGACAGCTACGTGCGCCAGTATGGACAGGCGACGGCGGACACCCTTTCCGCCAGGCCCGGCTACAGCGAACACCAGACCGGCCTGGCGATGGACATCGGCAATGCCAGCGGAATCTGCGCCCTGCAAGCCTGCTTCGCAAATACCCCGGCGGGCCAGTGGGCGGCGGGGCACGGCTGGGAGTACGGATTCATCATCCGATATCCGGCCGGGGCCGGGGCCACCACCGGCTACACCTACGAGCCCTGGCATCTGCGCTATGTGGGTCGGGCCATTGCCGAGGATATGCATTGGACCGGGATCAGCACCCTCGAGGAGTACTTCGGTCTGGAAGCGGCCCCGGATTATCTCCGGTAAAGGATTTCCCGCCGTGCGGTCGATTGCGCGGCAGGCCTGGTGAACCGGTTAAAAGCTGAAGGCGCCGGTCCGGTCTGGCCTTGCGCGGCCGGGCTCTGGGCGCCCGGACAGGGTCCCGCCGCAGGAACCAGCGCCACCGCAACCAGAACGGCCGAGGCCGCGGCTGCCAGCACAATCCAGATCGTCCGGAGGCTCGGCATTCCGGGAGAGAACTTCCCTACGGCATGTCTGCATGCCCGCTTGGCGAAGGAAACGGCAGGCCGCCACTGCGGTGGGCGCCGGCGTCGAAATGGATTCAATTTTTCAGCCTCAGCGCGCGGGCGAGGTTATTCATGGGTTCAACATTCCTGGTTCTGGTGGAAGCCATCCCGCCCCATCCATGGCCCGTATGTGCGGAGGGCGGAAGCGCCCGGAGTTCCGGGCGCTTCCGCCTCATGACTGCCTGCTGACTACTTGTACAGGCCCGCGCCGCCGATTTTGAGGTTCGTGGGCAGGTACCCGAACGGGCCCAGGCCGTTCTGGCCGAAGGTGCGGTCAACTGCCGAAACTCCGTTGCGGAAGTTGATCTTCACGGTGGGCGAGAGGGAACCGCCGCGGACGCCGTTCACGTTGTCGATGAAGGACTGCACCAGACCGCCCGGCTGGACGTAGTGCGAGTACGCCTGGAACTGCCGGCCGTTCTGGCGGGCATCCGGTCCTTCGGGCGCATTGGCCGGCATGTTCAGGTCCGTGGGGGATGCCAGAGCCAGGCCGCTGTTGTTCATGGGCTGGTAGTCGGAACGGACGCCGTCGCCCACAAAGCCGTAGACGCCGTCGGGGCCGCGCATGCCATCCGCGTAGGTGAACTGGTGGCTGATGGTGAACAGGTAGTACTTGTTCTTGCCGCCCTCGTTCTGGATAAAAATCTGCGGACGCTCGGTCTGGTCATTCACGCAGTTGGCGGACAGGACCGGCGGCAGGAAGTGCCACTTTGTCAGGTCCTTGTTGTCCGCCACTGCCAGGCCCACGTTGGCGGTCTGGAACCATGACCCGGTGCTGTTGACCTGTTCAAGTGTCTCGGCATTCGGGTCCCCCGGGCGGTAGCCCAGGTCCGCGTTCGTGCACTTGTAGTCGCCCCGTTTACCGCCGGTGTTGCCTTCGAAGACCATGAAGGTCTTACCGGGGTGCGCCGGGTCTGCGAACGTGTACGGGTCGCGGAAGGCGAAGCCCGGGTTCTGGGCCTTGTTCTGGTACAGGACGCCGTCCGGCTCAAGGAGTTTGGTGTGCTCGAAGCCGTCGAAGCTCACGCCGTTCTTGTCAGCGTGGATGTTGCCCAGCGCCTTGGCAATCACGGCGTCCGGGGCGATTCCGCCGCGGCCGGCATTGCGCTCGGCAACGTCGAAGAAAGTGGTTGCCGTGTAGAAGACGTCGACGTGGTTGCCCTGCATCAGGCGGGTGGAACCGGACCATTCGGTGTTGCCGATGGAGGTGTTGTCCAGGAACAGGTGTCCGCCGTAGTTCCACTTGTCCTTGGCCGGGTCGGCGTTGGTCTTGCGGAAGAAGTAGCCGATCCGGGCGTTCCAGTGCCTCTGGTCGAAGCCGTAGCCGGCGTGGCGGTCGGCAACGAGCGAGAAGATGACGTCCCAGCCCTTGTAGCTGATCTGGTTTGCGTTCTCGTCGGTCAGGGACCAGGTGTCCCACACCCAGACGTCGTCGTTCATGGCCGGGAAGTCCGGCGGGATTTCCGGCATGGTGACGTTGGGGCTCATGGAGTTCTGGCCCGGGGACACGGCGGTGCTGCTTTGGGCCATGATCTGTTTGGCATCCGCACGCGTCCACTTGGAGGTGAAGGCCGCGGCCGGATCGAACGGCTGCTGGGTGTGCTTGGTGGGTAGGGGAAAGCCCGGCGTCGGAGCCGGCATTTGCCCGCCGCTCGGCGGATCCGAGGGCGCGTTTGCCTGCGCCGACGGGACGGAAAGGAAGACGGAGGCCGCAACGGCCGTTGCCAGTGCCGCGGCGACTGAACGCCACCGCAGCTTCCGGGGTGTATTGGGGTGCTCGTGCATTTTGCTCTTCTCGCGGAGTGAGACCATTCGTGGAAGACGGGCGTGTGCCCTCTATCCCCGAAACTCCGGCAGCCCCGCTGACACCGCAGGCGTCATCGAGGACGCCATTGTGTCGAGGGGCGGGACCTCGGTAGGGCCCCGCCTGATGGCCCGGGAGGGTGCTGATTTCCCGGACGTTCATCACCGTAGACAGTGCTGGCCAGGATTCAAAACCGCATTTCCGGCACTAAAGCGGTTTAGAACGCAACGAATGTAAGCGCTTGCACGACATCTCCGCGCGCGTGCCATGGCGCTAATCTGGAGTCAAATGTTCATAAAAAATATGATTTATGATCGAGGTCGCCGGCTGTTTACCCGCCTGCCGCCCGAAAGGCAGCCGCCGTTCAGCCCAGCACGGCGGCTTGGGCACGGCGCACCAGAGCCCCCGGCCGAGGCCGGGGGCTCTGGTTGGATGTCACGTCCGTGCGGTTCAGCGAGGTGCTGCCACCCGTTTTCGGTTCCGGGAGGGCGCCGCGGCGATCAGCAGGGCCGCTAGTGCCACCGCCGCGCTCAGGACCAGTCCCGGGCGGTACTGCTCCAGCATTGCGGCCGCGTCAACGCCGGCGGCCCTGCCGGACGCGTGGCCGTGACCGCTGACCATGGCAGTGGTGACGGCGAGAACCAGGGCGGCCCCCACCTGGGTGCTGGTCTGGATCAGGCCGGCCGCAAGGCCCTGTTCCGAGTTCCGGATGCCGGCGGTGGCCTGGACGTTGATGGACGGGAAGGCCAGGGCGAAGCCGACGCCCAGCAGCAGAACTGAGGGCAGAATGTCCGTCACGTAGTTCGGCGAGGTGCCCACCCGCAGGAACAGCAGGTAGCCGAGCGTCAGGGAGGCCAAACCGGTCAGGATCAGCCGCGGGGCGCCGAACTTGTGGATGAGCCGGTCCGCGAACGGTGCGCTCGAGGCCACCAGCAGGCCCGTGGGAAGGAGCGCCAGGGCCATGCCGAGGGGGCTCCAGCCCAGCACGGACTGCAGGTAGAGCGTGAGGATGAACTGGAAACTCAAGTAGGAGCCGAACAGGCCCACGGCGCTGAGGTTCGCCCGCGCCACCCAGCCTTCCCTGAGAATGCCGAACCGGATCAGGGGGTGCCGGACACGGTTCTCGATCACCGCGAAGGCCGCCAGCACCGCTGCGGAGGCCACGAATCCGGCGATAGTTGCCACAGATCCCCAGCCGTTCCCGGGTGCCGCAACAAGCGTGTACACGAGCCCCAGCATGCCGGCGGCGAGGGTGACGGCGCCCCAGGGGTCGTGCCCGCTGTCCTGTCCGCTGCCTTCGGTCTTGCCGGCGGCGTTGTCCCGGGGGATGAATTTCAGGCCAAGAAGCACGACGGCGACCGCCACCGGGACCGAGACCAGGAAGGTCCAGCGCCAGCTCATGGCCGTCATCAGGCCTCCGACCACAAGCCCGAGTGAGAAACCGCTGGCGCCGAAAGTGGTGAAGATGGACACAGCCCGGTTGCGTTCGCGGCCTTCCGCGAAGTTGGTGGTGATGATCGAGAAACCGGCGGGAGCAGTGAACGCGGCCGCCAGTCCCTTGAGGAAGCGGGTGCCGATCAGCAGGGCCGGGTCATCCACCAGGCCGCCAAGCAGGGAAGCTGCGGCGAACACGCTGAGTGCAATCAGGAAGATCCGCCGCCGGCCGAGCAGATCGGCCATCCGGCCGCCCAGCAGGAGCAGACTTCCGTAGCCGAGCACGTAGGCGGAGACGATCCACTGGAGTGATTCGGTTTCCAGGTGAAGTTCGGTGCCGATCGAGGGCAGGGCCACACCCACCATGGATACGTCCAGCGCGTCGAGCGCCAGAACGGTGCACAAGACCAGGAGCAGCATCCACTGCGCACGCGTCCAGCGGACGGGAGTAAGCCGTTCGCCGGCAGGTCTGTCAAGAGTGGAAGTTGAGGTCATGGCACCAACCTATATGACACGTCATTGAATGACAAGGAATATTATGACGTGGACTTTTAATTCGTCATGAACTAGAATTTCGGCATGGCAACACCGCAGGACCGCCAGCTGGTTGAGCAATGGCGCAGCATCCAGACCACGTACTTCCGCACCGCGGGGGCGATCGACCGTGCCCTGGAAACGCGATTCAACATCGGCCTGACCGAATTTGAAATCCTGGATCTCGTGGCCGAAAGCAAAGACGCTGCGTGCCGGATGAAGCAACTGGGTGAGCGCACCCCCATGACCCAGAGCGCTATGTCCAAGGTGGTGGACCGGCTCGACAAGGCCGGCCTCATTTCCCGCCATTCCTGCGAAGATGACCGGCGCTCACTCTTTCTGGAACTCACCGACGCCGGCCGCGCACTCCACCGGGAAGCCGCCATAGAACACCGCGCCCTGCTCAAGGAAAACCTTCCCTGAACCGTATCCCCCTTTGGGAACAGCAGGCAGCTATGCCAATCGACCGGAAGAGCTAGGGCACGCCTTTTGCAGGCCCCCGACGGCCGCGGATGGCATCGGGGCTTCAGGTCACCTGCGCCAAACCCAGCCAGCGCAAAGGTTCCCCTGAGTCCCTAGCAATTCCGCTGCAACAGAGTGGTCACAGGAACACCCGCCAAGAGGAGGACCCTGATGATCATCTACCGCCCCATGGCCCCGCTGACGGCCGGACGTGGGAGGATCCTGGTATGGAAAACTCCCCCGAGGTCCTCCGTTATGCGGCCTTTTCCACGACGCCGGACGGCGGCAATCCTGCAGGCCTGGTCCTGGATGCCGGCCATCTGGACGATGCCGGGATGCTGGCCGTGGCGGCCGCCGTCGGGTACGCCGAAACGGCCTTTGTAACGGAGCCGGGCGTCGGCGGGGACCCGCGCCGTAGCCGGGTTCGCTACTTCTCCCCGATCGCCGAGGTCCCGTTTTGTGGCCATGCGACGATCGCGCTGGCCGTTGCGCTGAGCGCACGCGACGGGGCTGGATCCTTCACCTTCGACACCCCCGTCGGCCCCGTCGTCATCGAAACAGCAGGCGACGGCGCCGACATCACCGCATCGTTTACCGCCGTGGAGCCACGGGTGGCCGTATTCGACGACGGCGTCCTGGCCGAACTCCTCGGCCTGCTCGGCGTCGGGCCGGCGGATCTCGATCCCGCCTACCCGCCGCGGATCGCCTATTCCGGGAACTGGCATCCGGTGCTGGTCCTGGCCGACCGCAGCCTTTTCGACTCCTTTGGCTTCGATCCGGAGGCAGTGCGCCGGCTCATGGACGCTCAGGGCTGGGCCGCAACGGTGGCCGTCCTGCACCGCATTGCGGATGGCGAATTCGAAGCCCGGAATCTGTTCCCCGTCGGAGCCATCACCGAGGACCCCGCAACAGGGGCCGCCGCTGCGGCGGTGGGCGCCTACCTGCGCCTCCTGGGCCTGGTCGGGCCCCCGGCGAGGGTCTTGATCCACCAGGGACGGCACGTCGGCCGCCCGGGCTTACTCACCGTGGACATTCCCGCCGCCGGCGGAATAGTGGTGAGCGGCACGGCTGTCCGAATCCCCGCCGCCTAGGGCAACAGCTGATCAGAGCCGGGCAGGGTTCCTTACGTCGCGTCCTTCGTCCCCGGGGTAGCGCGGATTTCGGTCCGGAACCCGATCAATTTGTGGGTACCGTCGCAGTAGGGCTTGATCGCGGACGCGCCGCAGCGGCACAGGGCGATTGTTTTGCGCGTCCGTGGCACTGCTTCCCCGGACGGGGTGACGATCTCGAATTCGCCGCGGACCAGGATTGGCCCGTCGGGACAAATAACAATGGCGCCGTCGCCGGAAGATTCCTGCGGGTTCTGGTTCATGGATTTTCCCTGTCTGGGTTCGTGCCCGGTCAGACCGCGGCGGGGACGAGCGATTTCAGCGAGGACGTGCCGTTTTCCCATGCCTCCATGATGTGGAGGGTGAGCCGTGCGTCGATGGCGAGCACCGCCGTCGCGCCGAACAGGACGTCGGGAAAGAGGTCCGGTTCTGCCTCCACGAGCCCGCCGGCGAGATCCCTGCCTGCGATCTGTTCGTGCACAGCGTCCGCCTCGACGTGCTCGTCGAAGTACGCGGTCACCTCGGGTCCGAATCCGAGCCGCCGGAAACCGTTGCCGTACAGCTGGTTCGGCCGGGAGGACGTCATCTCATAAATCGCCAGATGCCCTGAGATGGCTCCCCGCAGTCTGCGGTTCAGTCCGAAAAGGGACATCATGTTGACCGCGGCGAGGGAGATGGCCGGGACGGCGTCCACATAGCGGCCGTAGACGTCGTCCAACCCCAGTCCTCGCATGGTCCGGGCGAAAAGGGCGCTGTGCATGCGGTCCGGCCGGCCTCCGCCGTACTCGTCGGCCTGGATCTCCACCAGCGCAGCCTTGGGCCGACCGGTCAGCCTCGGGATCGCCCAGGTGTGCGGATCGGCTTCCTTGAGCTGATAGATCGATTTGTGGACCAGGAATTCACGGAGCTGTTCGAGGGTCGCCTTCTTCGCCACAAAACGGGACATGCTGGGTCCACCATCCTGGCCCGCGAGCCCAAACAGTATGTCCGCCACAGCGTCACTGTCCAGGACCGCGGCAGGAGGAGACTGAACCGGTCCTGCGGACAAGCGGGCCGCGGACCGCAGCGCCATCTCGAACGGTTCCTCCAGCAGCTGCCGGAGCGCGATCAGACCGGGGCTCCATTCCCAGCGGTCATCGACTCCGTCCAGGCCGCCGTAATGCAGCTCATAAAGGCAGAACAGGGTCAGCTGGATGTCGCCGTCGTCGATGATGTCATCGGTGAGTGGCAGCTGCGCCTCGATGAGATCGTGCAGCGCGCCCTGTGCTGCGGAATCATCTCCGGTCCTGCCCGCCAAGAGCCGGAAGAGCCCTCCGCTTATGGGTCCGCGCGCGTCAGGGATCTTCATGTTTTCTCCTACGTGGGCCCCAGCGGTAGTGGCCGGGGTTGGTGATGGTGCGTCGATGTGAGCCCGGCCCGGGGGTGAAGCCGGCGGGGCCAGGGTCCACTGTTTAGCTGTTGCCGGTGTAGACGAGGCTGTCCGCGTCGACTTCGTTCGCCGGGGCGTCCGCAAGTCCCTGCGGCGACAGATCCATGTCCATCAGCCCGGGGAGTTGATTGGGGGCCGCGGAGTGCCCGGCGATGGGTGTGCTGTGGTTGGTCACGGTGTGCCCCTAATACTTTGTTGGATACAGGCCCGGGAGGATGCTGCCTGTCATGGGCCGGGTATTTCCATCTGGAACCCGCACCGGCAGCGCAGAACACGGGTCCGGAAATAGTCGCCCAAAAAATCCGGGGTGCCGGCGTGAGTGGAAACCGGCCGATGCGCGCTGCGCCGCTCGGGGTCCACCGCGGACATCGGCTCCTGGCAGTGGCTGTAGGCGTCGTCGCGGTGGACGGCGCCGCCGCTGTTTCCGTTCCGCCCCGGGATGGCTGCGAGAAATGCCGCAGTGGTAGCAACCACGTGCGAGCTTCCGCAATTGGTGCAGCTGATGGCTGCCGCGAGGGTTTCCCGCTGCGGATTCATCGTGGTGACGGAGTCCAGAAGGAGGTGCCGGTCGGTGTCGCATGTCGCGCACCATGGCCGGCGGCCCCGGGGCTGGTGGGCATCCCGTGGCACGTACGTGCTTGACGTGATGGTCATCCGGGTCAGACCAGGCCCGGGTAGCTGGCCAGGATGTAGTCCGCAGCGGCAGGTCCTTTCATGCGGAGGCCGTTGCGCTTGGGATGGATCTGCTTCTCTTTCATGGCCGCCCAGAAGGCATCTTCGGGTCGGGGCGTGGCCTGGCTAAGGAAGCACCAGCTGGTGTAGAGGCCGTAGAGGCAGTCCTTGCCCAGGGCGTGGTCGGATGCAGGGTCTTGGGCAGTGGCTTCCTGCAGGAATTGGTCATACTGAGAAGTTGCCATGAGTGGCTCGTTTCCTCGCGGTGCATTTTGTGCCGCCGTGTGGCTACAGCAGCTAAGCATCCAGGCCGTGCACGGGGCGCTGAAGCATGACCCCGGCCTGCTGCGTCACCGCAGATCCGGGGATAAAGTGCTGTCGAGCTGGGAGTCCACGTGCTCTGGGACCAGTCAAAACAACTTCTCTACAATGTAGACTGTAGGCGTAGACTACACATTAAGCAACCAGCTAATTACCTTGAAATGTGACTAGTCCGCACCAACCTGAACGGAACACCATGTCGCCCGAAGAGTATCCGGCGCCCCCAGCGACTCCTGGCAAGAAGACGCGGCTCAGCCGGGACGTTGTTCTATCCGCGGCGCTGGCATTGGTGGACGCCGAAGGACTCGACGCCCTCACCATGCGCAGGCTCGGGCAGGAACTCGGGCGGGATCCCATGGGCCTGTACCGTTACGCAGAAAACCGCGCAGCACTGCTGGACGGCGTCTCAGAGCTCGTCCTGAATGAACTGGTCATCTTTCCCGATGATCCGGACTGGCAGGCGCAGCTCCGACGCATTGCCCACGACCTGCGCGAGCTCGCCCTCCGGCACCCCAACGTCGTTCCGCTGCTTGTGACCCGCCCCCTGTCAACGCCCCTGGGCCTCCGGCCATTGGGGACGCTGCGGCCGCTGGAGCAGATCCTGTCGCTGCTGATCGACGCCGGATTCGCGCCTGTTGACGCCCTGCACGTCTACCGCGCCTACTACGGATACCTTTACGGGCACATCCTCAACGAACTGCAGGAATTCGTCGTCGACCCCGACGAAAACGAGGCACTTCTCCGCCTGGGCCTGCACCGTTTGCCGCCGAAAGACTTCCCCCGCCTCCGGTCCCTCGCCCCTGTCCTTGCCGACTACGACGGGATGGCCGAACTGGATGAAGGAATCAGCATCCTGCTTTCAGGCCTGGCAGCCCATCTCCCGCCACCGGGAGCCTCGGCCAAACCCTGATCCGGAAATTCCCTTGAAAGGATCCGCCATGTTTCTCCTCCTCGGCCTCAAGACGGTGCTGCGCGGCCTTCCCGAACGGATGGCAACGTGCCAGTACTGCCACCAGTTCGTGCAGCATCGACTGCAAGAACGCGCCACCAAATTCACCCTGTTTTTCATCCCCGTCTTCACCACCTCCAAGGCCTTCAACATCACCTGCTCCAATTGCGGACAGAACTCGGTCGTCAAGCCGCGGCAGAAAAACATGCTCCTGAGCTAGGCAGGCCGGTGCGGCATCAGCGGGGCTTAGACAGCCGATCCTTCGCGTGATGGCTTCCGGGCCCGACAGGCACTAGTTCCGTGGCTTTCGCGAGACCTTCGGTAGGCATCGAGACGTACATGCTCTCGGCTCGGCTCACCTGGAATGTCTCGTGCCAGATACCGACGGCCTTGGGGGCTTTTCTTGCCTGGCGGTTGAAAGCCGTCCAGGCCGGCCTGTGCTCGGATTCGGGCGCACTCGCGTAGGCATACAGCTTCTCCACCGACTCCCAGTACTGCACGATCACCGGCCCGCCGGCGCCGAGGGCGAACCGGCAACCAAGAAGGCCGGAACCCGGCTCCCGGAAGAGTTCGGCCAGCATGCTCGGCATCGCCAGTAAGGCCGGCAGCCACAGATCCGGCCGCCAGGGACTGTTGATGCGCATGCCGATGAGGAAGACCACCAAATCACCTGAATGGCGGTGCGTGAAACGTCCAGCGTTGATGCGTGCCATACTTTCCCCTAACTAGATACCGATACTCTCCAATATTGGCGAGTGCCACTATCTAAGTCAAGGAGAAACTTTGCGCATCTCACAACTGGCCGCTGCCACCGGGGTTCCTGTGGCCACCATCAAGTACTACCTTCGGGAGAAACTACTTCACGACGGCGTGCTGACCTCCGCGACCCAGGCCCGCTACGACGACTCGCATGTGCGACGGTTGAAGCTGATCCGGGCACTCATTGGCACCGCGGGGCTCAGCGTCAGCGCCACCCGCGAGGTACTTCGTGGCCTCGAAAACCCGCCACAGTCCGGCCACGACCTGCTCGGAATAGCGCACCACGCGGTCACCCGGACCGCACCGGACGACGTCGACCTCTCCTCGGCACAAAAGCTCTTGGACCGTTGGGGCTGGGGCGCAGAGACTTGCGACCGCGATACCCAAGCGGCCCTGGTAAAGGCCCTGCACGGGCTCTCGGAGGCAGGATTCGACGCGCCGGCCGCGCTCTTGGACCGCTATGCCTCGGCCATGCAGGACATCGCAGAGGCCGACGTCGAAAGTGTTCCCACGGATTCGGCCGAGGCCGCGATGCAGCACGTGGTTCTCGGAACGCTCCTGATGGAACCGGTACTTCTGGCCATGCGCCGGCTTGCCCAGCAAAGCGCATCTTTCCAGCGGTTTGGCGGGACGGAGTCCTAGATGACCGGGGAGCGCCGCTCGATCAGCACCGTATCCCGCCATTGCCCCGCACTGGGGCCGTAGCTCATACGGGCGATGCGGTTTCGCCGGCCGACGACGGCGAAACCGTTTGCGAGGTGGAGCTTCAGGCTTGCTTCGTTTTCGGGGAAGACACTGGCCTGGATGGTCCAGATCCCGCATTGCTCGGTCGACGCCGCCAGGGCCTGAAGCAGTCCGGCTCCCACTCCCCTGCCACGGGCTTCTGCGGCGACGTAGACGGAGTGTTCCACCACGCCGGCATATGCGGGCCGCGCGGACACGGCGGAGACAGGCGCCCAGCCGAGGATGGCGCCCCCGTGTCCCTCGGCGACAAGACGATGGCCGGGGAGCCGGGAACTGGTGAAGCGTTCCCAGTCCGGCACGTCTGCTTCAAAGGTGGCGTGGCCGGTGGCGATTCCTTCGCGGTAAATCCCCCGGACGGCTGGCCAGTCGTCCTCGCGCATGGAGCGGATCTTGACCCCAGACCCTTCGTGCGCGGTCACAGGGTTGCCAGGAGTCCGGCCGCCTGCTCGAGCGCCCCGGGCATCAGGGAGTAATAGGCCCAGGTGCCGCGCTTTTCGCGATGCAGCAGCCCGGCCTCGACCAGGATCTTCAGGTGGTGGGACACCGTCGGCTGGCCCAGGTCCAGGGGTTCGGTGAGGTCGCAGACGCATGCCTCGCCGGAATCGCCGGCCTTGACGAGGGAGAGCAGCCGGAGCCGGTTCGGATCGGCCAGCGCCTTGAAAACCAGAGCCCTCTGCTGGGCGTCTTCGGCGCTCAGGGTGGGCCGTCCTGCGGGAACGCAGCAGGCTTCATCCGTGGCTGATTCGACGATAGGCAGCGAGGTCATGTACCCATTATGGCCTGATATTGATAATCATCAATGTATCGGCTGCGGGCGGCCCGTTTCGGCACTGTGCGCCAGGACGACGTCGTCCGCGCTGCGGGCCGCGGAGGGGAACAGGACGAGAAGGAGACCAAGGCCTACTGCCGCGCCAACCAGCTGCGCCACGACGAATCCCGGAACGGAGGCCGGTGCGATGCCGGCGAAGGTGTCACTGAAGATGCGGCCCACCGTCACGGCCGGGTTCGCGAACGACGTCGAGGACGTGAACCAGTATGCGGCTCCGATGTAGGCACCCACCGCCGGCGCGGCAAGAACGCCACGGTTGGTGGCGGCTAGGGCGAAGATCAGCAGGACGAGCCCCGCGGTCGCGACAACCTCACCCAGCAGATGTCCCGGCGTCGTGCGTTCCTTGACGGAAATGGCGGTGCCCACCTCAAACATGGCGTTCGCGACCACGCTGCCGCTGACCGCCCCCACGGTCTGGGCAACGATGTAGGTGCAGAGCTCCGGCAGGGCCAGTCCGGTACCGTCGCGTCGGCCCAGGATCCAGTCGGCGAGGGACACGACGGGGTTGAAGTGCGCGCCGCTCACGGGCCCGAGCACCAGGATCAGAACCGTCAGGCCCAGCACCGTGGCGGTGCTGTTCTGGAGCAGCTGCAGGCCGATGTCATTGGGGGAAAGCTGCTGTGCGGCGATCCCGGAGCCGACGACGATTGCCACGAGCAGGCTGGTGCCGAGCAGTTCGGCGACGGCGCGGCGCCACAGCGGCGGCTGGTTGGAAGTCATGCCAACAGCTTGACCGAAGGAATTAACTCAGTCAAAATTGACCCAATGAATATTGAGGCAGCAGACGATTTCCGGGCGCGGGTAACCAAGCACGCGGCCCTCGCCGATCCTGCGCGGCTGCGCATCGTCGACCTGCTGACCCTGGGCGACCTCTCCCCGACGGAGCTGCAGGCAGAGCTGGGAATGCCCTCGAATCTGCTCTCCCACCATCTGCGCGCGCTGGAAGAGGCCGGGCTGGCAACCCGTCGCCGCTCCGAAGCGGACCGTCGGCGCAGCTATGTCCGGCTTGCCCCCGGCGCCCTGGAGGGCCTGGTTCCGGGGGCCGAACACGGGGCCCGCCGCGTGCTGTTCGTCTGCACCCGAAACAGTGCACGGTCCCAGCTGGCCGCCGCACTCTGGCAGCAGGTCAGCGAAATCCCCTCGACGTCGGCGGGAACGCATCCCGCAGACCGCATCGCCCAAGGTGCCATCGAGGTCGCCCGCCATCACGGCGTGGAGCTCGCGGACCTTCCTCCCCGCAGGCTGGATCAAGTGGCGGCGACGGGGGACTTCGTGGTGACCGTCTGCGACAACGCCCATGAGGAACTCCCCGGCTTAGGCGGCGCGCACTGGTCGGTGCCGGATCCGCTGCGCCTGGACACCGAAGACGCCTTCGAGAGCGCCTTCACTGACATCGCCCACCGGATCAGTGACCTCGCACCCCGCGTACTCGCTGCCTAAAACCCGAAACCCGCAAATATTGACAACTATCGATTTATTGTTCGATACTTCATACATCGACAGGCATCAATGTCTAGGCAGTCAAAAGTGGCGCGGCGACGTCGACCTCATCAAAACCGATCCGCACCTAACTGATTCCAGGAGAAACCTCGTGAGCACCGAAACCGCCAAGAAGCCGTCCGTCCTGTTCGTCTGCGTCCACAACGCCGGCCGGTCCCAGATGGCCGCCGCCTTCCTCACCAACCTCGGGGAGGGGCGGATCGAGGTCCGCTCAGCCGGTTCCCAGCCCGCGGACCAGGTAAACCCGGCAGCCGTGGAGGCCATGGCGGAACTCGGCATCGACATGTCGGCTGAAATCCCCAAGATCCTCACCACCGAGGCCGTGAAGGAATCCGACGTCGTGATCACCATGGGCTGCGGCGACGAGTGTCCCTATTTCCCCGGCAAGCGCTACGAGGACTGGGTCCTGGAGGACCCTGCAGGGCAGGGCGTGGACTCCGTCCGTCCGATTCGCGACGAGATCAAGACCCGCATCGAGGCCCTCATCGCATCCCTCACCCCCGTGGCCAAGTAACCCGTACCGAGCCACAGGAAGCCCCTGACCTCGACCGGAGGGGGGTGAGCTGAATGAAGACAGGATGCTGCAGTGACTCGGGTTGCTGCGACGACTGCCCTGATGACATGCAGGGCCGCTGCTAACACCCCGTTCGCCGGCCCCACCAGGGACCGGCAGGTGTCTCCCAACAGAACCGCCACACTTACGGATGAAAGAGAGGGCACTATGGATTCAACGAAGAACCTTCCCGTTGCCGTGATCGGCGCCGGTCCCGTGGGCCTGGCCGCTGCGGCCCACCTGCTGGAACGCGGTCTGGAACCGCTGATCTTCGAAGCCGGCCCCACCGCGGGTGCCGCGATCGAGCAGTGGCGCCACATCCGGTTGTTCTCCCCCTGGCGGTACAACACCGACGCCGCCGCCGTCCGCCTGCTCGAAGCCTCCGGTTGGGAATCGCCCCGGCCCACGGCCCTGCCCTTCGGCGGGGAGCTCATTGAGCAGTACCTGACACCGCTGGCTGCCCTTCCCGAGATCGCCTCGCGCCTGCGGACCGGCGCCCGCGTCCTCGCGGTCACCCGCCAGGGCATGGACAAGACCCACACCCGCAACCGCGACGCCGCATCGTTCGTGGTCCGCGTCGAGCACGAGGACGGAGAAACCCGCGACCACACCGTGGCCGGGGTCATTGACGCCTCCGGCACCTGGTCCACCCGCAACCCGCTGGGATCCTCCGGGCTGCCCGCGGTCGGCGAAGCCGCCGCCGCCTCCAGGATCTCCGCCCCGCTGCCCGACGTTACTGGCCGTGACCGGGACGCGTTCGCCGGCCGCCGTGTCCTGGTCGTCGGCGCCGGCCACTCCGCCGCGAACACCCTCATCAGCCTCGCCGACCTGGCCAAGGACGAACCGGACACCCGGATCCTCTGGGCGGTCCGCGGCGCCTCCGCCGAGAAGGTCTACGGCGGCGGCGACGCCGACGGGCTGCCCGCCCGCGGCCAGCTCGGTGCCCGCCTGCGCCGCCTCGTCGAGGCAGGAACCATCGAACTGCACACCGGCTTCGGCATCGGCTCGCTGAAATCCCTCCCCTCGCACGTGACCGTCGAGTCCGTGGACGGCCGGACCCTCGAGGCCGACATCCTCGTTCCCTGCACCGGCTTCCGCCCGGACCTGGAGATCCTGCGGGAACTGCGGCTGAACCTGGATCCGGCCGTCGAAGCACCCACCGAACTGGGCCCGCTCATCGACCCTGAATTCCATTCCTGCGGCACCGTCCCTCCGCACGGCGCAGCACTGCTGGCCCACCCGGACAAGGACTTCTACATGGTCGGCATGAAGTCCTACGGCAGGGC
This sequence comes from Arthrobacter sp. 05T420, assembly GCF_056396305.1. Classification (NCBI taxonomy): domain Bacteria; kingdom Bacillati; phylum Actinomycetota; class Actinomycetes; order Micrococcales; family Micrococcaceae; genus Arthrobacter; species Arthrobacter sp. 05T420. Next base: position 315,446 of record NZ_JBFTLG010000002.1, on the reverse strand, counting down.
GCCGACCTTCCTGCTCGCCACCGGCTACGAACAGGTCCGCTCCGTCGCCGCGGCCCTGGCCGGTGACCGCGAAGCCGCCGACACCGTCCAGCTTGAACTCCCCGAAACCGGCGTCTGCTCCTCCGACACCGGGACCGGCTGCGACGTTCCGCCCGCCGCCGACCTCCTGTCCGAGTCCTCATGCTGCGCGGCTCCGGTGCCGCTCATCATCGGTTTCCCCACGGGGCTGTCCCACGGCCGCTCCGGCGAAAGCCAACCGGCCGCATCCGTGCTCAGCAGCCCCGGCGTCGATAAGGAAGAATCGAAGGCATGACCGAGACCACGAAAACACCCAGCGTCCTGTTCGTCTGCAGCAAGAACGGCGGAAAATCCCAGCTCGCCGCCGGACTGATGAACCAGCTCGCCGACGGAACCGTTACGGTGCACTCCGCCGGGACCAAGCCCGCCGAATCGCTGAACCCGCAGGCCGTGGAGTCCCTAAACGAGCTCGGCATCGACATCAGCTCCGAACACCCCAAACCCGTCACCGAGGACGCCCTGGAGGCGGCCGACGTCGTCATCGTCCTGGGCACCGAAGCTAAAGTCGAGCCCCGCGAGGGCAAGCGGCTCGAGTTCTGGGATACGGACGAGCCCTCCGAACGCGGCATCGAAGGTATGGAGCGCATGAGCCTGGTCCGGGACGACATTAAGGCCCGAGTCCAGAAACTGTATGCGGAGCTCACCGGAAACTGACCGTACCCGCGACGCCGGAGCGCACATCGTGGACCCGACGAAGGACCAGATCCTGGCGGGGTACAGCCGCGCCCACCGCGACCTCGACGCCTTCCTGCAGGGCGCAGCGCCCGCAGATCTCCACCGCAAATCCGACGGGACACGCTGGACCAACGAGGAGCTGCTCTTCCACATGGTCTTCGGCTACATGGTGGTCCGCGCCCTGCTTCCGCTCGTCAACGTTGTCAGCCGGCTCCCCCGCCCGGTTGGCAGAGCATTTGCAACCGTCCTCAACGCGGGCACTCGTCCGTTCGATGCGGTGAACTACTGGGGTTCCCGGGCCGCCGCCGTCGTCTACAACAGACGCAGAATGAGCCGGAAACTGGACATAACCATCGCCGCACTCTCCCGCCGCCTCGGCCACGAGAGCTCCGAGTTGCTAGCCAGGTCGATGCCGTTCCCCGCCAGATGGGACCCGTTCTTCACACCGCTGATGACGCTCAACGATGTGTACGCCTACCCCACACGCCATTTCGACTTCCACGCCAAGCAGCTGAGTCTTCGGAGTGAACGGGGCGACGACTGACAGCCGCCTTGTGAGCGGCGCAGTTATATGTAAGTATCTGCGTATGAATGCAGATAGCGATGCTTGCACCCTCACCGCGGACAGTCAGTACGTTGAACTGGCGGTGGAGGTTTTTGCCATGCTGGCCGATGCCACCCGGGTGAGGCTGATCCTGGCCCTGCGCCACGGCGAACTTCCCGTCAACGTGCTTGCCGAAAAGGCCGGAAAATCTGCGGCTGCGGTTTCCCAGCATCTGGCTAAGATGCGGCTGGCGCGCATGGTCGCCACCCGCCAGGAAGGCACCAAGGTCTACTACCGCCTGCAGGACGGGCACGCCTGGCAGCTCGTAGCCGACGCCATTCACCAGGCCGAACACACCCTCGGCGTAGCTCCGCATCACACCGCCGCTCCGCACGGCCTCAAGACGGAGGCCGGCGCATGAACCGGCCCACGCATCCCGGCCACGAGATCCACCGGCACCCGCACAGTCACTCCGGGCATGACGCAGACGACGGCGGCTTTCAGGCTCACGACGACGACCATCACCACGGCTCGCACGGGCACGTTCACGCGACCGGGTTCAAGGGGTGGCTGCAAGGGCTCTTCGTGCCCCACTCCCATGACGCGGCCGACTCGATCGACTCAGCAATGGAGACAAGCGCCCAGGGCATTCGTGCCGTGAAAGTGTCCCTGCTCGGGCTGGGGGCGACGTCACTGTTCCAGCTGGTCATCGTCTTGATCAGTGGGTCCGTGGCGCTGCTGGCGGACACGGTCCACAATTTTTCCGATGCCCTGACCGCCGTGCCGCTGTGGATCGCCTTCCTGCTCGGACGCCGCCGCGCGACCCGGACGTTCACCTACGGATTCGGCCGCGCCGAGGACCTTGCAGGGCTGTTCATCGTGTCGATGATTGCACTCTCGGCCGTCGTGGCCGCCGTCGAATCGATCCGCCGCTTCTTTGAACCCCAGCCGGTCCAGAACCTGGGCTGGGTGCTCGCCGCCGGGCTTGTGGGCTTTGCCGGCAACGAACTCGTCGCGATCTACAGGATCCGCGTGGGACGACGGATCGGCTCCGCCGCGCTCGTCGCCGACGGCATTCACGCCCGCACCGACGGCTTCACTTCACTGGCCGTCGTCGCCGGAGTCATTGGCATCTGGCTCGGGTTTCCCCTCGCGGACCCGATCGTGGGCCTGTTCATCTCCGCCGCAATCGCCGTGCTGCTGTGGGGAACCATTCGCGACATCGGGCGCCGGCTCATGGACGGCGTCGACCCTGACCTGACGGACCGCCTGGCCGCGGTTGTCGCCGCCCACGCCCCCGCCGGCGCAACGTCCCGGCTGCGCTGGTCCGGCCACCGGCTACATGTCGAGGTCTCTATCCCGCTGACCGAACTCACCGCTTTAGGGGAACTTGCCACTATCCACGACCAACTCGACCATGCCGTCCGCCAGGCACTCCCGAACGTGGGATCCGTGACGACGGTGCCCGCGTTCGCCCAGACAGGCGCGGACGGACCGCCTCGTCCCCCGAGCCACGGATAAACCTGCCGCCCCCGGTCCTTCACGCCCGCCGCACCGAATCACTTTCAGAGACCACGAACGGAAGGTGACCATGAGTGTTCAGCAGGCAGCCGCCGCCACGGGAATGGCTCCGCTGCGGCGGGAAGTTATTCCCACGGAGCTGGGTCCCTGCACGGTGCGGGTCCAGAAGGGTACCGGTGGCCGGCCACCGGCGTCCGGCACAGCGGATGTCTACCTTCATGGCGCCGCGGGATCCTGGACTACCTTCCGGCCACTGCTTCCCGCGGCCTCGGCCCACGATCGGGTGCTGATTGATCTTCCGGGCTGGGGTGAATCCACCAAGGGTGCCCGGCTGGAAGATTTCGGTATCGAGGCGATGGCACAGGCTGTCACCGACGTGCTGAATTCACTCGGCTACCGGCGCTGGAACCTGGTGGGCCACTCCATGGGAGGGTTCCTGGCATTACACCTTGCCGCGGTGCAGCCCGAACGGACCGCCAGCGTGGCCACCATTTCAGCCACCACATTCGGCGTGTCCGGGGCGGCCCGCAGGCCACTGCGCAGCCTGTTCACGTTCCCGGCGTTTGTTGGCATGCTGCTGGCCATGCGCTCCATGGCAGTCCTGGGTCCGGCGGGGTCGGCCCTGGTCCATGCAATCGGGGCCACCCCTGTGATGCGACCGCTGACGTCGCCATTCTTCGCAGAACCCGCAGCCATTCCCGCCGGCGTGCTCCGCGGGCTCGGCGACGACGCCCGGCCGGCCAGCTTCTCCGCGGCAGCCCGGGCCGCGGCCCACTACGATTTTGGCCAGTGGCGCGGCATCCGCTCCCCCGCCCTGGCGATCCGCGGGGACCGCGATGTGTTCACGCCTCAGTCCGACCTGGTTCAGTTGGCCAGCATCATCCCGCACGCCCAGACGGTGACGATCCCGCGTTGCGGCCATTTCGCCAACATTGAGCGGCCGGAGCAGGTGCAGCGCCTGCTCGATGATCTGCGTGCCCTGTGAGCTGTCGGTCTGCGGCGGGCGATCTCCGTGAACCCCCGAAATCCAGCTGCAATGACTCTTGACCGGCGATACTCACCGATATATCGTTAAGTATCGCCGAAACATCGGCGCTACTAGTCAGAGTCACTTGAACTGGAAGGACGATGCCGCTATGAAAGGCATTCACGACGACAAATTCAACGATAAATTCAACGACGGCGGACCCGCCGCGGGACGCTTCGGGCGAGGCAGGAGCCGCCGTGGACCCCACGGACACGGTGGTTTCGGGCCGGGCCGCGGGTTTGGGCCAGGATTTGGTCCTGGCTTCGGACCAGGGTTCGGTCCGGGCGGTTCACGGCGGGCCAGCAGGGGCGATGTCCGCTCGGCGATTCTCTCCCTCCTGGCCGAGGCACCATCCAACGGCTACGGCCTGATCAAGACAATTGCCGAAAAGACCTCTGGTGCCTGGCGGCCGAGCCCGGGCTCCGTCTACCCGACGCTCCAGCAGCTCGTCGATGAGGATCTCATCGCGCCCGTCGGTGAGGGCCGGCGCACCGAGTTCACGCTGACCGATGCGGGCAAGGCCTACGTGGCCGATCACGCAGAAGAGCTGGGAAACGCGTGGAAAACCGACGCGCAGGGCTCCGGGCCCGCGTTTCACGAGAGCGTGGGGAAGCTCATGGGAGTCATCCACCAGTTCCGCTTCTCGGCAACCGAGGAGCAACGAAATGCCGCAATGGAAAAACTCGATGAAACCCGCCGCGCGCTCTACCGCATCCTCGCCGACTAACACCGCTGTTTGTCAGACGTGGCTGCCTGGGCTCTAGGCGGTCGGGCTCAAATTAACCTGCCTGACCCCGATGGGGCTGATCATTCTGCGGCTTGGTCCTGGGCTGCCTCAACTTTCAAAGTCTGCCCCTCGGCCATCCCGGCCCGAAGGAACAGTTCCCGGGACGCGATTTCCAGACCCAAGGCAGTCGCGGCGATATCCTCCAGGGCTTCGTGAATCCACGCTACGGCAGCCGCGTCGGCTGGCCTCGTGCTCACGTCGGAGGACTGGACTGCCCGCAACGACGCATACCGGGCTACCTTCCGTTTGAGGTCCCCGGCGAGATCCTCGATCTCTGCCAGTTGCTGGTCCCGCCAAACGCCGAAATCTTGCGCGCCGCTGCGATGCCAAGCGGAAGAGGGCACCCGTTCCAGACTCGGTTTTTGCCGCCCTCCCAGGAACTCGGCCAGCTCGACGGCCAGCTCCTCGAGCGCCAGGGCAGACGTGGAGGGAGGCCCTTCCTGGCCGGTATCAAAATCCTGGGCCCGCTGTCCCGCATCGGGTTTCATCAGTCCCATGCGCGGAACATCGGTGATTGGTCCGGACCGATGGAACGGGTGTGTGGACGCTGGACGGATCATTGGGTTGCCTCGCATCAGGAGCCTCCTGGAAAGTGCGCTGAGAGGATGGCGCTACCAGGGTCCGGGGCAACACACTTATTTTATCTGGCATTGGATCAGGAAGGTAGGCCTCAAAGGACCGGGCCATGGCTCTCGACAGCCGCGGCAGAACTGACAACAGTTGCCATCCGGGTCCAGTTCAGGTGGGCATAAACTGGAGGAACAATGGCTGACGGCACAGGCTCAGGCACCGGTTCAATGGCGGAGGGACTCGATGCCGGCCTGTGCAAGGGATTCGTTGAGTCGTTGGCGATCTCCGGTGCAGCGATTTCTGTCTTTTCCGGCCTGTCACCGGCGACCATGGTGTGCGCCAGCGACGCGGTGGCGGCCAGGATCGATGAGCTGCAGTTCGATCTGGGGGAAGGACCGCGCTGGGAGGCCCTGCAAACCCGCAGGCCCGTGCTTTTGCCGGATATGCGCAGGGGACCGCACGCCGCGTGGCCGGTCTTTGCTGAATCGTTGTTGGAACTGGATGTTTCGGCCCTTTTCGTTTTCCCGCTCGTGCTCGGTGCCTTGGACATCGGCGTGGCGGAGCTTTACAGGTCCGAATCGGGCCCGCTGAGCCAGACGGAGCAATCCACGGCCCTGCAACTCGCCGACGAAGCGACCTGGCTTTTGCTGCGGCAGCTCCTGTCCATTACCCCCGGAGACGGCACGGACGCTCCGGCGGATGACTCTCCCCTGTCCCGGCGCGAGATCCACCAGGCCACAGGAATGGTTCTGGCACAGGCCGGGACTTCGGCGCGGGACGCCCTCCTGCTGATGCGGGCGTACGCATTTGCCCAGGGGCGTACCGTCCGGGAGGTCGCCCGGGATGTGGTCAGCAGGGGCCTTGACTTCACCCCGGGGGGCGACTGAAATGGGCGCCTGGAGTAAAATCCTTGTATGGCGATGCTGGGCCGTGCCGCTCGCGTGAGTGCCGCTTTCGTCAAGATAGCGGACACTCTTGTGGCGGAGTATGACGTCTTGGACCTTCTCCACACCCTGGTGGAGGAATCAGTGGGAATTCTTGATGCCGCGGCCGCCGGACTTGTGCTTGTCGATCCGGCCGGAGACCTCCAGGTAATGGCCTCGACCAGCGAGGAAAGCCAACTGGTGGAAGTTCTTCAGCTCGAGGCTGGGGCGGGGCCGTGCGTGGACTGCTTCCGTACCGGCGCTGTCGTAGCTATTGATGACATCGCGGCGCAGGCTTCCCGGTGGCCCCTCTTCCAGTCTTCTGCCCTGTCCCAGGGATTCCGGTCCCTGCACGCCGTCCCCATGCGCCTGCGCAGCCGGACCATCGGTGCCCTGAACCTCTTTGGCCATGAGACCGGTCCCCTCAGTTCCGAGGACGCCGCAATTGCACAGGCGTTCGCGGACGTGGCAACCATCACCCTCCTGCAGGAACGCGCGGAGCGGGAAAACGCCCTGATCAACGAACAGTTGAAGCGAGCACTCAACAGCCGCATCCTGATCGAGCAGGCCAAGGGCGTGATTGCCCACACCTCCAATGTCGACATGAACACGGCGTTTGCGTTGCTCCGCGGCTACGCCCGCGCCCACAACCAGACGCTCTACGACACCGCGGAAAGAATCATCAACCGCAGAATCACCGTCGATCCCGAGGGGCGCCGACCCCTGCCAATGGTCCCTCCCGGAAAACACTCCGGAACTTTATAGTTAGAGCCACACCCCGCGGCGGGAAAAGAGCGATGATGCGCGGAATAGGCAGGCGCCAATCTGGCGGGCGCGGAATAGGTCTGATCGGGACCGTGTATCTGGCCATCGGCGTAGTGGTCGCCGCCACGCACGGCTACTTTGTGGCATGGAACATCCCCGGCAACATTCTGGAGGGCCTGGCGGCAATTATTCTCTGGCCCCTGGTGGCCATCTTCGGAGTGAATCTGCATACCTTAATCGGCTAAATTTGTTAGTCGCCCCAGGGCCGCTCTTTGGTCCGGGCCAGCGCAATTGTTGATGAACCATCGCCTCCACTTTCGGCACTTCTGTCCCTACAATTAACTGTGGCCTCCATGGCATTCACGTCGCGGGGGCGACCAAATAAGGAGGATCATCATGGGCCTGGGTGACAAGATCCACAATGCCGCCGAGAAACTCCACGGCAAGGGCAAAGAGACAGCCGGCAAAGCCACCGGAGACGACAAGCTGAAGGCCGAAGGCAAGAGCCACCAAGTCAAAGCAGACCTGAAGCAGGCCGGCGAAAAAGTCAAGGACGCTTTCAAGAAACACTGAAAACAGGCCGCCGGAGGGCGGAGGTGCAGTCCGGATCGCACCTCCGCCCCGGCTTTTTGCCCAAACAATCCAAGGAATTCCCTAACGACGCAGGTCGAACGCCTCCAGGAGCCGCCCGACCGATCCGCCGAGGTTCCACTCTGTGGCGAGACGCTCAAGGTCGGCCCGCGAGCCGCCGAGGACCGGGTGCAGCTGTGCGCCCGCCTCCTCGAGCGTAGGCAGTTCCAGGTCCCGCACGATCTTCACGACGGCGGGCGCGACCGCGAGGTAGTCCGCCGCCGCGGCGAGTTTCGACCGCACGCCAGTGGACAGCGCGCTTCCTGCGTCCACCGCAGCCGCTAGCAGCCCGTCGAGTGTGCCGTACTCTCCGAGCAGCGACGCGGCGGTTTTCTCCCCGATGCCGGCGACGCCCGGCAGCCCGTCGGAGCTGTCGCCGCGCAGGGTCGCGTAGTCGGCGTACTGCCCGGGCAGCACCCGGTACTTATCGACGACGACGGCGTCGGTCAGGACTTCGAGGTTCCTCATCCCACGCGCGGTGTAAAGCACCCGCACCTGACGGGCGTCGTCGACGATCTGGAAGAGGTCGCGGTCACCCGTCACCACATCGACCGGAAGCCCGGCGTGGCTGGCGTAGGTGCCGATCACGTCGTCAGCCTCGTGTTCGGCAGCCCCGACGACGGCGATGCCGGCGAGCTCGAGCACCCGGCGGATCATCGGAATCTGCGCCTCGAGTGCGTCCGGCACCACCTCGACATCGGGGGCACTGGCCACGATCTCGGCGACCCGGTGCGACTTATAGCTCGGGATGAGGTCCACCCGCCACTGCGGACGCCAATCGTCGTCCCAGCACGCAATGAGATGCGTCGCGCCGTAGTCGGTGGTGAGCCGCGCGATCATGTCGAGCAGCCCGCGGACGGCGTTCACCGGCGTACCGTCGGCGCGGCGGATCGTGTCGGGCACGCCGTAGAACGCGCGAAAGTACAGTGACGCGGTATCGAGCAACATCAGGCGGTCGGTCATGACTGATCCTGGCACGGATGCGCCCGCGGATCAGGAGCGGAGCCGCAGGCGGCCAAGCTTTTTTCCTACCTTGCGGGCTTTTTTCTCCGTCTGCCGGGCAATGCGTTTTTCCATCGCCAGCAAAGTCTCGAAGCCCAGGTCGGTATCGGCGGGCCGGTCCTGGGTGGCCGCCAGTCTCCGCAGCAGGGTGGTCGCCATGACGCTGTCCTGATGGTCGCCGAGGACTGTCTGGAGCCGTCCAGCCGACTTTGTGAGCTTGGCGGCGCGTTTGCCGTGAATCTCCATGACCGATTCGCCCGCGTGGCGCAGGCGTTTGGCGTCCTTTCGGACCTCGTGCAGGGCCGTGTCGCGGGCGGTCCGGCCTGCCGAGCGTTTGACGGCCTTCCGGGAACGCTCCACCCGTTGTGCTGCCTTGTTCACCAGCTTGGCCGTCACTTTGCGTGCGGGGCGGAAGGCGCGAGGCTTGGCAGGCGGGTTGTCCCGGAAATCTTCAAGGGAGCCAAGGAGACGGAAATAGCGGTCGGTCCGGAGGGTCTCCAGGACGCTTCTGTAACCTGCGTCGTGGGCTGCGACCAGCTCCAGTTCGATCATCTGGCGCAAAGAGCCGGACTGCTGTTCTTCGGGGAGTTCCAGGACGTGCTGGCGAAGCCGCTGCAGCATCACCTCGGCGTCGCGGGCCGGACCCAGGACCTGGCCCAGCCACTTCAGTTCAGCCTGGAGTTCCCGGACTGCTGAGCGCTTGAAGAGTTTGCGATAGGTGGCCAGGGCGGAGCGCGCCCGGCGGGTGGCTGACCGCATCTTGTGGACGGAATCCGGTGCCCCCAGCCGTACGCCCGGATCATGGGCGATGTAGTCCTCGATCCGTGCGTCCAGATACGCCGTCACGACGTCGGCTGCCGGTCCTTTCTTCCGGAGTTTCTTCCGGGGTTTTCCGGTCCGGGGACTCAGCTCGGCCGGCCAGGCATCCCCAAAAGTACGGGCCAATTTGGACGGATAGGAGGCTTGGGCCGCGCCCGTGGACGTCAGGGTTGCGGCGGCGGCGTCCAGGAACTCCCGGGGTCCATGGACCAGTTCGAGCTCCCACTCACGCCATTCGAGGGCCGGCCCTGGCGGCTGCAACGCCTCGGCGTGGACATGGTCGTCGGCGAAGTCGGCCAAGTGCTCACCGAGAGGCCCGTACAGCCGGTAGGAGGTGCGCCGCGTACTCAGCCGGGCGACGGGCACCAGTTCCTCGCCCCGGGTGAATACCTGCACATGAGCGGATAGTTCGTCCGGAACGGTCTCCGGCTGGCCCAGCGGGGCATGGATTTCCTCCCGCTGGTCGGTTCCGGCGGGAAGCTTGAGGTGCCACCCGGCGTCCGCTCCGCCCGTGCGCCGCCGCAGGGTCAGGCGCCGTGCTGCGAGGGCCAAGGACGGGGTGTCGAAGTACACAGCCTCAAGCTGATCCGTCACCGGCTCTGCGACGTCGTCAACACCCTCTATGTCCAGCAGGTCCGGAAGCGCTGAGGAGGTCTCGGCGTCGAACTTTTGTTCCGTTTCAAGTTTTCCCGTGGTTCCCATGGCGGGCTCCCCCTACTGGCACCGCTGGAACACGGACTTGGTCTCCGGCGGGCGAGTCAGGCCGGCGCCTTGGCCAGTTCCGCCCAGCCCGATTCTAGGCCTGCGGGAACAGCCCGACCAGACCTCCGCGGCGCCCAGCCAGGCTGGGCAGCTTCGCTCTGATAGGCGTAGGCTATCTATGCGTCCGCGCCGCACGCTGCGCCGCCCCCGGCCGTGCGTTCCACGGCGCCGGCAGCCCCAGGACCGGACCGGTGAAGGAGCTGGCGTGGACACACGGAAGCTGAAGTATTTTCTGGCCGTCGTTGACCACGACGGCTTCAGCCGCGCCGCAGAGCACCTGCTCATCGCCCAGCCGTCGCTCTCACAGACAATCGCGGGCCTGGAGAAGGAACTCGGGGTGCCGCTCTTTCACCGCATCGGCCGCCGCGCGGTGCTCAGCGAAGCGGGCAAAGAACTCGTCGGGCCGGCCCGGCTGGTCATGCGGGACCTGGATGCCGCGCAGTCAGCGGTTCAGGCGCTGCGGGGCGTGCAGAGCGGGCGGCTGGACATTATCACCATGCCCTCCCCCGGCATCGAGCCTCTGACGTCCATGATCGCGGCGTACACCCGGGCACATCCGTCGGTGCGGCTGAACGTCAGTGCCGCGTTCACGCCCGAGGAGGTCGTTGAATCTGTCCGCAGCGGCAGCACCGAAATCGGCCTGGCCGGATCCCCAAACCCCATGCGGGTCCCGGGCGTCCAGGTCCTGGAGCTCGAGCGCCAGCCGTTGATCCTCATCGTCAACCCGCAGGCGGACGCGTTCGGTCCGGGGACGGCCATTCAGCGTGAGGATCTTGGCGGGCACCGGCTGATCGCAAGCCAGCGCGGGTCCCTGATGCGCTGGCTGGTCGACGACGCCCTGGCCCGCGGCGTCAACACGGACATCGTGGTGGAGGTCGCGCACCGGACCTCCATCCTGCCGCTGGTCCTGGCTGGGGTGGGCCACGCCGTGATGCCCTCATCCTGGGCGCCGCTGGCGCACAAGTCAGGGCTGCGGACCCTGCTGATCGAACCGGTGTCCCATCTCGACGTCGCCATCCTGAGCCGGAAGGACGACCTGACGCCCGCGGCCAAAGCCTTCCTGGCCGTCGCGGAGCTGCATGTGGCGGCTGCCAACGGGCCGCACGCCGTCGACCAATAGGTTGAGCCTATTTAGCGTATCGAGTCTTGGTCTTGGACGGCGGCTGGTGCCGGGCCGTCTACTTGAAGAGGACAAGCAGTGTGACGCTGCTAACACTCAACGAGGAGGTAGGCACATGAGCGCCACCCAGAAATTCAGCATCGCTTCCATCCCCGCCGACGGCGTCGGCAAGGAAGTTGTCTCCGCCGGACGCCGCGTCCTGGATGCCCTTGCAGAGAATTCCGGCGGCAAGTTCGCCTTCGAATGGACTGAGTTCCCGTGGGGCTGCGGCTACTTCGAAAAGACCGGCCAGATGATGGACCCGAACGGCCTGGAAGTCCTTAAGGACTTTGACGCCATCTACTTCGGCGCCGTCGGCTGGGAGAACGTCCCGGACCACGTCAGCCTCTGGGGCCTGCGCCTGAACATCACGCAGAACTTCGACCAGTGGGCCAACGTCCGCCCGGTGAAGTTCCTGCCCGGCATCCAGTCCCCGCTGCGCAAAGCCGATCACACCGAGCTCGACTGGATAGTGGTCCGCGAAAACAGCGAAGGCGAGTACGCCGGCCTGGGTGGACGGAACCTCAGCGGCCGCGGCCCCGGCAATGAAGTGGCCCTCCAAACGGCCCTGTTCACCGAAAAGGGCTGCGAGCGGATTATGCGCTTCGCCTTCGACCTCGCCCGGACCCGCACGGTGAAGAAGGTCTCCTCCGTCACCAAGTCCAACGCCCAGCAATACGGCATGGTCCTCTGGGACGAAACTTTCCAGCGCGTGGCCCTGGACTACCCCGACGTGGCCACCGAAAGCGTCCTGGTGGACGCCATGAGCGCCAAGTTCATCCTGCACCCCGAAGACCTCTCCGTCGTCGTCGCCTCGAACCTGAACGCGGACATCCTCTCGGACCTCGGCTCGGCTCTGGCCGGAAGCCTCGGCCTGGCGGCCAGCGCGAACCTGAACCCGGAACGCCGCTTCCCGTCCATGTTCGAACCGGTCCACGGCTCCGCGCCGGACATTGCCGGCAAGGGCATCAGCAACCCGATCGGCGCGATCGCCAGCGCCGCGCTGATGCTGGACCACTTCGGCCTGCACGAGGAAGCCCGCCGCATCGAGGCCGCCATCGAGCAGACCACGGCCGCCGGCTACCTGACGCGCGACGTCGGCGGCAAGGCCAACACCGATGACGTCACTGACGCCATCATCAAGGCCCTCGCCCACAGCTTGGCCGCCGTCTAGCCAGATCTTGTTCGGGGCGGCCGGCGCCGCGCACCGTCGCCGCCGCCCGCCCGGCCCAGCTCTTCATTCTCCAAGTACCACTCTTCAAGCACCACGCCATTCACATTCCACAATGAGGTAGGAATCATGGGACCAATCACCACCACGGGCAGAGCCGCGGCAGCTAAAAGCGCGGCCCCCAAGACACGCTGGTACCGGCAGCTGTACTTCTGGGTATTGACCGGCATCGTCCTCGGCATTCTCGTCGGCTGGCTTGCGCCCTCCACCGGCATCGCCCTGGAACCGATCGGCACCACCTTCGTCAACGCCATGAGAATGCTGATCGGTCCGATCGTGTTCCTGACCATCGTGGGCGGCATCGCCAGCGTCGCGGACCTGAAAAAGGTCGGCATGACCGGCCTGAAGGCCCTGACGTACTTCCAGATCGGCACGATCTTCGCCCTGCTCTTCGGCCTGGTCGCCATCAACGTCTTCCGCCTCGGCGAGGGCGTCAACGCCGACGCCAGCACCATCAAGACCACGGACTCCGCGACCAAGCTCATCGAGACCGGCGCCCACCAGGAGTGGTGGCAGTTCCTGACCCACATCATCCCCACCAGCATCGCCGCGCCCTTCGTGGAAGGCGACATCCTCCAGATCATCTTCATCGCCGTGATCTTCGGCATCGCCCTGAACGCCATGGGCAAAGTCGGGGCGCCGGTCCTGGACGGGGTCCAGCGCCTCACCGGGGTCATGTTCAAGATCCTGGGCTTCATCATGAAGGCCGCCCCGCTGGGCGCGTTCGGCGCGATGGCCTTCGCCGTCGGCAAGTATGGCGTCTCGTCCCTCTCCAGCATGGGCGGGCTGATCGCCCTCTTCTACGCCACCTCCATCCTGTTCGTCGTCGTGGTCCTCGGGTCCGTCATGGCCTTCCTGAAGTTGAACATCTTCAAGATGATCCGCCACCTCAAAGAGGAGTACCTGCTCATCCTGGGCACCTCCACCGCCGAACCGGCGCTGCCGGGCCTGATGCGCAAGCTGGAACACGCCGGGGTCAAGAAGGAAACGGTCGGGCTCGTTGTCCCCACCGGGTACAGCTTCAACCTCGACGGCGCCGCCATCTACCTCTCGCTGGCCGCCGTGTACATCGCCCAGGCCACCAACACCGAGCTGTCCATCGGCCAGCAGTTGGGCCTGATCGCGGTCATGCTGCTCACTTCCAAGGGTGCGGCCGGCGTCGCCGGCGGCGGCTTCATCGCCCTGACCGCCACCCTGGCCACCCTCGGAACCATCCCTGCTGCCGGCATCATGCTCATCTTCGGCATCGACAAGTTCATGTCCGAATGCCGGGCGCTGGTGAACTTCACCGGCAACGCCGTCGCCACCCTGTTCATCGCCTGGTGGGACCGGACGCTGGACGCGGACCGTGTCCGCCGCGTCTTCAACGGCGAAGCCGTTGAGCCGCTGCCCAGCGAGGATCCGACACCGCTCGACGAGTTCACCGACATCGCTGCCGACCTGACCGAGCACCATCACACACCCCGGGCCACCGACTCCCCCCGCACAGAACCGGCCGCCGTCGGCCTGGCATCCGGCGAGGACCGCCACCCTGCCTACTCGAAAACCATCTGACATGGCCACCGCCCGTGCCCCGAAAAGCGTGCGAGCCCTGATCGCACCCGACAAGTTCAAAGGCAGCCTCACGGCCGGCGAAGTGGCCGATGCCCTGGCGGCAGGACTCCGCTCCGCAACCGGCGTCACGGGCACGGCCGGGACGATCCACTGCGAACTGCTTCCACTGGCGGACGGAGGTGACGGCAGCGTGGACGCCGCCGTCGCCTCCGGCTTCGCCCGGCGCAACTACACCCTCTCGGGACCCACCGGCCAGCCCGTCCAGGCCAACATCGCGTTTGACGGCACCACCGCCGTCGTCGAGGTGGCCAACACCTGCGGCCTCGGAGTCCTGCCGGGCGGAACCCTGGATCCGCTGGGCGCCTCCAGCCGCGGCTTCGGCGAAGCTGTGCTGTTCGCGCTCAGCCTGAAACCGGCCAGGATCGTGCTGGCCCTGGGCGGCAGCGCCAGCACCGACGGCGGCATGGGAATGCTCACGGCCCTCGGGTACAGCTTCCGCGACGCCGACGGCCGCCAGCTCTACGGCAGCGGCGGGGCGCTGGCACAGATCCACAGCATCCACCGGACCGCCCTCGCTGAGCTGGCCGACACCGAGCTGGTCGTCGCCAGCGACGTCCACAACCCGCTGCTCGGCGCCCAGGGCGCACCGGCGGTCTTCGGTCCCCAAAAGGGCGCAGGACCGGAAGAGATCGTGGCCCTCGACAAAGGCCTCGAACATTTCGTCGCCCAGCTGGCGGCGGCGGGATTCGCCGGCGCGGACCGGCTGGCTGGGTGTCCGGGCGCCGGCAGCGCCGGGGGCATCGGCTACGCGTGCCTGCTGCTCGAGGCAAAGCAGGTCTCGGGCGCCGACTACTTCCTGGACCTGCTGGACTTCAACGCCCGCAAGGACACCTGCGACGTCGTCATTACCGGTGAAGGCAGCCTCGACGAGCAAACCCTTGCGGGGAAGCTGCCGGCCGCCGTCGCCCGGCGCTCCGGTTCCCGTCCGATTATCGCCGTCGCCGGCCGCTCCCTCCTGCCCCCGGAACGGTGGGCCGAAATGGACCTCAGCCGGGTCTACACCCTGGCCGAGTACACCGATCAGGACTCGTCCAAGGACCCCGAACTTTCCGCCGCGCTGCTTCGCCGGATCGGAAAGGACATCGGCACGAGCCTGCTGTAGCCTCGCCGCGGGAGACAGAAACGCTCGGCTAGTGCTGCCGGCACCGGGGAAACTAGCTGACCGGCCTTGAGCAGTCTGGGGTACAAGCTGCGTCCTGACGACCCCAGCGCTCTGAACGGGATGACCCGGAGACCTGAAACGCATGGAGTTGTCGCCCCGGAACAGCGGGACGAGAGCCTGAACTAGGCAGGGCTGCCGGCCGGTGCGCGCTGGGAGGCAAAACGCGCTCCCTGATCCCGCCGCGAGGAGCTGGCCCAGCGAGCCGTCCTCCTCGGCCAGGTCGGTAGGTTCCTCGCACAACTGGGCGGGGAGCCACTGCGGGGGTTCGATGATTTCCCCGTCAACGGGGCGCAGCCGCCCGAAGGGAACGGCCGCGGTAAACCGGTGCAGGTGCGCATCCTCCCACCCGAAGGCCACCTGCAGGACTTCGTCGACTTGCGCTAGTGACAACAAACCAGCCAGCTCCAGCTGCCGCCATATCTCGGGTTCGCAATCGACCCGCCCCACGCGGACCTCCAAAATCGAATCCGCGCCGGCGGCCGCCTCGGCTTCGCGTGGTTCCACGCAGGCAGTCTCTCAACTCCTCAAGTGGTCCGCACAATGACGCCCTCCAGCCGCCGATGCCCCGGACTGACGAAAGATCCGTAATCGGCTTCATCGGAATTGGCCGGTAGGTGCCGCTTCGAAGCCCATAACTGAGCGCCCATCCGGCGCTGACTCGGATCAGGGTTTGCGCCGTGCCTTGGCTGCGGCGAGTTCGCGTTCCAGGCGCCGGTTGGCAGACTCGAGTTCAAGGACCGTGCGGATACCGGCCAGGTTAAGACCGTCCTGAAGCAGGGTGCTGATCCGGCGCAGGGTCGTCAGGTCCTGTTCGCTGTACAGGCGGGTGGTCCCCCAGGGTGCGGCCCGGTTCCAGCAGGCCCCTGCGCTCTCATACAGGCGCAGGTTCTGCTGCCCCATTCCCACAAGCTCGGCCGCCACGGAGATGGCGTAGAGCCCCGCGGCCCTGCCGGTGCCCGACGCCATCGCATCCTCCTAAAAACTCGAAATGCCCTCTTGCCTCAGTGTCGCACCGATGCTATAAAAAATCTATGCCAGCCACCACAGATAATCTGGCTGGACCAACGAACATATGTAAGGAGTGAGAAGACCATGCTGATGCGAACCGACCCTTTCCGTGAGCTCGACCGGCTCACCCAGCAGGTCCTCGGGACGACGGCCAGGCCCGCCGCGATGCCCATGGACGCCTGGCAGGACGGGGAGGAATTCATCGTCGCATTCGACCTGCCAGGGGTGGATGTCGACTCGGTGGACATCGACGTCGAACGCAATGTCCTGACGGTCAAGGCCGAACGCAAGAGCCCGACGGGCGAGACCACGGAGCTGATTGCCTCCGAGCGGCCTCGGGGGGTCTTCAGCCGCCAGCTCATCCTCGGCGATGCCCTTGACGCCGAAGCGGTGAAGGCAGGCTATGACGCGGGGGTACTCACGCTGCGGATCCCGATGGCCGAAAAGGCCAAGCCGCGCCGGATCCAGATCGAGACCGACAGAAACCAGCGCCAGGAAATCAACGCCTGACCGCCCACTGGTGGTCCCCGGTTCCTCGTGGACCGGGGACCATCCCGCCAGCCAGCCCGGGAAAGGAGCCCGACATGAGCGCCTGGCGCCCGTACGACAGCCAGCTGCTGCCGGCATTCTACGAGCGGTTCGAACAACGCTGGGGAAAGGGAACCGCACCCTTTCTGGATCCCGAAGTGCACGAGCAGCCCTTGCCACGGGCCCAGTGGATCAACCCGGACACCGGAGCTGCCCTGGCCGTGGTCCCCATCTGGACCGACGATCCGCAGCACCGCTCCTTCGGAGTTTTCTATCTCCCACCCGCCGGGGATATCTGGGTGCTGCGGCCCGGCATCACCGCCTACACAGAGGGCGGCAAGGAAAGCACCCAGGAACAGCTCTCCCTCCGCAACGACGCCTTCAGAAAAGCCGTGAGCCACGCGAAGGAATTCATCTACGGCACCCAGCCCTAGTCCGCACCGGGCACAAGATCCCCTGCACGCCACACTTCAAGGCCCGGGGGCCGGGGTAAAACGCGCTATCACCGGCGGCTGAACCGAGAACAACGGTATGAAAGGAACTGACATGACCTCCCCGCATTTTGACCGGTTCCTCAGCGAAGCCCTCGCCACCGGGCGCGAATCCGACGCCGGACTGGGCAAAGACGAACTCTACGGCCTCTACACCAGCTGGTGCCTGATCAACCAAGACCGGCCACAGACAGCCCAGTCCCTTTGGGCCGCACTGAAGGAACGCCGGATCAACCCGGCGGACAACCGCCTGACGATGACCGGCCCGGCCGCTACCGACTACATCCTCGCCAGCGTGCCCCACCTCGCCTGATGGCCCAATCGGAGTCAACACAGGATGGGGATCTTGGCCCAGCGTGGATGTGACGTCAGCGAGACACCCGGAGGGACGTGACCTCCTGAAACAGCGCGAACCCTGCCGAATCTGAGGCCTGGCCGCGCTACTACACCCCCGATAGCAGCGATTATGACAAGCTGGCGGCCGGAGCGGCCAAGCAGGCGTCGCAAGCTGTGAACATGGAGCAGGCACGCATCGTCGTTCTACAGGTCCGGGCGCTACGCATTTCCATTTGCGCATTTTGGGAGGAGTGGATCGGACCTTGCCAGGAATTCCATCAACTACCCCTGGGAGCCTGCCGCTGGCTGCACGGGTCCTGAGGGTCGGTCACTGAGCCGTGTTCCAGTACAGCGTGTCGTGGTTGTTAGTGGATGTGGCTGCCGCCGTTGATGTCGATGGTGGTTCCGGTGAGGTAGGCGGATTCCTCGGACGACAGGAACGTGATGACGGCTGCGATTTCCTCGGTGCTGGCATTGCGGCCCAGCGGGATGCCGGCGTTGATGGCGGTTTCCTGTTCCGCGGTGCTGCCTACGCGGATGTTGGTGTCCACGGCACCCGGAGTGATGGCGTTGACGGTGACGCCGGTGGCGCCGATCTCGCGGGCGAGGGCCTTGGTGAAGCCGAGGATGGCGGCCTTCGCGGCCGAGTAGGGCACCTTGCCGAACACGCCGCCGCCGCGCTGGGCGGACACAGAGGACATGTTGACAATCCGTCCCCAACCGCTGGCGATCATGTCCGGCAGGAACGCCTTGGTGACCAGGTAGGTGCCGGTGGCGTTCACGGCCATGACCTTGTTCCAAAGTTCCAGGGTGGTCTCCAGGAACGGCAAGGGCGAGGTGATGCCGGCGATGTTGGCCAGGGCGCCGACTGCCGGGAGCGCGCCAGAGGCGACCTCGGCCGCCACTGCCTTGTAAGCGGCGTTGACGGAATCCTCGTTGGCGACGTCGATCTCGTGGCCGAAGGCCGGAACGCTGAATTCGTTGCCGATTTCGGCCGCGACCTTGGCGGACTTCTCGCCGTCGAGGTCCAGGATCACCACGGCCCAGCCCTGACTGGCGTAGCGGCGTGCGGTGGTGATGCCGATGCCCCGGTCCGAGGTTGCCCCGGTGAGGACGGCGGTGCGCTGGGTGGTGGTGGTCATGATGCTCCTTGGGTTTGCTTGGTGTGTCTGTGAGTTGGATCGACTGCTCCGTAGCTGCCGTTTTGAGGGCTCATAAAGGCAGCTACGGAGCAGTCGACGGTCAGATGAGGTCAGTGATGTAGCTGGCTGCTTTGGCGGCGGCCGCCGGACGTTCCTCGTGGGTGACGTCCCGTGTTTCCAGCTCCAGGGAGAAATGGCCGGTGTAGCCCTCGGCCGCGAGAGCGCCCAGACCTGCGGCGAAATCGGCCTGGCCGTTGCCGATGCTGAGGTTGATGTTCCCCGGCACGGCATCGCGCAGGTGGACGTGGGCGATCCGGCCCTGATGGCGTGTGAGGTACTCCAGCGGGTCCTCGCCGGCGGCCACAATATGGCTGAAGTCCATAACGATCCCGACGCCGGAGCCCGCCAGCCGCCGTGCCAGCAGTTCCGCGCGCTCCAGGTTCCAGCAGAACCGCAGGAAGTGCAGCGATTCGGTCCAGAGCTCGACGCCGAACCCGTCCGCCCGCTGCTTGGCAGCGAGAAGTTGCGCGGCAATGGCGTCCAGGTCCGCGTCGATGCTCCGGACCGGCTCGTGGCCCAGGGCCCCGCACGGAAGGACCAGGGCCTTGGCGCCGATGCCGGCCGCCAAAGTGAGGAGGGCCTCAACGTGCCGGTTCCGCGCTTCCTGTGCGTCGGCGTCGAGCACGGCGTTCAGGTCCCCGATGTCCCCGTTGACCGACCGGACCCGCAGCCCGGATGCGACCACCTCGGCCGTCACGGCGGCGACGGCCTCGGCGTCGAGGTCGTAGGGAGCGTGGCCGCACACTCCGGGGAGGGCGCCCAGATCTATTTCCTTAAAGCCGAGGTCCGTGATGGTCCGCAGCGCCGTGGGCAGGTCCTGGTGGCGGAAGCTGATGGACGAGCAGCCGAGTCGGGAATTGAACATCGTCGTTGAGCCTCTTTGCCTTACGTGGAAGTGACGAGGACCACGTTACGGGCCGGACTGTTGACAGTCAACCTCTGACGTTGCCAGTTGACAGAACCACATGATCCAGATCACACTGATGTATCCGTTGTTAACAGTCGACCGTGGCCCCGCCGCAGCGGCGTCCGCTCTTCGAAAGGATTCACCAAATGAGCAACGAAGCTCTGAAAATGCGTGGTCACGTCCACGGAACCAAGGCCGCCAGACGGGTGGCCATCGGCTCCAGCGTCGGCGCGGTGATCGAGACCTATGACTTCATCGGTTTCGGCACCGCCGCTGCGCTGTACTTCGGAACGGCGTTCTTCCCCACCGGCGACCCGGTCACCGGCACTCTTGCCGCGTTCGCCACCCTTGGCGTCGGGTTTGCGGCCCGCCCGATCGGCGGCATCATCGGCGGCCACCTCGGCGACAAGCTCGGCCGCAAGCCCGTCCTCGTGGCCTCCCTGATCCTGATGGGTGTCGCCACGTTCGTCATCGGCCTGCTTCCCACCTACAGCCAGGTCGGGCTGCTCGCCCCTGGCCTGCTGGTCTTCGTCCGCATTGTCCAGGGCCTGGCCTTCGGCGCAGAATGGGGCGGCGCCATCCTGATGAGCTATGAGCACGCACCTTGGAAGTCCAAGGGCAAATACACCGGAATGGTCCAGGCCGGCTTCCCTGTGGGACTGCTGCTGGCCAACCTCGTCTTCCTCTTCAGCATCCAGCTCGGCGGCGAACTCGCCTGGCGCATCCCCTTCCTCGCCAGCATCGTCCTCGTGATCGTCGGGCTCATCATCCGCTCCAAGGTCCCGGAATCCCCCGTCTTTGACGAGGTCAAGGACAGCGGCGACATTGTGAAGTCCCCCATCGTCGAGGTCATCAAGACCGACTGGCGCAACATCGTCAAGGGCATCGGCCTGCGCATCGCCGAAACCGCAGGCTATGCCGTGTCCATCACCTACATGATTTCCTACCTCAACAGCCAGCACCTGGCTGACAAGACCCAGACGCTTGTCGCCCTGTGCATCGCCTCCGCGATCGGCATCTTCGCCACGCAGGCCTGGGCACGCCTGACGGACAGGATCGGCCGGAGGCCCGTCTACATCTGGTCCTGCGCCTTCGCCGTGGCGTTCGCTGTACCGATGTTCCTGCTGGTCAACACCGGCCTGTTCATCTTCATCATCGCCACCCTCGTGATCTCCTACGCCGTCTGCCAGAACTCCCTGGCCGGCGCCCAGGGCGCCTGGTTCCCCGAGCTCTTCCAGGCCAAGACCCGCGCCTCGGGTGCATCGCTCGCCTACCAGATCTCCGCCATGGTTTCCGGTTTCACCCCCTTCATCACCACGCTCCTGTTCGTCAGCTTCGGCTGGATGGGCCCCGCGCTGCTCTTCGGCCTGTACGCAGCCATCGGCCTCTGGGCCGCCATTGTTACCCGGGAAACCTGGGGCAAGCGGGAGCGTGAGCTCGCCGATGAGGCCACGAAAAGCACCCCCGCCCACGTGAGCGCATAGAAGCCACCATCCGGACGCCATCGACGGCATCCCTGAAGAACGCATCCACCACTTTCGAAAGGCAGACTTGTGGCTCTCACACAGGAAAAAACTTCCCCCAGCAACACCCGCGATGGAAGCACAGAACGTACTGACCGCGTTTCGGCCGCGGCCTACCGGATCCGGCACCATGCCCTGAACATGGGCGAGGTGCAGGGCCAGGGCTACGTGGGCCAGGCGCTCGGCGCTGCCGACATGCTCGCTGCGGTCTACGCCGACCAGCTCCGGTTCCGCGCCGATGACCCGCACTGGGAAGCCCGGGACCGGTTCCTGCTCTCCACCGGCCACTACGCGATCGGCCACTACGCCGCCCTCGCCGAAGCCGGAATCATCCCTATCCAGGAACTGGAAACCTACGGCTCGGACGATTCCCGGCTGCCCATGTCCGGAATGTCCACCTACACCCCCGGCATGGAAATCTCCGGCGGCTCCCTCGGCCACGGCCTCTCCATCGCCGTCGGCATGGCCCTCGGGCTGCGCCACCAGGGCTCCGCGGCGAGGATCTACAACTTCCTCTCCGACGGCGAACTCGACGAAGGCTCCACGTGGGAGGCCGCCATGGGCGCACACCACCACCAGCTGGGCAACCTCACCGCGATGGTGGATATCAACGCCCTCCAGGCAGACGGCAAGACGGACACGGTGCTGCGCACCGAGCCCGTCACCGAGAAGTGGGAGGCCTTCGGCTGGTACACCCAGCGCGTGGACGGCAACAACATGGCCGAACTCCTGCACGCCTTCGACAACGCGGCCGCCCAGGCCGCCGCCGTCGGGCGTCCCTCCGTGATCCTCTGCGACACGAAAGTTGGCCGCGGCGTGCCGCTGCTGGAAGACCGCGAAAAGGCGCACTTCATGCGCATCGAAGAACACGAATGGCAGCAATGCCGCGAGCAACTGACCGCAGGATACAAAGGAAAGGCAACCCGATGAGCACCGCAGTAAAGGCCACCGCCCCGAAGCTGAAGACCTCGGCCATGATCGCGTCCTTCGCCGATCCCGGCCAGAAGACCGCCTCCGCCCCGTTCGGGCATGCCCTGGTCAAAGCCGCACAGGAAAACGACAAGATCGTCGGCCTGACCGCAGACCTCGGCAAATACACGGACATGCACATCTTCGCCCAGGCGTTCCCGGAACGCTTCTTCCAGATGGGCATGGCCGAACAGCTGCTCTTCGGCGCCGCTGCCGGCCTGGCTGAGACGGGCCTGGTGCCGTTCGCATCAACCTACTCCGTGTTCGCTGCCCGGCGCGCCTACGACTTCCTCTGCCTGGACGCCGCCGAACCGAACCTCAACGTCAACATCGTCGGCGGCCTCCCCGGCCTGACCACCGGCTACGGCCCCAGCCACCAGGCCACCGAAGACATGGCCATCTTCCGCGGCATGCCCAACCTGACCATCGTGGACCCCTGCGACTC
Organism: Arthrobacter sp. 05T420; assembly: GCF_056396305.1. Classification (NCBI taxonomy): domain Bacteria; kingdom Bacillati; phylum Actinomycetota; class Actinomycetes; order Micrococcales; family Micrococcaceae; genus Arthrobacter; species Arthrobacter sp. 05T420. The sequence goes on along the minus strand of NZ_JBFTLG010000002.1, from coordinate 292,768 downwards.
CATCGACATCGAACAGGCCGTCCCCCAACTCGCAGCCAGCGAAGGCCCCACCTACCTGCGCCTGCTGCGCGGGAACGTCCCCACCGTCCTCGATGAATACGACTACACGTTCGAACTCGGCAAAGCCAAAGTCCTCCGCGGCGGGAACGACGTCGTCTTCATCTCGTCCGGCCTGATGACCATGCGCGCCCTGCAGGCAGCCAAAGCCCTCGCAGAGCACAACGTGGATGTCGCCGTCGTCCACACCCCCACCATCAAACCCTTCGACGCCGAAACCGCCCTGGCGGAAATCAACACCGACCGCCTTGCAGTGACGCTGGAAAACCACAGCGTCATCGGCGGCCTGTTCGAAACCGTCGCCTCCGCCGTCGTCACCGCCGGCCTGGGAAAGCGCGTGGTGCCCGTGGCACTCCCCGACCAGTTCCTCGACGCGGGCGCTCTTCCTACCCTGCACGAACGCTACGGACTGTCCGTGCAACGGATCGTCGCGAAAGTCCTCGCCGAACTCGGCTAGAACGAATGAGCTGCAGCGGCCCGGGGCGGCACCATCCCCGCCCCGCGCTTCTGCCGTAAGATCGACGGTTAACACACCGACGGTAAACAGTCGACCACTGACAGTAAGGAAGCACCACGATGGCTGGAGCAACAGCACCCCTGCTGGGACTGCAAAAGAAAAGCCTCCGCGAGCAGGCCCTTGCCGCGCTGCGCACCGCCATCACCAGCGGCGAACTGGCACCCGGCCGCCATCTGGTGGAAACGGAACTGTCCGACATGCTCCAAATCAGCCGCGGAACCCTGCGCGAAGCACTGCGCCAGCTGGAACAGGAAGGGCTCCTCTCCGCCGGCCCGCGCGGGCGGTTGTCCGTCCGCCACCTCGATGAAAAAGAGATCAAAGATATCTTCGCCGTGCGCGCGGCCCTCGAATCTCTGGCCGCCCGCACACTCTGCGAACTCCCCGACCGCGTACGGGTGATCGAATCCCTGCATCTGGCAATAGACGCCATGGAAGCCGGCCAGGACGCGTCACTGGAGGAGAGGATCGAATCCGACATGGAATTTCACCGCACTCTGTGTCGGCTCACCGGCAACGAAACACTTCTCCACTCCTGGACCGCCCTCGAAGGCTCCATCCGCATGTCCATCATGTTCGGAGGGCTGGAAAAGGGCGTCAAAAACATGAGCGTCAAACGCCACCGGGACATCGTGGCCGCCATCGAAACCGGCGACGCCTCCCTGGCCCGCAAGACCATCCGCGAACACATGGACACCGCGGCCGACAACCTGGTCGCCTAGCCGAACGACACAGCCTCCAGATGTTGGGCTGCGGCAAAGGCGCCCTCGACCGCCAGACAGCAAAAACTTGCCCGAGCTGCATCGCCTAGCTTTGGTGCAGCTGACCAACGGCGCCGGTCCGCAAGCATGGATTCAGCTGGACACCGCGTTCGCGGCCCTGAACATTTCGACCGTTCGGCGTGTGCTCCCGGCCGGAAGGAGTCTCTTTTGCGGTCAGGTGATGGCGGTGGCGTTGGCCGGCGAGCCCGTTCCTCCGGTGATGTTCAGCGGTTTGATGGTGACGAACGCATCCCATTTTTCGGTGGTTCTCATGTGTCGGGCGAGGGGGGCGAGTTTCCATAGTTCCCCGAGGGGCATGCCGAGTTTGGCGAGGAGTTGCTGGTGCATCATGCCGTGGTCGTTGGGGGCTGACCGTAGAAAGGGGCTTCCGGGCACGGCCGGGAGGCATTCGAACGCGAAGTTGTCGGCGGCGAGGATCGCGAGGCGGTGGCCCCAGGCCCAGGCGACGAAATCCTCTGACTGGGCAATGCCCGTGGCACGCCGGCCGTCGCGGGTCCGCTGTTTCTCCTCGGGGGTCAGGGCCAGGAACCACTCGCACCATCCGGTATGGAGCATGAGGACGTCTCCCGGGCAGATGGTGAGGGACTGCGCCTCAATGGCTTCCCGGATCAAATCGAGGCTGAGCGGTTCACCGGCCGCATGGTCGATGGGCTCGCCGAGGGCGTTCCGGTGCCCGTCGAGGTCGACCAGCACTCCCCTGCCGACGATGGGATTTTCGGCCCATTCCTGGATGCCGAGGTCCGGCGTGCCTTCTGTAATTCGGTCATCCGGAGTGCCGTTGTAAAAACCGACGTCGTCCGCCCTGCGGTGCCGCAGACCGTCGATCTGTGTGGAGCCCTGAAGGTAGTAGCCGTCCAGGTAGTCGTCCCGGTGGGCTGGGTGGGAGGAGTAGATCGTGTGGCGCGGTGCGCTGCGTTTCAGCGACATTCCGGGATCGAAGGCATCGGCCGGGTAGTCCAGACCGAAGACCGTGCCGGTCCTGACGCAGTTCGTGGCTTCCAGGATGGTGTCCTGGGTGATAAAGGATGGCGTTCCCCGCTCCGGTTCGGGAAACAATCCCCAGGATGTCCCGGCTAGCCCGCCCTCCCTTTCAAGCAGTTGGGCAAATGTCGGGTAGGTTCCGTCCCCGGCAGGCAATGTCATCGCGCCGCTACCTCCTGGGGCGCCTCTACTTTTTTCTGCTGGTGCTTGTAGCTGAGGAGGAACCCGGCAATGGCGCACGCCGAGGCAACGATGCACAGAGGGGGCTCGAACGCGTCATTGAAGAATTGCAGCCAGTCACCCTGCCCGGCGATGAGGGCGATGGCCTGGCCTGCGACGAATACGACTCCGCCCAGCAGGAGTAAGGCGAGTGTCAGTACGAAGATGACTTCGATGGCTCGTCTGGTCTGGTGCATGTCTTGTTCCTTTAGATCGGCAGGATGCCGACGATGATCAGCACGCCGATTCCCAGCAGTGGCAGGGCGTAGTGGGTGAGCAGGCGGGAGAAGGTCTTGACCGGGTTCACGTCAGCGATGCCGCAGGCCACGTAAAGCGGTGCGCCTCCGGGGGGAACCGCTGCTTCGCAGGAGGAGAAGATCAGCACGGCGACGGCGGCGGTGGTGGCAGGCACGCCGGCGGCCACGAGTGTGGCGACGCCGACGGTTCCGACGGCGGCCATGGTGGCCGTGGCCGAGAGGGGCGCGGCGACGGCGATGACGATCAGCCCGATGAGGATGGCGAGGAGCCACAGGGGCAGGTTCAGCTGGTTCAGCAGGGCAGTCATCTGTTTGGGCAGGCCGGTGGCGGCGAGGGCGTTGGCCCCGGCAAAGGCGAAAACGACTGTTACCCCCACGATGCCGAACCTCGGGGCGGAGTCCCGCAGCAGGGTCCACCAGGCGCGGCGGCTGCCCGGAAGTTGTTTCCTGCCCAGCAGGGCGCCGGTGATGAGGAGGACGACCGGGATCCAGACGATGACGCTGACGGTTTTGGTGATGTCTCCTCCGGTCCAGTCCGACAGTGCCGTGGCGATGGCGCCGGAGGTGATGATCAGCGGGATGGCCACCACAATGAAGAGCAGCAGGGAGGCCCAGCCGCGCCCGAAGGCTATCCGGGCGGTCAGGCGGTGTGCGGGGTCCAGCGGGGACATCCCGCTTTTGCGGATCAGCAGCCAGGTGACGATGAGCCGGTGCAGGAAGCACCAGAGGCCGCCGATGAGCAGGGGAAGGACCAGGTCGTTGACGTTCAGCAGGGGCCCGACGGTGGCGGATCCGATGAGGACAAACATGGAGGCGCTGAACGGGAAGGTGATGCCCATTCCGGCGTTTCCGGCCACGAGCGTCGCGGCCGAGGGCTTGTCCAGCTTGGATTTTTCCATCCAGGGGATGGTTACCGAGCCGACGGTCGCGGCGATGGCCGCCTGGTTGTGGACCACCCCGCCCAGGCCGGCGGACGCCACGGTGGACACCCAGGCGGGGCCCCCCTTGACGCCGCCGATCAGGGAGTTCAGCAGGTCGATGAGCCGGTCCAGCACCCCGGTTTTGTCCAGCAGGTATCCCATGAAGACGAAGGCCATGGTGGCGTAGACGATCTCGTCGGTGGCAGCCGAGTATAAGGAGGCCCAGCCGATCTGTGCTGCGGCGGCTCCCGTGAACGGGAGCACGGCCAGGAACCCGAGGATCATGGCTTCGCCGACACTGCGTTTGATCAGTGTCGTCCAGAGCAGGATGACGGCCAGGTAGGCCCCCAGGGCCCAGATGCCGATCATGTTGCCGCTCCTGACAGGTGATTTCTTGCTGGAAGGTTCATCGTTAATTCCTGTAAATGATTCTCCCTGATGCCGGGGTCAGCGCAACGCCGGTGCCATCGGCGCCGTGTCCTGGGAAATGCGCGTCAGGGCGGCAGCTGAGGCTGCCGTCATCTCGGCGGGCACCCCCAGGTCGGAGAGATAGCTGGCGGTGTCCTGCATTTCCTTGGAGCGGCGCAGGGCGTGCTTGGCCGTGCCGGTCAGGAACCTGTCGATGACGGCGTAGCCGTCACCGGCGAGTTGCCCGGCGATCTGCCCCCGGATCCAGTCCTCCAGGCCGGCGGCCCGTCCGGCGGTGACTGCTTCTACGACGACTGAGGCCATGCCTTTCATCAGGACGCTGCGCAGCAGCTTGTGGGCCATCGCGGCCCCGGGCTCCCCGTCGGCGATTTCGACGTCGGCGCCCAGCGGGGACAGGAGCCCGGCGACTGCCCGGGATCCCGGGCCGCTGACCATCAGGGGTGTCTTTACTCCTTGGGTGGGGACGGGTCCCAGAATGGCGACGTCGGCGAAGAGCGCCGCGCCGGGCAGCTGCCCGAGTTCCTGCATGACGTGCGGTGAGGATGAGGTGAAGTCCGCGTAGCAGCTGCCGGCCGGCAGGATCGGCAGGCATTCCTGGGCCACGCTTCGTGCGGCGCCAGCCCCGGTGAGGACAAGGACGATATCCGCGCCGGCGCAGGCTTCTGCGGCGGTTGCTGCCCGGGTGACGCCGGCCGGCGTGGAGGGGGCGACGGGATCGAATCCTGTCACGCTGTGGCCTGCGTCGACCAGGGCGGCCGCGTAGGTGGCTCCGGCCTCACCGAGGCCGATGACGGTGCACGCTGTCATTTGGTATGTGTCTTTTCTGTCTCGTGGCGGTCGGCGATGATGGCGGCCCGGCGGCTGGTTTCGTCGGCGAAGACGGCCTCGGCGGCTTCCGCCACGGCTGTTGCCTGGTCCCTGGGGATGACGACGACGCCGTCGGAATCGCCGATGATGATGTCCCCCGGGAGGACGGGGATCCCGCCGAAGGAAATGGGGGTGCCCAGGCGCGACGGTCCGTTTTTGTATGGGCCCGCCGGGGTGACGGCACGGGCGAAGACCGGCATGCCGATCTCGCCGAGAGCCTCGGCGTCGCGGGCTGCACCGTCCACGGCGAAGCCCGCGATGCCGAGGTTGATGGCGCGTTCGCCGATCAGTTCGCCCAGCAGTGCCCGGGATTCGTCCCCGCCGCCGGAGACGACGATCACGTCTCCGGGGCGGGCGAGCTGCAGTGCGCGGTGGATGCCCTGGTTGTCGCCGGGTCGGGTCCAGACGGTGAAGGCCGGCCCGGCGAGGCGGGCGCCGGGCCAGATGGCCTGGATGGCTGAGTCTGCGATTCCGAGGCGGTCCATGGCGTCGCCGATGTTGGCGGCGGGCAGTTTGGCGAGGCGCTCGAGCACGTCCTTGTCGGGGCGGGCGAAGTCTGCGTCGATGTCCTCAAGGACGGGCGTTGTCATGGTGGTTTCTTCCGGGGCTAGGGGTTGGTGGGAGGGCTAGTCTTTTTTCTGGACCAGCGGGAGGACCTTCTTGAAGTCCTCTTCCTGTCCGGCCCAGAACTTCTCGTAGTCGCCGCCGGAGAGGTAGCTGGTCTGAAGGCCCAGGGCGCTCATCTTTTCCTTGACGGTGGGGTCCTCGATGGCTTTCTGCAGGGCGGCTTCGAGCTTCTTGGCGACGGCGTCAGGCAGCCCGGCCGGGGCCGAGTAACCGCGGACGGTGCCGGCGGTCAGGTCATAGCCGGCTTCCTTGAAGGTGGGAACATCCGGCAGCGAGGGGGCACGCTCGGCGGTCATGACACCCAGGACGCGGGCCTTGCCCTGCTTGGTCAGGTCGGTCACGTCGCTGACGTTGGCGACCAGCACGTCCACGTGTTTGCCGAGGAACGCGGTGGTGGCCTGCGAGGCGCCTTCGGAGAAGTGCACGGGAGCGAACTCGGAGCCGGTGGCCTCCTGGATCTGGGCCAGGGCGAAGTGTTCGCCGGTCTGCAGCCCGGTGGTGCTCGCGGTCATCGACTTCGGGTTGGCCTTGACCGCGTCGAGGAGGTCCTTCAGCGTTTTGTAGAGGCTGTCGGGCTGGACGGCGATGACGGCGGGGTCGATGACCTGGCGGCCGAGGGGTTGGAAGCTGGCCCGGGTGTATTTGGCGCCGCGGGCGGGGTCCAGGGGTGAGACGACGACGGAGGGGGAACCGGTGGCGCCGATGGTGTAGCCGTCGGGCTTGGCGCTGGTCAGTGCTGTGTAGCCGATCTGTCCGCCGGCGCCGGGCTTGTTGATGACCTCGACGTTGGTTCCGAGTTCCTTCTCAAGGATCGGCTGGACGAGGCGGGCTGCGGTGTCCACGGCTCCGCCGGAGCCGAAGGCCACGATCAGGTCGATGGACTTGCCTTTTTTCGGGAAGTCGTCCGCGGAGGCGGCGTTGTTGGCGCTGGCGTTGGCGCCGCAGCCGGTGAGGGCGATGAGGGCTGCTGCTGCGAGGGCTGCGGTGATTTTCTTGGGTGACAAGGGTCTTCTCCTTTGAAGAAATGTGTAAGTGAGACGGGTTGACAGGAACTCGGGTGGGATGAGCAGGTTTAGGCTTCGGGGTCCTCGGTGAGGGCCTTGGGTTTGCGGAACTTGAGCAGCGGGCTGCAGATGATCAGCACTCCGACGCCGATCAGCACGGCGGAGATGGGGCGGCTGGTGAAGACGCTGAAGTCGCCCTGGGAGATTTCCAGGGATTCGCGCAGTGAGCGTTCCATCAGCGGGCCCAGCACCAGGGTGAGGACCATGGGCGCCAGCGGGATGTCCAGGTTCCTCAGGGCCAGGCCGAGGAGGCCGAAGCCGATCATGACGAAGACGTCGAAGACGTCGAAGTTGATGGTGTAGGCGCCGATGACCATGAAGAGCAGGATGATGGCGGTCAGGACGGGGGTGGGAACGCGCAGGATGGAGGTCCAGAGGCCGACCAGGGGGACGTTGAGCAGCAGCAGCAGCACGTTGCCGATGAAGAGGCTGGCGATGATGGCCCAGGCGATCTCGGAGTGGTCGGTGAACAGGGCGGGCCCGGGTGTCAGGCCCTGCTGGAGGAACGCGCCCATCAGCACGGCGATGGTCGGGGATGCGGGGATGCCGAGGGTGAAGAGCGGGATGAGTGCGGCATTGGCGTGGGCGTTGTTGGCCGTTTCGGGACCGGCGACGCCTTCGACTGCGCCCTTGCCGAGTTGGTGGCGGAAGCGGGAGAACTTCTTTTCCGCGGCGTAGGACAACAGGGAGGACACTGATCCGGTCATGCCGGGGATAAGGCCCAGTCCGAAGCCGACGCCGGTGCCCCGGGCTATGGCGGGGGCGCTGCGGCGCCATTCCGTCCGGGTCGGGAGCAGGGAGCGCATGCCGGGGGCGTGCACCAAGGGAGTTTCGGAGTTCTTGCGGTAGGAGAGGATTTCGGAGAGCCCGAAGACGCCGACGATGACGGCGACGAAGCTGACGCCGTCCAGGAGCCGGTCCATCCCGAAGGTGAAGCGCGGGGCGCCGGCGACGGGGTCGATGCCGACCATGGATATCAGCAGGCCCAGGGCGCCGGAGATGATGGCCTTGATCATGGACTTGCCGGCCAGTGCCACGAGCAGGGAGATGCCGACGACCATGAGTGCGAAGAATTCCGGGGGCCCGATGAGCAGCCCCAGTTCGCCCAGGGGTTTGGCGGCAAAGACCAGGCCGATGGTGGCGATGGTTCCGCCGATGAAGGATCCCACGGCGGCGAGGGTCAGTGCCGCGCCGGCCCTGCCAAGTTTGGTCATCGCGTAGCCGTCGATAGTGGTGATCGCCGACGATGCCTCACCCGGGGTGTTCAAGAGGACGCTGGTGATGGTTCCGCCGTACTGGGTGCCGTAGAAAATCGCACACAGCATGATGATGGAGCCGGCGGGATCCAGGTTCAGGGTGAGCGGGATGAGCAGGGCCACGCCGGCTACCGGGCCGACACCGGGAAGGACTCCGATGATGGTGCCCAGCAGGCAGCCGAGGAAGGCAAAGAGCAGGTTTTGCCAGGTCATGGCGGTGGCGAAGCCGCCGAGCAGTTCGTTAAGTGTGTCCACGTCTAGAGTCCGATCAGGTTCAGCGGAGCGAAGGCCGACACGGGGAGGGCGACGTTCAGACCGTAGTTGAAGGCGTAGAACGCGCCGACACTTCCGGCGAGGGCGATGATCAGCGAGGACACCCAGGTCCGGCGGCCGCGCAGTTTCAGGTGGTAGAGCAGGAACAGGAACATGCTCAGCTGAAAGCCCAGCAGGTCCATGACGGATGCCAGGACAACGAGGCTGACCACAACGGAGATGACCACACCCCGGTCGATCCCCTCGGCCCTCTCGCTCGGCCGGCGCAGTTCCTGGACCAGCCAGAGCGCCGACATCGCGACCAGCACAGCGCCCATGGCGAACGGGAACAGGCCGGGGCCCGGTCCCAGCGACGTCCACAGGCCGAGGCTGACCGAACTGGCCACGACATAGACGCCGACGGCGGTGAACGCGCCGATGCCCGTGAGCACCGACGGAGCGACGCGGATGGCGCGCTCCGGTTTGGTCAGTAGTGACTCCGTTGTCATCGTTTCCTTCTTACATTGCGTGATCGTTCATTTCATAGAATGAAAGAACATTTCGTCTGAAGAAATAGTGACAGGGGACACACGCTCTGTCAAGCGGCGGGAAGTTACATAGAATGGAAGAATGACGACGACAGCCTCCACACGCCCGGGCAGTTCAGCGGAAGACGGCCCGAAGGCCTCAAATATGCGCTCACTGTCCAGGGCGATGGAGGTGTTCGCAGAACTCCAGCGCGCGGAGCGGCCCCAGCGCCTGAGTGACCTGGCACGGACCTGCGGCATGAGCCTGCCGACCACGCTGCGGATCCTGCGGGTCCTCCAGGATTTCGGCATGGTCAGCCAGACCGACAAGTCGTACCGGATTGGTCCCGCAGTCCTGCCTGCGGCCCGAAGCTACCTGGAAAACGACCCCCTCGTGGTGGCCGCCCGGCCGGTACTCCAGCAGGTGGCCTCCCAGACGGGACTCACGGCATCCCTCTACACCAGGCTTGGCTTTGAAAGGATCCTGGTCGCACGCGTCGACGGTGATGCTCCCCTGCGCTACGACCTCCCCCTGGGCAAGCGGCTCCCCCTCACTCTGGGGGCGGCCGGCAAGATTCTGCTCGCGTCAGCATCCGAAGAAGAGCTTCAGCAGGTGGTGACGGCGGCAATCGCGATGGGCCAGGAGGACGCGGCATTCACGGCCGTGGAGCTGCGCTCCCGACTGCCCGAGCCTGGAACCGACTATGCGTACTCCTCCGATGAGCGGGCCACTGGGGTCCACTCGGTGGCTGTGGCCGTGCCCAACCGGCTGGGACGCCACACGGAGTCCATTTCCCTGACCAGCCCCGTGGAGGCAGCCAGCCACGCCACCCTGACGGCCGGTGTCCCTGAACTGCGGCGGGCCGCGGGCAGACTCTCCGAGCTGCTCGAAGGCTCCGTCTACTAGACCAGCCAGATAGCCAGCGGCGCACGGTGACGTCGTTGATGTCTCGCTAGCTCCACAGGTCCGACCCGCACGCGCAGGCCGCGGCCAGGCGGATGACCGCATCGGTGGGGGCCAGGATCTGCGGGTCTTCGCGCGGTTCGTACCGGACGTCGCCGGGGGCGTAAATAATGGCTCCGTGCGTAATGGTTAGCTCTCCTGGCTGAAGATGTTCTTGGCGACGGCCATCGCACTCATGCCGTTGGGCCAGCCGGAATAGAACGCGAGGTGGAGGATCGTTTCCTTCAGCTCGTCCTCGGTGACGCCGTTCCGGCGCGCGTAGTCGAGATGGAAGGTGAGCTGTTCGGCCTTGCCCATGGCTGTCAGTGCGGCGACGGTGATCAGGCTTCGGTCCCGCTTGGACAGGCCCTCACGTTCCCATACCTCGTCGAACAGGACTTTGTCCGTGTAGTGGACCATTCCGGGCGCGAAGTCACCGAAGGCCTTCTGTCCGCCGGTCCAACCCGTTTCAGTATTTTCGGTCATGATCATTTCCCTTCTTCGTCGGTATCTCCATGACATCTCGTATGCGCCGCCGGCGGGAGTCTCTGATGAGGGGTGTACTGACAGAGACTCCCTGAAGCAGCCCCGGGTCGTAGCGTCGGTGGTGTGAACAACCGGAACGAAGTGCGCGAGTTCCTCATGTCCCGCCGAGCGAAACTCGCGCCCGGGCAGGCCGGGTTGCCTGTCGGGACGCACCGCCGAGTGGCTGGACTGAGGCGCAGTGAGGTTGCGATGCTCGCCGACGTGAGCGTCGAGTATTACGCGAAGATCGAGCGCGGCAACCTTACAGGCGTCTCCGACGCTGTCCTCGAATCGGTGGTCCGCGCCCTGCAGCTCGACGACGCCGAGCGGGAGCATCTGTTCGATCTCGCCCGGGTCGCCAACGGCGCTTCCGCCCGGGTTCGGAAGCGCAAACCGAAAACGTGGGTGCGACGGGAGAGCCTGACCCGCGCCCTGGATGTGATCACTAACGGGCCCGCGTTCGTCCGTAACGGACGGATGGATATCCTCGCCGCCAACACCCTGGGCCGCGCGTTCTACGATCACGTCTTCGACGGGCAAGGGCAGGGCAATCTCGCCCGGTTCTGCTTCCTCGACGAACGCGCTAAGAATTTCTACCCAGAGTGGGAAGCCGCCTCTGACGTCACCGTGTCAATCCTGCGCACCGAGGCCGGCCGCGACCCGCGCGACACGCAGCTGCATGACCTGATCGGCGAGCTCTCCACCCGCAGTGACGCGTTCCGCACCCGGTGGGGAGCCCATAACGTGCGCCGCCACGGTACGGGCACAAAGAACTTCCACCACCACGAGGTCGGTGACCTGACTTTGACCTACGAGGGTTTGGAGCTGACGGCAGAACCCGGCCTGTCGTTCCTGATCTACACCGCCGAGCCCGCCTCCCCGAGCGAGGAACGCCTCCAACTGCTTGCCAGCTGGGCCGCCACCCAACAGCAACAGCACGACGCCGCCCTAAAGATGACACATGCCGCCGAACCAAAGGAAACGAAACGATGAAACAGCTTCCGCAGTCCGCCACCAGCAAGAACCCGCCGGCGCAATTCACCGGCGACGTCTGGGTGGACCCGATCGCCGCTCCCCAGGAGCCCGGCCAGCGAATGGTCGTCGCCTGCGTGCGGTTCGCACCGGGTGCCCGGACCGCCTGGCACTCCCACGCCAACGGGCAGACGCTGCACATCACCGCCGGCGTCGCCCTGATCGGTACCCGCGACGGGACTGCCATCCGCGCTGTACCCGGCCAGACCATCTACACCCCTCCCGGAGAAGAACACTGGCACGGCGCAGCACCGGATCGGTTCATGGAACACCTGGCCATGCTAGAAAACGCCGACGACCCCGCCACCACAACGACCTGGCTCGAACACGTTACAGACAACGAATACAGCAACGCACCCAACCACACCACGGAGGCATGACCATGCACACACGAACACTCGGCCAAGGCCTGGAAGTCTCGGCGATCGGGCTCGGCGCCATGGGCATGTCCCAGAGCTACGGACCCAACCCCGGCAGTCGCGATGAGATGATCGCGGTGCTGCAATCCGCCGTTGACCAGGGTGTCACCTTCTTCGACACCGCCGAGGTCTACGGCCCCTATGACAACGAAGAACTCGTCGGCGAAGCCCTTCAGCCGATCCGTGACCGGGTCGTGATCGCCACGAAGTTCGGCTGGGACATCCAGGACGGAAAGTCCGTGGGACTGGACAGCCGGCCCGAACAGATCCGGCGCGTCGCCGACGAATCCCTCAAGCGGCTGCGCACCGACGTGATCGACCTGTTCTACCAGCACCGCGTCGACCCCGACGTGCCAATCGAGGACGTCGCCGGCACCGTGAGCGAGCTGATCGCTGAGGGGAAGGTCCGCCACTTCGGCCTGTCCGAGGCCTCTGCCGCCACGATCCGCCGCGCGCACGCCGTCCAGCCCATCAGCGCGCTGCAGAGCGAGTACTCGCTGTGGACACGCGACCCTGAGGCCGAGATCCTGCCCACTCTCGCGGAACTCGGCATCGGGTTCGTGCCGTTCAGCCCCCTCGGCAAGGGCTTCCTCACCGGCACCGTGGATACGTCCACCACCTTCACAGACGGCGACATCCGCCACCGCGTCCCCCGCTTCAATCAGGAGAACCTCGCCGCCAATCACGCCCTCGTCATACATGTTGCTGACCTGGCCAGGGCGAAGGATGCGGCACCAGCGCAGATCGCGCTGGCCTGGTTGCTTGCCCAGCAGCCGTGGATCGTACCCATTCCCGGTACCCGGCGCACAGCCCGCATCAAGGAGAACGCCGAGGCCACACAGGTCGCGCTCTCCGCCGACGAGATCGCCGACCTCAACGCCCTCGCCCAGCGCCTCGGTGTCCACGGTGACCGCTACAACTCCACTCACATGAGCTACGTCAACCGCTGAACCAGCTGGCCTGCGCAAAGTAAGGCACACCCCAACCTGACGTCAGGCAGGCGGCCAAGAGGTTGTCAGAATAGGGTTCGGTTGCTTCTTTCCTGACGATGGCTCCGGAAACTCTCAAACCCTAACTTGACGCTATTGACTCGACTGTCGGCGGCAGAGCGACACATGATCGGTTGTCGATGTTCGGTCTGGGAATCGACGTTCTGGCCGCCAATCAATTGCCAGTCGGTGTCTGCGCAATTGAGCCTTGGCGACGCCATCCCCGCGCGACGATCCCGAGGGAATTGATCCGAACACCGGCGCCGGTCATCCACCGGCGAAAGCCAGACAGTGAAACCGGCGAGACGGCCCCGCCGGACTTTCGGGAACCTAGCCGATCAGCGCCAGCACAGCCCCGGCAGCCACCACTCCGCCGGCTGCCGCGCGGACGTCGGTGACAGTCCCGTCCCGGTGAGCCGAGACCTGGGTTTCCATCTTCATGGCTTCGAGGACCACAACCGGGTCCCCTGCCGCTACCTCGGCGCCGGGTTCAACGAGCCACTTCACCACGGTCCCGGCCATGTCGGCGCGCAGCTCGCCCGGGTCGGCAGCGCCAGCACCGCCGTCGGACGCTGCTTCCACGGACACGCCGGCAGGGCTGGGCCCGCCTGAGCGGGCCCAGCCGTCCAGCAGGTCGGCCGGAAGGCCGACGGCGAGGCGCCGTCCGTCCACGTCGACGGTGATGGTGCGGCGTTCGCCGTCGGGCGCGGTGGTGCTGTAGTCGGGATCGGCCGGGATCTTGTCCGCGAAGTCGGTTTCGATCCAGCGGGTGTGGATGCCCAGCCCGTCTTCGGATGTGAAGTCCGGGGATTCCAGCACTGCCCGGTGGAACGGCAGCACGGTGGCGACCCCGGTGATGCGCATTTCGGCGAGGGCCCGGCGGGCGCGGCGCAGGGCCTGCTGGCGGTCCGCGCCGGTGACGATCAGCTTCGCGAGCAGGGAATCGAACTGCGGCGCGACGAAGGAGCCGGAGCGGACGCCGGTGTCGAGGCGGATGCCCGGTCCGGTGGGGCCGGCGAACTCGCCGATGGTGCCGGGCGAGGGCAGGAAGCCGCGGCCCACGTCCTCGGCGTTGAGCCGGAATTCGAAGGCGTGCCCCCGCGGCTTCGGGTCCTCGGTGAGGCGCAGCGGCTCCCCCGCGGCTATCCGGAACTGTTCCTGGACCAGGTCGATCCCCGTGGTTTCCTCGGTGATGGGGTGCTCCACCTGGAGCCGGGTGTTGACCTCGAGGAAGGCCACGGTGCCGTCCGTCGCGACCAGGAATTCCACCGTGCCGGCGCCGGAGTAGCCAGCTTCGCGGCAAACGGCCTTGGCGGCGTCGTAAATCAGGCTGGTCTGCTCGTCGCTGAGGAACGGCGCGGGTGCCTCCTCCAGGAGCTTCTGGTGCCGGCGCTGCAGTGAGCAGTCGCGGGTTCCGACGACCACCACGTTGCCGTGTGTGTCCGCCAGGACCTGCGCCTCGACGTGGCGCGGACGGTCCAGGTAGCGCTCCACGAAGCACTCGCCGCGGCCGAAGGCGGCCACTGCTTCCCGGACGGCGGAGTCGAAGGCTTCCTCGACCTCGTCGATGACCCGGACCACCTTCATGCCGCGGCCACCGCCGCCGAAAGCGGCCTTGATGGCGATGGGCAGGCCGTGCTGTTCGGCGAAAACCCGTGCCTCGGCAGCCGTGTCGACGGGACCGTCGCTGCCGGCCACCAGGGGTGCGCCGGCCCGGACGGCTGCGTCGCGGGCCGTGATCTTGTTGCCGAGCAACCGGATGGCGTCCGGCGTCGGACCGATCCAGGTCAGTCCGGCGTCCAGGACCGCCTGGGCAAAGTCGGCGTTCTCGGAGAGGAAGCCGTAGCCGGGGTGGACGGCGTCCGCTCCGGACTCGGCCGCCACGGCGAGGAGCTTGGGGATGTTCAGGTACGTGTCCGCGGGCGAGTTGCCGTCCAGGCTGAAGGCTTCATCGGCGGCGGAGACGTGCAGGGCGTCGGCGTCGATGTCGGCGTACACGGCGACGGACGCCAGCTGCGCGTCGTCGCAGGCCCGGGCTATGCGGACCGCGATTTCTCCACGGTTGGCGATCAGGACCTTGCGCATCAGTTACTCGCTTCTTCTTCGGTGGTGGCGTGTTTGGTGGTGCCGAGTTCAGTGGTGCCGCCGTCGGTGGCCTCGGACTCGGCCGCGGCGAATTCGGCCCAGCGGAAGCGGATCTTCCCGCCGATGGGCACCTGCGCGGCGAGGTCAAGCTGGGAGTCGACCACCACGGCGATCACCGGGTAACCCCCGGTGATGGGGTGGTCGGCCAGGAAGAGCACAGGCAGGCCCTCCGGCGGGACCTGCAGGGCGCCCGCCACGGTGCCTTCGCTGGGCAGTTCGCCCTGGCGGCTGCGCTGCAGCGGGGTCCCGTCCAGCCGCATGCCCACGCGGTTGGACTGCGGCAGCACGGACCAGTCCTGGGCGGTGAAGGAGTCCAGCGCCGCCTGATCGAACCAGTCGGCGCGGGGGCCGGGGACGACGTCGAGGACGGTCACCCCGGTGCCCGGGTAGTCCGGCTGCAGTTCCGGAGCCCCGACGACGCCGGACTCGGCCTCCCCGCCGTCGGCCAGCACCTGGCCGGCGGCCAGCGGCGCCGGGCCGATCCCGGACATCGTGTCCGTGGAGCGGCTGCCCAGCACAAGGGCCGCATCCACGCCGCCGCGGACGGCGAGGTAGCTGCGAAAGCCGCTGCGCGGCGCCCCAAGGCTGAGCGTTTCGCCGTCGAGCAGCGCGAACGGGGCGGCGATCGGCACCGCGCGGTACCACGTTTCGCCGGTGCTGTCCGGCGCCGACTCGATACTGAGTGCCGACGGTGCGCCGGTGACCGCCAGGACCTGGTCCGCCACGGCCTGGACCTTGAGCCCGCCGGCGACGGTCTCGATGGCCGCTGCGCCGGGGGCGTTGCCGACGAGCCGGTTGGCCCGGCGCAGCGAGGCCCGGTCCAACGCACCGGCGGCGGAGACGCCCAGGCCGGAGTGGCCATGCCGGCCGAGATCCTGGATCAGGCTCTGCATCCCGGGCGAAACGATCCGGAGTCCGCGGGCGACGTCCCGCGCAGCCGGCTGCGGCGCGGTGCCGGCGTTCTCAGCCGCAGACTCTGCGGCCGTCTCTGCGGCTGAATCAGCGGATGATTCAGTGACTGAATCAGCGGCGAGCATGACCTCAGCCCGGACGGGGCGGAACTGCACCCGGTGGCCGGGGGCGGCCAGGGCGGGCTGGTCCCGGTCCAGGTCCCACATTCGGGCGTTGGTGCGCCCGATCAGCTGCCAGCCGCCCGGGGAACGGCGCGGGTACACGGCCGAATAGTTGCCGGCCAGCGCCACGGAACCTGCGGGCACGGCGGTGCGCGGCGAGCTGCGCCGGGGCACTTCCAGCTGCTGGTTCTCCCCCACCATGTACCCGAAGCCGGGCGCGAAGCCGGCGAAGGCCACGGTCCAGACCTGGCCGGAATGGGCGGCGATTACGCCCTCCGTGCCGAGGCCGGTGAGCCTCCCGACCTCGGCGAGGTCTTCGCCGTCGTACACGGTGTCGATGACCACCAGGCTGCCGTCGAGCTGCACGGGTGCGGTGAGGTCCAGCTGCAGCAGCCGGGCGGCGATGCGCCGGGCCGAGGCCGGGGAATCGGCCTTGACCAGGACGGTCTCGGCCGCGGCCAGGACATCCTGCTGGCCCGGCAGCGGCTTCTCCAGCAGCAGCGACTGCAGGGCAAGCACGTCCTGGGTGCCGGAGAGCTCGGCCAGGACCGCGCGCGTTCCCACGGCCCGCACGGAACGGACCCTATGAAGTGCTGCGTACTCTACCTTCGGGGGTTCCCCTGCTGTCTCAATCACGAGGTGCCTCACTCATAGTGCCGGAAAATCTTGCCGGAGAAATTGTGCCGGTGGACAGGATCCGCTGAACCCGATCCGAAGTGCTCAGGCGTGGGATTCCTGCAGGAGCCGCTCTTCTTCGTCGGTATGCGGGTTGCGCCCGATGGCGAGCCCGATCACCGTCACGATCGAGGCGACCGCGAGGTAGCCGGCGATCAGGAACCAGTTGCCGCTGGAGGCGAAGAGGGCGGTGAAGACCAACGGTGCGATGGCGCCGCCGAACACGCCGGCGATGGTGTAAGCCAGCGAGCTGCCGGCGTAGCGCAGCCGGGCCGGGAACTGTTCGGTGATGTAGGCGGCCTGGGGGCCGTACATGAAGGCGTGGAACGCCAATCCAATCACGATGCCAATGGTCAGCATGAGGACCGACTTGCCCTGGATCATCAGGAAGAACAGGGGGATGTACACGGCGGTTCCGACGGCGGCGATGCCGTAGACGAGACGGCGGTTGACTCGGTCCGTGAGGGCGCCGGCGGCGGGGATCAGGACCAGCTGGAAGGCCGAGCCGATCAGGATGGCGGTGAGGACGTTACTCGTGGTCATGCCCAGTTCCTTAGTGGCATAGACGGCCATGAAGACGGTGAGCAGGGAGTACAGCACATCCGGGCCAATGCGGGACAGTGCGGCCGACACGAGAGCGCGCGGTTCCTTGGTAAAGACCTCCTTGATGGGGGCCTTGGGCGCCTCGCCGTGAGCCTTAATGGCCTTGAAGACTGGAGTTTCCTCGAGCTTGAGCCGGATCAGCAGGCCGAAGCCCACCAAGATGGCCGAGGCGAGGAAGGCCACGCGCCAGCCCCAGGAGAGGAAGTCTTCGTTGCTAAGGGTCGCGGCGAGGATGGCCAGGACGCCGTTGGCCATCAGGTTGCCGGCGGGCGGGCCGATCTGGGCGGCGGAGGACCAGAAACCGCGCTTTCGCGGGTCGCCGAATTCGCTGGAGAGCAGCACCGCTCCGCCCCATTCGCCGCCGACGCCGATGCCCTGTGCCAGGCGCAGCAGCACCAGGATGACGGGAGCTGCCAGGCCGATGGTGGCGTAGCCCGGGAGCGCGCCGATCACGACCGTTGCGATGCCGATCAGTAGCAGGGTGGTCACGAGGACGTGCTTGCGGCCGATTTTGTCACCGAGCCGGCCGAAGATCACGCCGCCGATGGGACGGGCGAGGTAGCCCACCGCAAAGGTCGAGAAGGACAGCAGCAGCCCGACGTATTCGTCGTTCCCGGGGAAGAAGACCTTGGGGAACACCAGGGCCGAGGCCACGGAGTAGATCGCGAAGTCGTAGTACTCCAGCGACGTGCCGGTGAGGCTCGCGACGTAGGCCTTGAGGGCGCCGGGCGGCATCCTCTTCTTGCTGGCGGCCGGGGTGGCCTGCTGCGGTGTGGTCATGGTTTTCCTCCAGGTGTGCGGGTGCTGCCTGTTGCTAGGGGTGGAGCCAGCGTTTGGGGTGGGCCCGGCACGCTGCTGTGAGCTTCGGCAAGGACGAAGGCGGGTGCCTTAGACGAACGCGGCGGTGTCGATCCCGGCGGCGTTGAGCGCCTCACGCACTGCAGCGGCCATGGTGACGGCTCCCGGTGAGTCGCCGTGCACACAGATGCTCTCTGCGTGGATCTTCAGGATGGAGCCGTCGATGGTGCGGACGGCGGAATCGGTGGCCATCCGGAGGACATGCTCAGTGACGAGAGCGGGGTCCTCCAGCACGGCTCCGGGGAGCGCACGGGAAACGAGGGTGCCGTCCGGGTTGTAGGCGCGGTCGGCAAAGGCTTCGGTGACCGCGCGGAGGCCGGCAGCCTCGGCGAGGCGCAGTACTTCCGAGCCCGGCAGGCCCAGGATCGGGAGGTTCGGGTCAACGGACTTCACGGCGTCGACGACGGCCTTCGCCTGGCGGGTGTGCGCCACGATCGCGTTGTAGAGCCCGCCGTGCGGCTTTACGTACCGGACCGTGCCGCCCTCGGCGGCGGCCAGCGCCTGCAGCGCGCCGATCTGGTAGACGACGTCGTCCGCCAGTTCGATCGGATCAACGTCCAGGAAGCGGCGGCCGAACCCGGCCAGATCGCGGTAGCCCACGTGGGCGCCGATCACTACGCCGGCGGCAATCGCCTCGCGGCAGGTCCGGCGGATGACGCTGGGGTCACCCGCGTGGAATCCGCAAGCCACGTTGGCGCTGGAGACAGAGCGGAACATCGCCGTGTCGTCGCCCAGGGTCCAGCGTCCGAAGGACTCGCCAACGTCGCTGTTCAGGTCAATGGTCGCCATTTGTGATCCTCGTCTCATGATAGCCCCCTACTAAGGATGCATCACTTTTGCCGATTGTTCAACAATCCGACGATTCAACGTTCGGACAATCGTGTAGATTCGGCACCATGACGACTTCCGATGCTGCTTCCGGCCCCGCCCTGGGCGCGGCGGCGGCGCGGCTGCGCGTGGCCGTGCCGTCCGTGGCGGACCGGGTGGCAGCCGAACTGCGCCTGCAGCTGGCGGAGGGCCTGCTCTTGCCGGGAACGCGGCTCACAGAATCGACCATCGCCGAGGATCTGGGCGTTTCCCGCAACACGGTCCGCGAGGCCTTCGCCGAACTAGCGGCCGAGCGCCTGGTGGTCCGGCACCCGAACCGGGGCGTCTTCGTGGCGAGCCTGGAGGCTGGCGACATCCACGACGTCTACACGGTGCGCCGCGCCATTGAAGTCAGTGCGATCCGCGGCGGCGGCAGCCCGGAGCGCGTGGCGGCGGTCCGCGCGGCCGTGGAAGAGGGCAAAGCCGCGGCCGCCGCCAACGACGAAGAGGGCCTGGGCAACGCCAACCAGCATTTCCACGGCGCGATCGTGGCCCTGGCAGGCAGCCGGCGGCTGGATACGATCATGTCCCAGGTCCTGGCCGAGATGCGGCTGTTCTTCCACAAGGCCACCGTGGACGCGCACTTCTACCGTGGCTACCTGCCGGACAACGAGGAAATCTGCAGGGCCCTGGAAGCCGGGGACCTGGACCGCGCCGGGGAGCTGCTGCTGGCCTATTTGAACCGCTCAGAGCAACGCCAGGCCGCCGTCCACGGCGAGTGAACTGCCGCTGGGCTGGGCCCCGTCCCGCGCCCCGCATCCGGTCCTGCGACCCCCATTCAGCCTGGCCACGCGCAAATTTCCTGCCGACACCTGCATTCCCGCGTCGACGGGAATTTCGCGCGTCGGAAAGAATTTCGCCGGTCGCCAGATACGGCCCATGCCCCCGACCCGCATTCGGCCCGGCGACGCGCATCCGGGCCCGCGACGCGCATCCAGCTCTGCGCCGCGCAGATTTCCTCCCGACGCCTGTATTCCCGCGTCGAGGGGGAGTTCGCGCGTCGGTGAACACATCCCGCGTCGCCGGGCGCATACAGCCGGGTCATACCGCGTCGCTGAGCGCATCCGCCGTCGCCGTCCCCGTCGCGGAGATTCGGTGCGTCGCAGCTGATCGAGCCCGCCCTTCATCCCGATCGCGAGCAACCCTTGACAGACTGTAGCCAGCGTCACATACTTGTGGAACCGATTCCATGGAATCGATTCCACAGACTTTTCCAGAGCAGTTCAAGGGCGAAAGGCGCAGCAGTGACGGGACCTTCCATCACCATCAAGGACGTGGCAGCACTGGCCGGCGTCTCGTCCGCCACGGCCTCCAGAGTGCTGTCCGGAAACCCGGCAACGTCCGCGGAATCGCGCCAGAAGGTCGCCGCCGCCGTCGCCGAGCTGGATTTTCACCCCAACGCCCAGGCTCGCGCGCTCCGTTCCACCAGGACCAACGTCATCGGGCTGCTCCTCTCAGATATCCGTAACCCGTTCTTCGCCGACCTGGCGCACGCCGCGGAGCAGGCGGCCCTCGCGGAGGGGCTTGTCACCCTGCTGGGGAACGCCAACGAGAGCATCCCGCAGCAGGACCGGTACCTGGACACCTTTATTTCGCAGCGCGTGGACGGCGTGATCGCCGCACCGCAGGGCGAAGGGAGCTCGAGCCTGCGCGCCCTGCTGGAACGGGACATCCCCACGGTGTTCGTTGACCGGACGGTCGACGGAATCGATGTGCCGAGCGTTACCACCGACGGTGATGTCGGCATCCGCCAAGCCGTGGAGCATCTGGTCCGGCAGGGCCACGAGCGCGTCGGCTACATCGCCGGACCCCAGACCACGTCCACCGGCCGGGACCGGCTCAAGTCCTACTCCCGCGCGGCCCGCGAGTTCGGGCTCAGCGCCGATCCCGCACTGACGTACTTCGGCGACTTCCAGTCCGCCAGCGGCTCGGCCGGCGCGCACCACCTGCTGGGCCTCGCGCAGCCGCCAACCGCACTCCTGGCCGCCGACAGCCCCATGGCCGTCGGCGCGCTGGCCACCCTGAACCGCAAGGGCCTGCGCATCGGACGGGACATGGCCCTCATCGCCTTCGACGACATCGAATGGTTCTCCCTGCTCGATCCGCCGCTGACCGTCATCTCCCACGATGTAGAGGCGATGGGCCGGACCGCGGTCAGGCTCCTGCTCGAGGTGATCGACGGGCAGAAGCCGGACTCGGTCGTCCTCCCGAGTGAACTCATTGTCCGCGCCTCCTCGGGCGCTGCGGACCC
This sequence comes from Arthrobacter sp. 05T420, assembly GCF_056396305.1. Lineage (NCBI taxonomy): Bacteria > Bacillati > Actinomycetota > Actinomycetes > Micrococcales > Micrococcaceae > Arthrobacter > Arthrobacter sp. 05T420. The sequence goes on along the minus strand of NZ_JBFTLG010000002.1, from coordinate 271,636 downwards.
AAGCAAGGGGCTGCCGTGACAACAGCAACGCCGTCCAGTCCGACCCCTCTGATTTGCGGCCTGGGGCACCGTCCGACACCACCGAAGGAGCAGGTCCAATGAGCACGGTTTTTGTGGTCGGAAGCCTCAATATCGACCAGAACATCCGCGTCCGTTCCCTGCCGCGGGCGGGCGAGACCGTCCGGGGTTCGGACGCGACGTTCAGCCCCGGCGGCAAGGGCGGCAACCAGGCCGTCGCGGCGGCCCGGGCCGGCGCCACAGTGAAGTTCACCGGCGCCGTCGGCGGCGACGCGCATGGCCGACGGATCCTTGAGGTTCTGACCGAGGCCAGCATCGACGCCGGTCACGTCCGGGTCAGCGGCACCGACGCCACCGGAACGGCGGTCATCGCCGTCGACGACCACGGCGAAAACCAGATCATCGTCAGTCCGGGCGCGAACTCCGGGATCACAGCGGCCGACGTCGATGCCGGACTCGCCGCCGTCCAGGCCGGCGACGTCCTGGTTCTGCAGCTCGAGATCCCGACGGAGCTGGTCCGGCAGGCTGCGCACATCGCGAAGAGCCGCGGCGCATTCGTCATCCTCAACGCCGCCCCCGCCCCCCGGCAGATCGATGGCCTGCTCGACGACGTCGACCTCCTCGTGGTGAACGAGCAGGAAATCCAGGTTCTCGCCGGCCTCGGCGGAATACCCGGCAACCACCGGGAGCTGGTCCAGACTCTTCCGCCTGTCCTGGGTCCGGCCATCGTCTGCACCGCCGGCGCGGAAGGGTCCTTCACAGTCCTCGATGGCAGTCTGGTGCATGTGCCGGCCGCCAAGGTAGCCGCCCGGGACACCACGGGAGCCGGCGACACGTTCGTGGGCTACCTCGCCGCATCTCTGGCCGACAACCCAAGCGACCTGTCTGCCGCAATGGTTCACGCCACGCGCGCTTCGGCACTTGCAGTCACGCGCGCCGGCGCCATGGAATCGATTCCATGGGCGCGCGAACTACCGGCGTCCGCGCCGAACCCCGCGAATCCGAACACAGCCAATCCGAACCCAGCCAATCCGAACCCCGCCAACCCGATCACAGCATTTTCCAGCCCTGTCGTTCCGAACTAAGGAGACCCATGAAAATCGCACTCGGCAACGACCACGCCGGCTTCCCCCTCAAATCGTTTGTCCAGTCAGTCCTGGAGGACCTCGGCCATGAGGTCATCGACTGCGGCGCGCCCAGCGAGGCGCCGGTCGATTTCCCGGACATCACCCGGGCCACCTGCGATCTGGTCCGCTCCGGCGAGGCCGAGCGCGCCGTGCTGGTCTGCGGCACCGGGGTGGGCGCCGTGATGGCGGCCAACAAGATCCCGGGCATCCGGTGCGCCCTGGGCCACGACGTCTATTCTGCCCACCAGAGTGTGGAGCACGACGACGCGAACGCAATCGCCATGGGCGCCTGGCTGATCGGCAGGGCCACCGCCAAGGAAGTCCTCCAGTCGTTCCTCGACGCGAAATTCGACAACGACGAAGACACCATCCGGCGCGTCCAAAAGCTGCGCGAAATGGAGCTCGAGGGAGCACGGGAACTGGCCGCCGAAATCTGACCGGACGGCACCGCACCACCAATCGTTTACCTGGCCTTCGGCATGCTGCCCAAGGCTGTCCAGCAATATCAAAGGAGATATAGAATATGACGGCAGCAATCACGGACCGGCCGCGCCAGGCCGCCCACGGGTCACCCGGAAAGATCAAGACCGCCGTGGCCTCGGCCGCCGGCACGTGCGTGGAAAACTACGACTTCGTCGCCTACGGCACGGCCGCGGCCCTGTACTTCGGCAAGGTCTTCTTCCCCAACACGGACCCTGTGGTCGGAACACTTCTGGCCTTTGCCACCCTGGCGGTGGGCTTCCTGATGCGGCCCATCGGCGGTGCCGTCGGCGGCTACCTCGGCGACAAGTACGGCCGCAAGCCCGTGCTGGTCGGCGCGCTGCTGACCATGGGCATCGCCACCGTCCTGATCGGCTGCCTCCCCACGTACGGCCAGGTCGGCATCCTCGCACCCATCCTGCTGGTCATCATCCGGATGATCCAGGGCCTGGCCTTCGGTGCTGAATGGGGCGGCGCCGTCATGATGACGTTCGAGCACGCACCGTGGAAGAAGCGCGGCCGTTTCGCGGCCATCCCGCAGGCAGGCAACCCGCTGGGCATCACGCTGGCCAACGCCGCGTTCCTGCTCTCCGCCTCCCTGCAGACCGACTGGGCCTGGCGGCTGCCGTTCCTCGCCAGCTCCGTCCTGATCGTCGTCGGCCTCGTTGTCCGGATGAGGCTTGAGGAATCCCCCGAGTTCGAACACACCAAGGCCACGGGCGCGATCGTTAAGAACCCGCTGGCCACCGTGGTCAAGAACGACTGGCGGAACATCCTGCGGGTGATCTCCCTGCGGATCGTGGAGAGCTGCGCGTACTACGTCACGGCCACGTACCTGCTCTCCTACATCACGAAGAACAACCCCGAGGACCGGGCCATCGGCCTGACCGGCATTGTGATCGCCAGCCTTCTGGCCATCCCGGTCACGCTGGTCGCCGGCGCGCTCACCGACCGCATCGGCCGCCGCAAGCTCTACCTCGGCGGAACCATCGCCGTCATTGTCTTCGGCTTCCCGATGTTCCTGCTCAGCAACACCGGCAACCCGTTCCTGATCGTCCTGGCGTTCGTGATCGGCATCGGCATCATCCACGCCACGTTTACCGGCACGCAGGGCGCCTGGTTCGCGGAGCTGTTCCGGACCAACACCAGGACCTCCGGCGCCTCCATCGGCTACCAGGTGGCCGCCTCCATTTCCGGATTCGCGCCCTTCCTGGCCGTGCTCCTGGCCTCCGTCTTCGGGTGGGCGGGGGGCGCCTCGCTGTACGTCCTGGTAGGCGTCATTGGCTTGATCGGCGTGCTGAACACCCGCGAAACCTGGGGCGCCAAGGAAAAGGCTGAAGTCGACGCCATCATCGCCGGCGAGCCGGCAGCTGCCGCGGAGGACCAGCCGGCGGCCGCCCGCTAGCAGCGCAGCGAAGACCCCCGCGATAAAGAGCGACCCGGGTTGGCCTCTGGAGGCCAACCCGGGTCGCAGCAGTCTGTGCTATCCCGCGTTACTGTCCGGCCGCCACCGGAACCGGACGCTCATCCGCCGGCTTCCCGGCGTCGGCACCCGCCGCGGGCGGGGTTTTCAGTTTGAGGCTCTTGAAGATCGCGGCCCCGCCGCCCTTGCCGCTGCGGTTCTTATTGAAGATGTCGAAGCCGACGGCGAGGAGCAGCACCAGGCCCTTGATGAGCTGCTGGTAGTCGGTGCCGAGGCCAAGGATCGACATGCCGTTGTTCAGCACACCCATGATGAGGCCGCCGATCATGGCCCCGGCCACGGTCCCGATGCCACCAGTGACCGCGGCGCCGCCGATGAACGCCGCTGCGATGGCGTCCAGTTCGAAGCCGGTGCCGCCGGCCGGCTGGGCTGAGTTGAGCCGGGCCGTGAACACGAGGCCAGCCAGCGCGGCAAGGACGCCCATGTTCACGAACAGCCGGAACGTGACCGCCTTGGTCTTGATGCCGGACAACTCGGCTGCGTGCAAGTTGCCGCCGAGTGCGTAGGTATGGCGTCCGAAGACGCTGTTGTTCATCAGGGCCGTATAGACGATCACCAGAACCGCGAGAACAATCAGGACGATGGGGGTGCCCCTGTAGCTGGCGAGCAGGAAGGTGATGGTCAGCATGAGCAGGGCGATGAACGCGGTCTTGGTGACGAACCACGCCATCGGCTCATTCTCGACTTCAAACTTCATCCGGATCCGGCGTTCCTTGACTGCCTGGACCACCAGCGCCAAGGTGGCGCCGACACCAAGGATGACCGTCAGCCACTCCAGCACCGACGTGCCACCGGAAATGTCCGGCAGGAAGCCGCCGCCCAGCGCCCGCAGCTCGGCCGGGAACGGCGTGATCTGCTGGTTCTTGAGGGTGATCAGTGTCAGGCCCCGGAATATCAGCATCCCGGCGAGGGTGACGATGAAGGCGGGAATGCCGACGTACGCGATCCAGTAGCCCTGCCAGGCACCCACGAGCGCGCCAACGATCAGGCAGGCGGGGATGGCGATCCACCATTCCCATCCCCAGTGCACGATCATGACCCCGGCGATGGCGCCGATGAACCCGGCGACCGAACCGACGGACAGGTCGATGTGGCCGGCGATGATCACCATCACCATGCCGATGGCCAGAATCAAGATGTAGCTGTTCTGGACCACCAGGTTGGTGACGTTCTGGGGCTCCAGCAGGATCCCGTCCGTCAGGATCTGAAACAGCAGGACGATCAGGATCAGGGCGACAAAGATGCCAACCTGGCGGAGGCGGCTTGTCAGGAAGCCCAGGGATTCTCGGAGGGCGGACATGTTCGCTATTCCTTCTCTTTGGTCATGTAGTGCATGAGGGTTTCCTGCGATGCTTCGGCGATCGGGATCTCGCCGGTGATGTGGCCGGCGGACAGGGTGTAGATCCTGTCGCAAATGCCCAACAGTTCGGGCAGTTCGGAGGAGATCACAATGACCGCCTTTCCTTCCGCGGCCAGCTTCGCGATGATCGTGTAAATCTCAAACTTCGCGCCGACGTCGATCCCGCGGGTGGGTTCGTCGAGGATCAGCACGTCCGGATCGGAAAACATCCACTTGCTCAGCACCACTTTCTGCTGGTTGCCGCCGGACAACTTGCCCGTGATGGCGGCGACCGACGGAGCCTTGATGTTCATGTTCTTCCGGTAGTCGTTGGCCACCAGGGTTTCCTGGTTCTTGTCCACCCAGCCGCCCTTCACCAGCTTGCGCAGCGCCGCCATGGAAACGTTCCGCTTGATGTCCTCGATGAGGTTCAGGCCGTAGAGCTTGCGGTCCTCGGTGGCGTAGGCGATCCCGTGCTTGATGGCGGCCGAGACGGTGGAGGTGTTGATTTCCGTGCCGTGCTTGAAGACTCTCCCGGAGGTTGCGGTGCCGTAGCTGCGCCCAAAGACACTCATGGCCAGCTCCGTCCTGCCGGCGCCCATCAGCCCGGCCAGTCCCACCACTTCCCCCTTGCGGACATTGAGGCTGGCGTTGTTGACCACCATCCGGCTGTAGTCCTGCGGGTGTCGGACGGACCAGTCCTCGATCCGCAGGACTTCCTCGCCGATCCGGGGTTCCCTGTCCGGATAGAGGCTTTCCAGGTCCCGGCCCACCATTCCGCGGATGATGCGTTCCTGCGTGATCTCGCCGCCGCCCAGGCGGAGGGTTTCGATCGTCTTGCCGTCCCGGATGATCGTGACGGCGTCCGCGACCTTGCGGATTTCGTTGAGTTTGTGGCTGATGATGATGCTGGTGACGCCTTGGCCCTTGAGGTGCAGGATCAGGTCCAGCAGATGGCTCGAGTCCTCGTCGTTGAGGGCCGCCGTCGGCTCGTCGAGGATGAGGAGCTTGACCTCCTTCGATAGCGCCTTGGCGATTTCCACGAGCTGCTGCTTGCCCACGCTGATGTGCTGGACGGGGGTGACCGGGTTTTCGCTCAGCCCCACCCGGGCCAGGAGTTTCGCGGCCTCCAGGTTGGTCTTGCGCCAGTCCACCCAACCGCGCTTGGCCTGTTCGTTGCCGAGATAGATGTTCTCGGCGATCGACAAATACGGGCTCAGGGCCAGTTCCTGGTGAATGATCACGATTCCGTGTTTCTCACTGTCGCTGATGCTGGAGAAGGTGCAGGCTTCGTTTTCGAAGAGGATGTCGCCATCGAAGGAGCTGTGCGGGTAGACGCCGGACAGCACCTTCATGAGGGTGGATTTCCCGGCGCCGTTTTCACCGCAGATGGCGTGGACTTCGCCGCGGTTCACCTGCAGGGTGACGTCTTGGAGGGCCTTCACGCCCGGGAAGGTCTTGGTGATTCCTCGCATTTGAAGAATGGGTGTGTTCATCGCCAATTCTCACTGCCTGGTAGTGCTTGAGACCTCCTGCGGCTGCAGGGGTCTACGGGAAGGGTGGCGGCCCGGACTCGGCGGCGGCCCGCCACCCTTCGACGTGGCTACTTGACGTCGGCCTCGCTGTAGTAGCCGGATTCGACGAGTTCCTTCTTGTAGTTCTCGTCCGTGATGATGACGGACTTGAGCAGGTAGGCGGGGACCACCTTGACCTTGTTGTTGTAGGTCTTGGTGTCGTTGACCTCGGGCTCCTGGCCCTTCATGAGGGCGTCGACCATCTTCACGGCCTGGGCTCCCAGCTGGCGGGTGTCCTTGAAGATCGTGGAGTACTGCTCTCCGGCGACGATGGACTTCACTGAACCCTTTTCGGCGTCCTGGCCGGTGACGATCGGCAGGCTGCCCTTGGCGTAACCGCCGGTGCTGGTCAGGGCCGAGATGATGCCGATGGAGAGGCCGTCATACGGGGACAGAACGCCGTTGAGCTTGGTGCCGGAGCTGTATGCGGCAGTGAGGATGTCCTCCATGCGCTTCTGGGCCACGGGGGCCTGCCAGCGCAGGATGGCGGCCTGCTCAAACTTGGTCTGGCCACTGGGTACCTTCAAGGTCCCGGCGTCCAGGTACGGCTTGAGGGTGTCCATGGCGCCGGTCCAGAAGAAGTTGGCGTTGTTGTCATCCGGGCTGCCGGCGAAGAGCTCCACATTGAACGGGCCCTTGCCTTCGACCTTGTTGCCGCTTGCGTCAACGAGGCCCAGGCCGGTCAGCAGCGAAGTGGCCTGCTGCACGCCCACGGTGTAGTTGTCGAAAGTGGTGTAGAAGTCGACATTCGGCGTGCCGTTGATGAGCCGGTCGTAGGCGATGACCTTTACGTTTTGTTCCTTCGCCTTGGCAAGGACGTCGGTAAGGGTGGTGCCGTCGATGGCCGCGACGATCAGGGCTTTAGCGCCCTTGGTGAGCATGTTCTCGATCTGCGCCACCTGCGTGGGGATGTCATCGTTGGCATACTGCAGGTCGGCCTTGTAACCGAGCTTCGTCAAGGAGTCCGAGACGTTCTTGCCGTCGGCGATCCACCGCTCCGAGGTCTGCGTCGGCATCGAGATCCCGACGAGCGAGCCGGCAGCATCGGCGCTGGCGGCCGGGGCGGCCGTGCCGGGCCGACTGCCGCAGCCGGTGGCCCCTACGGTCACAGCGAGGACAACCGCAACGGCGCCCAGGAGTTTCCTGATCTTCACAATTTTCTCCTTCCGCGGACGCATAGTCCGCGAAGTTGCTCCTGATCGCAGTCCTGCACGTCATTGTGCCCCTGCGGGGCGGTGACAGCGGGAGGAATGCGGAGGTCTGAATGGAACGGGGATTCAGCCTGCAAGGGAACTGCGGCCGATTGTTATCGCTAACAATATGGTCAAAGATAGCTTCTCGAAACATGTGAGTCAACGCACATTGGCCGTTTGATCTGCGTCAGTCCGGCAGCGTGCCCTCACGCCGCAAGAATGCGCCAAGCCACGCGGTGCGTGGCTCCGGGTTCAAGCCGACGCCGGTCCCGCCCGGGTCCCGGACGATGACGCACGCCTGCCCAGACCGTCGCCGTCCAGCCGGTAGCGCGCGGTGATCGACAATGCGAAGGGATAGCCCGCACCGACGCCCGCAGGCGGTGATGACGGCGGTGTTAGCCCCGTGCCGGAGCCCGTATTCGCCCCCGGTCACAGACCGCCGGCCAGTTTGTAGTAGGCGGCGTTCCAGGCCAGCTCCTTCTTGAAGCCCCGGATGGTGGTGCCTTCGTCGATCGTGAGCAGCTCGGTTTTGGCGATCTCGGCGAAGTCCTCGAAGACGTCCATGCCGACGGCTGTGCTCAGCACGGTGTGGTGGGCGGCCCCGGCCGTCAGCCACGCAGCGGCGGAGGTGGCGAAGTCCGGCTTGGGCGACCAGAGTGCGCGGGCCACCGGCAGGTTGGGCAGCGGCTCGTCGAGGTCCACGACGTCGACGGCGTTGGCCACGAGGCGGAAGCGGTCGCGCATGTCGGACAGCGCCACCACGACCCCGGGGCCGGCGTCGGTGTCGAAGACCATGCGGACCGGGTCTTCCCTGCCGCCAATGCCGAGCGGGTGGATTTCCACGCGGGGTTTGGTGGTGGTCAGGGAGGGGCAGACCTCGAGCATGTGGGCGCCGAGAATCTTTTCCTGACCCGGGGCGAGGTGATACGTGTAGTCCTCCATGAGCGAGGCGCCGCCGGGGAGCCCGGAGCCCATGACCTTGGCTGCGCGGACCAGGATGGCGGTCTTCCAGTCGCCCTCGGCGCCGAAGCCGTAGCCGTCGGCCATGAGCCGCTGCACGGCCATGCCCGGCAGCTGGCGCAGTGCGCCTAGGTCCTCGAAAGAGGTGGTGAAGGCGGCCGAGCCGTTGGCCTCGAGGAAGGATCGCAGCCCCAGTTCGATCCGGGCGCTGTAGCGCAGCGACTCGTGCCGGGCGCCACCGGCGCGGAGCTCGGCGGCCACGTCGTAGAGCCGCTCGTATGCGGCGACGAGGGTGTCGACGTCGGCCTCCGGGGCGCCGTGCACGGCGTCGGCGAGTTCGTTAACGGACCAGGTGTTGACCGAGACGCCGAAGCGCAGCTCGGCCTCGGTCTTGTCCCCTTCAGTGACGGCGACGTTGCGCATGTTGTCGCCGAAGCGGGTCAGCTTAAGCGTCCGGACCGCGGTCCAGCCCGCCGAGGCGCGCTGCCAGGCGCCTACCTGGCGGGAGACCGCGGGGTTGGACACGTGCCCCACGACGGTCTTGCGGGGGATGCCGAGGCGCGACTGGATGTAGCCGAATTCACGGTCGCCGTGGGCGGCCTGGTTCAGGTTCATGAAGTCGAAGTCGATGTCCGCCCATGGCAGTTCGACGTTGGCCTGGGTGTGTAGGTGCAGCAGCGGTTTGCGGAGCAGGTCCAGGCCCTGGATCCACATCTTGGCCGGGGAGAACGTGTGCATCCAGGCGGTCACGCCGATCACGGCGTCATCCGAGTTGGCTTCCAGGGCGGTGCGGCGGATGGCGTCCGAGTCCGTGAGCACGGGCTTCCAAGCGATTTTCACCGGTACGTCCGCGGAGGCGTTCAGCGCGTCGGCGATCTCCTGCGACTGCGCAGCGACCTGCTTGAGGACGTCCTCGCCGTAGAGGTGCTGGCTGCCGGTGAGGAACCAGACCTCGTACTGCTCAAGGGACGTGTTGTTGGCGTTGGACATGTTTTCTCCTGGGGAAGGTAGAGAGCGACGGCGGGTTGGCGGCCTAGCGGCCGGTTTTTGGGCCTAGCGGCCGGTTTTTGGGCCTAGCGGCCGGTTTTTGGGCCTAGCGGCCGTAGACGTTCTGGTAGCGGGCGTAGAGCGAGTCGATCTGGGCCGGGTCGATCGGCACGGGCTCGCCGAGCTGGCGGGAAACGTGGACCGTCTTGGCCACTTCCTCGCACATCACAGCGGCTTTGACCGCGGAGCGGGCATCCTTGCCCACGGTGAAGGGCCCGTGGTTCTGCATGAGCACGGCCGGCGAGGTGGACCGGGCCAGGGTGTCCACGATGCCGCGGCCTATCGAGTCGTCCCCGATCAGCGCGAACGGGCCCACAGGGATCGTCCCCCCGAACTCGTCACCCATCATGGTCAGCACGCAGGGGATCGGCTCTCCCCGGGCAGCCCAGGCCGTGGCGTAGGTCGAATGGGTGTGCACCACTCCCCCGACGTCGGGCATGTGGCGGTAGACGTAGGCGTGCGCCGCGGTGTCCGAGGACGGCGTGAGGTCCGGGTTGGCCCACTCGACCGTCGCGCCGTCGGCTCCGGAGCTGAGCGAGCTCACCGGCGTGCCGAAGAGATCGGTGACCACCATGAGTTCCGGCGTCAGCTCGTCATAGGAGACGCCGGACGGTTTGATGACCATGAGGTCGTAGCCGGGAACGCGGGCCGAGACGTTTCCCGCCGTCCAGACCACGAGCTGGTAACGCGTGAGTTCGGCGTGCAGCGAGCAGACCTCGCTGCGGAGCCGGGCGATGGATTCCGGCAGCGTGCTCATGCGGACACCCCGGCGGTGAAGAGAGGACGGACGGCGTTGCGCTGAATAGCTTTGAGCCGGTGCATGACCTCGTTGGTTCCCCTGCCGAAGTAGTCGTGGAGTGTCCGGTATTCCCGGAACAGTTCTTCGTAGGCCGCGACGTTCTCCGGGATCGGTGTGTAGACCGCGCCCGGCGCAGCACCCATGGCGGCCGCGGCCTCCCGGATGTCCTGGTACCTTCCGGCAGCGACGGCGGCGTGGATGGCCGAACCCAGCGCTGGACCTTGGGTGGAGCCGATGGTGGAGAGCTGCAGTCCTGTGATGTCGGCGTAGATCTGCATAAGCAGCTTGTTCTTCAGGAGCCCGCCGGCAACGATGAACTCGGTGACCGGGACGCCAGAGTCGCGGAAGGCGTCCACGATGGTCCGCGTGCCGAAGGCTGTGGCCTCCAGGAGTGCCCGGTAAGTGTCCTCAGGTTTCGTGGCGAGGGTCTGGCCAACGATGATGCCGGAGAGTTCGTGGTCCACCAGCACGGAGCGGTTGCCGGAGTGCCAGTCGAGCGCGATCAGGCCGTGCTGGCCGATCGCCTGGCTGGACGCGAGTTCGGTGAGATATTCGTGGATGCCCAGACCGGCGGCGGCCGCGGCTTGGTGGTATTCCGGCGGAACGCCGAACTTGGTGAACCAGCCGAAGATGTCCCCCACCCCGGACTGCCCGGCCTCGTAACCCCAGAGCCCGTCCACGATGCCGCCGTCGACGACGCCGCACATGCCCGGCACTTCCCGGAGTTCGCCGCCGTTCAGGACGTGGCAGGTGGAGGTGCCCATGATCGCCACGAGCTGGCCCGGCTCCACCGCTTTGGCGGCCGGTGCGGTGACGTGCGCGTCCACGTTGCCCACCGCAACGGCGATCCCCTCGGGCAGGCCAGTCCAGGCGGCGGCCTCGGCGGTGAGATAACCGGCGGCGTCGCCGAGCCGGCCGATGGTGTGTTCCAGCTTGGCGGACACGAAATCCTTGAACCGCGGATTCAGGGCGGCCAGGAAGTCCTCGGACGGGTAGCGGCCGTCCTGGTAGATCCCCTTGTACCCGGCCGTGCAGGCGTTGCGGACGTAGTTGCCGCAGAGCTGCCAGACGATCCAGTCGGCGGCTTCCACCCAGCGGTCCATCGCGGCGTAACTTTCCGGGTCGTCCTCGAGCAGCTGCAGTCCTTTGGCGAATTCCCACTCGGAGGAGATCAGCCCGCCGTAGCGCGGGAGCCAGCTTTCGCCCCGTTCGGCGGCCAGTGCGTTGATCCGGTCCGCCTGCGGCTGCGCGGCGTGGTGGCGCCAGAGCTTCACATAGGCGTGCGGCCTGTCGGCAAAGTTGGGCAGTTCACTCAGCGGGGTGCCGTCTGCCTTGACCGGAACCATGGTGCAGGCCGTGAAGTCCGTGGCGATCCCCACGACGGCGGCCGGGTCGATTCCGGCGTCGGCGATCGCCGCGGGCACCGCGTGGCGCAGGACCTCCCGGTAGTCGTCGGGCACCTGGAGCGCCCACTCGCCCGGAAGCCGGATCCCGGCGGCGCCCGCCGTGTCCTCGGGGAGCTCGCCCGAGACCACAGCATGAGGGTAGTCAAAGACTCCGCTGCCCAGTTCCTTGCCGTCCCGGACCCGGACGACGACGGCCCGCCCCGAAAGCGTGCCGTAATCCACACCGATGACAAAGTTGTCGGTTCCGTCCACTGAGAAGTCCATCAAATCCTCCAATAGGTTCCGCAACATTGCGAACTCCCTTATTGTTAGCGCTAACAAACATGGTGTCAAGAAGACCGGTCGTGCTTGGCCGGAAACGGAAAGCTTCGGCCCTAGGAGAGGCGGGGGCGGGGCGCAGTGCTGGCGCGGACCACGAGCTCAGGCTTGACCACCAAGGCGCCGCTGCCGGCTTCGTCCTCGATCTGGGCGCGTATCAAGTCCATGCAGCGTTTTCCGAGCTCCTCGAAGTCCTGGCGCACGGTGGTCAGCGGCGGCATGAAGTAGGCGGATTCGGGCTGATCGTCGAAGCCGACCAGCGAGATTTCCTCCGGGACGCGGATGCCCTTCTCGCCGAACGCCCGCAGCAGTCCGAGCGCCATCTGGTCGTTGCTGACGAATACCGCCGTGGCGCTGCGCTGTTCTGCCAACAGCTTCCCGATCCGGTACCCGCTGCCCGCGCTCCAATCCCCCTCGACCAAAAGGTCGTCCGGGAGGCCGGCTTCCGCCAGCTCCTCGCGCCACCCGTCAACACGGGCCTTGCCGTCCACCCAGTCAAGCGGGCCGGAGACATGGCCGATTTGCTGGTGGCCAAGGCTGATGAGATGGGCCACGGCCAGCCGCGCCCCGAGCTTCTGGTCGACCATCGCGCCGCTCAGACGCCCTTCCCCGGCACCGCCGACGACGATCACCGGGAGATCCAGGTTCAGGCCTTCGAGCACCTGAAGTGTCCCGTCGTGCGGCACGATCACAATCATTCCGTCCGCGCCCTGGTCCGTCAGGTGCCGCACCGCATCCGAAATGGCCTTCGCCCCGGCCCCTTTGATCGCGGCAATGCTCACGAAATACCCTGCTTCGCGGGCGGCCTGCTGGACCCCCAACAGGGTGTTCGCCGGGCCGTACTGCCCGAGTTCCGAGGCCAGGACACCGATGGTTTGGGTGCGCCGGGTCACCAGGCTCCGGGCGGCCGTGTTGCGCCGGTAGCCGAGTTCGGCAATCGCTGCCTCCACCCGCACCCTTGTTGCCGTGCTGACGTTCGGGTGGTTGTTGATCACCCGCGACACAGTTTGGTGGGAAACTTTGGCCAGCGCGGCGACGTCTTCGAGCCGCGGCAGCCGCCGGTCATTGCTGTTCCCCATGCGAGGCTCCCTTCGCTCCGATGTCGTCCGCCGGTGTGAACTTACCGTGAAATCAACCTATGGAATCAACCTCTGGGAGGGCGCATGACGCCCGCAGGTCGCCTGGCTCCCGGCTGCTGTTAGCGCTAACGATAGTCCATTTAGCCCCCGCCGCCCGCAGGGGACGGCAACGATGTCAGAGGAAGGGACTTTACCTGGCCGGCACGGCGGGCGACGGCACGCAGCCGCAGGACGCCCGCAGGACCAGGTCCACGGGGAAGGTCCTGTTCCTGGTGGGTGAGCCGCTGTCGGAGTCGATGAGTGCCTCGACGGCAGCCTCGGCCATGGCCTGTACGGGCTGCGCGACCGTGCTCAGCGGCGGCCAGCTGTACTCCGCCTCGGCCGAGCCGTCGAAGGAGAAGACAGCGAGGTCCTCCGGGACACGCAGGCCGGCCTCATACACGGCGCGCAGCAGGCCGACGGCTTGCAGGTCGGAACTGACAAACACGGCGGTGGGCCGGTCGGCGGCAGCGAGCAGCCGCTGCCCGGCCCGGTAGCCGCCCTGGCGGTCGAAGTCGCAACGCAGGATGGGCCCTTCCGGGAGGTCGGCCTCGGCCAGCCCTCGCTGCCACCCGATCTCGCGCGCGTCGAGGTCATTGCCGGCGTTCATTCCCATGACCAACGCGATGTTGCGGTGGCCGTGGCCCACCAGGTGCTCAACGGCCCGCCGGGAGCCTTCGAGCAGCTCCACGCCGACCGAGTTGAAGCCCGGCACCTCGCTGCTGTGGTTGAGCAGCACGGCGGGGATCTCCGAGTGCTCAAGCTCGGTCAGGTCGGGTTCGAACAGCACGCTGGAGAGGAAGACGCCGTCCACCCGGCGGCTCGCGAGGTTCCGGACCTGGCGGCGTTCGTTGGCCGCCGATCCGCCCGAGTTGGCCAGCAGCAGCGCGTAGCCGCGCGCCGCCGCGGCTTCCTCCACAGCGCGGGCCAGGGTGGCGAAGAAGGGGTTGGTGGTGTCCGGGACCACCATGCCCAGCATCTCGCTGGAGCCCAGCTTCAGGGCCCTCGCCGCGGCGTTCGGCCGGTACCCGAGGGCGCTGATGGCCTCGCGCACTTTCGCGGCCGTCACCGGGGAGACCCGCTTGGGTCCGCCGTTCACCACATAGCTGACGACGGCGGTGCTGACGCCAGCCAGCCGGGCCACGTCTTTGCGGGTGATCGTGGGCCTGGCGGGGGCTGGCGAATGTGGCACAGGGACCATGCTACCGCCGGAGTTCGGCGGCAAAGCCTTCCTCACTGGAGACGTGCGCGGGCAGCCCGGCGGGGGCGTCACCGTGGTCCGGCACGGGCAGCCGCTCCCCGCCGCGGAGGGCGGACTCGTGCGCGACGATGCCCGGAAGGGTGTAGCGGGCGGCTTCCCAGGCATTGACCGGCGGCAGCGTTCCGGTGGCGACGGCGGTGGCGAAGTCGTCCACCAGGAAGTGGTGGCTGCCCTCGTGCCCGTTGTGAAGTCCGCGGAACTCGGCGGGGAGCCGGCCGGCGTCGTGCACCGCGGCCAGACCGGAGCTGAAGGCGTCCCGCAGGGCCGGTGCGACGTCGGCCAGCGCCGGATCGTCGGCAGCGAGCGTGGCGTGGGTGTCCAGTTCGGCGCTGACATCGGTCACTGACTCTTTGTCCTGCCACACACTGACCGTGGCCAGCTGCTCGAAGCTGGCTTCGGTGCCGAAGTACCGGAAGCGGCTTTCGCGCAGGTGGGAGGGGTAGCCGACGCGGCGCATCTCGTTGATGCGCATGGAGCCGCCGGTTGAGAGTTCGAACAGCGCGGTGGCATTGGAAAAGTCGTTGCCGAACATGCTGACGTCCTTGTCGAACACGCCGTCGCCGCGTTCGTCGGAGACGCCGATGCAGCTGACGCTGACGGCATGGCCGCCGATCGCGCCCAGCACCCCGCCCGTGGAGTGGGTCGGGTACAGCATGGGCGGGTAGCTGGCGGTGCGCTTCCAGTCCGCCCCGCCGCTGTACTGGTAGGCCTCGTAGAAGCCAAGGTCCATGTCGTGCACGTAGTCGCCCTCGGCATAGAAAATGCGGCCGAAGGCGCCTTCGGCCCTGCGCTTGCGGGCATACACAGTGGCGGGGTTGTAGTAGCTGGTCTCGCCCATCATGTAGGTCAGGCCCGTCTCGCGGACGGCGTCGATGATCCGGGCGATCTCGTCCTCACTGATGGCCATCGGCACTGCCGAGTAGACATGCTTGCCCGCGCGGAGCGCCTGCAGCACCAGCGGCCCGTGCGTCCAGCGCTGGGTGAAGATTGCGACGGCGTCCACGCCGCCGTCGAGCATGGCCTCGAAGCTGGGATACGTCCCGGCCAGGCCGAGCCGCTCCCGGAGGGCCTCGGCCCGTTCCGGCAGGACATCGGTGATATGGACTTCTGAAATTTCGGGGTGGGCGTTGAAGAGCTTGGCGAAGGCGCCTGCGAACTGGCCGGCGCCAACGATACCTAGTGAGAATGTCATGCACGCAAGTTTCACACCGGTTTCTACTCGAGTCAATAGATCATGATGAGCGGAATTTTTCAGCCCGGAAACATGAACGAAACGGTTGCGCATCGGAAAGTTACTCGTGTAGATTCATCTCCCAGTTGTAATCCACGTCACAGCACCACGTAACTGCGGAGGACCCACCAATGACCACCACAACTGCCCGCGGAGCCGTTCAGGCCCGCAAGGCGACCGGCACGGGAACGGGAAAGGGCAACGCTGCCCCCCGTCGCCTGCGCCGACCCCGGAGCGACCTGAGGGTCGCCCTCTTCTTCATCGCCCCGGCCCTGCTGGGCTTCGTTGCCTTCTACCTTGTGCCGAGCATCCGCGGCGTCTACCTCAGCTTCACCGAGTACAGCGTCCTGGGCGATCCAACCTGGATCGGCACTAAGAACTACACCGCGATCTTCGCCGACGATCTGTTCTGGAACGCCATGGCCGTGACGGTCCAGTACGTGGCACTGAACATCGGCTTCCAGACCGCGATCGCCCTCGGCCTGGCGCTCCTGATGCACAACGTCGCCAAGTCCACCTTCATCCGCGGCGCCCTGCTGCTGCCCTTCCTGGTGGCGAACGTGATCGTCGCACTGCTGTGGTTCTGGATGCTCGACTACCAGCTCGGAATCGTCAACGAGGTCATCAACTGGATGGGCCTGCCGCGCATCGCCTTCTTCGGCAGCGAGCAATGGGCCATCCCCACCATCGCCGGCGTCAACGTCTGGCGCCACATGGGATACACGGCCCTGCTGATCTTCGCCGGCCTGCAGTCCATCCCCAAGCACGTGTACGAGGTCGCCTCGCTCGACGGCGCCTCCCCGACCCGGACCTTCTGGAGCATCACGATGCCGCTCCTGCGCCCCGTGCTGGTGCTGGTCCTGGTGGTCACGGTGATCGGCTCCTTCCAGGTCTTCGACACCGTGGCAGTGACCACGGGCGGCGGCCCGATCAATGCCTCCCGCGTCATCCAGATGTACATCTACCAAAAGGCATTCGGTGAATCCGACTTCGGCTACGCCTCGGCGCTGTCCGTCATTCTCTTCGTCATTCTCGCTCTTGTGGCCTTCGTCCAGATGAAGTTCCTCAAGGGCAACGAATCGGATCTGGACTAAGGAACCCCAGCCATGACTACCTCCGCCCCTTCCCGCAAGAATCCCGCCACCACCGCTACAGCTCCCAGGAAGCCGGTCAACTGGCGCCGCGTCGGCGCCTGGACCCTCGTCGCCGTCGCCGTCGCCGTGACGATCGCGCCGTTCCTGTGGATGCTCCGCACCGCACTATCCAGCAACGCCTCCCTCGCCTCGAACGCCAGCAACCTGCTGCCGGCCGACTTCAGCCTCGGCGCCTTCAAGCGAGTCCTGGGGCTGCAGAGCCCCGAGGAAGCGATCGCCGAGGGCGGCTCCGGCGCCGCCATCAACTTCTGGCTGTACCTGCGGAACTCCATCATCTTCGCCACCGTCACCACCGCCGGGCAGGTCTTCTTCAGCGCGATGGCCGCCTACGCCTTCTCCCGGCTCCGCTGGCCGGGCCGGAACGTGGTGTTCGGCCTGTTCCTGGCCACCATGATGGTCCCGCCAATCTTCACAGCCCTGCCCAACTTCCTGATGATCAAGAACCTGGGCCTGCTCAACACTTTCGCCGGCATGGCCCTGCCGTTCCTGTTCATGACCCCCTTCGCCATCTTCTTCCTGCGCCAGTTCTTCCTCTCCATGTCCCGCGAGGTGGAAGAGGCCGCCATGCTCGACGGCGCCAAGCACGTGCGGATCTTCTTCCAGATCGTGCTCCCGAACGCCGCGGCCCCGCTGGCCACCTTGGCGCTGCTGACCTTCATCGGGCAGTGGAACGAGTACTTCTGGCCGCTGCTGGTGGGCCAGGACGAGAACGTCCGCGTCCTCACCGTGGGCTTGGGCGTCTTCAAGTCCCAGTCCCCGCAGGGCGCCCCCGACTGGGCTGGCCTGATGGCCGCAACCCTGATCGCGGCCCTGCCCGTCCTCCTGCTCTTTATCGCCTTCGGCAAGCGGGTGGTCAACTCCATCGGCTTCTCCGGCATCAAGTAACCCCGACCCAGCACGCACTCCCCGTCAATAAGCGTTCCCCTCAAAGAAGCACTTCCATGAAAGGTCCACCATGAAGAAGACCCTCGGCGCCGTCGCTGCCGCCGCAGCCATCGCCATCTCCCTCTCCGCCTGCGGCGGTTCCGCCCCCTCGGCCGACGCCAAGGGCGAAATCAACTACTGGCTGTGGGACGCCAACCAGCTCCCGGCCTACCAGAAGTGCGCGGACGATTTCACCAAGGCCAACCCAGACATCAAGGTCAAGATCACCCAGCGCGGCTGGGACGACTACTGGACCACACTGACCAACGGCTTCATTGCCGGCACCGCCCCCGACGTCTTCACCGACCACCTCTCCAAGTACCCCGAGTACGCCGCGAAGAAGCAACTGCTCCCCCTCGACGACGCCGTCGCCAAGGACGGCATCAAGCTGGACAGCTACAACAAGGGCCTGGCCGAGCTCTGGGTCGGCCAGGACGGGAAGCGCTACGGACTGCCCAAGGACTGGGACACCGTAGGCCTCTTCTACAACAAGGCCATGACGGACTCCGCGGGCCTGACCGCCGAGCAAATGGCCAACCTGGACTGGAACCCGAAGGACGGCGGCAGCTACGAAAAGGCCATCGCGCACCTGACCGTGGACAAGAACGGTGTGCGCGGCGATGAGGCCGGCTTCGACAAGAACAACGTGGCCGTCTACGGCCTCGGCCTGGAGTCCTCCGGTTCGGGCCAGGGCCAGACGCAGTGGAGCTACCTCACCGGCACCACCGGCTGGACCCACACCGACAAGAACCCCTGGGGCACCAAGTTCAACTACGACGACCCCAAGTTCCAGGAGTCCATTGCCTGGTGGGCCGGCCTGGCGGACAAGGGCTACATGCCCAAGCTTGAAACCACTGTAGGCGCCAGCATGTCGGACAACTTCGGCGCCGGCAAGGCCGCGATCAACACCACCGGCGACTGGCTGATCGGCCAGTACACCGGCTACAAGGGTATCCAGACCGGCATCGCCCCCACCCCGAAGGGCCCCGAAGGCAAGCGCGCCAGCATGTTCAACGGCCTGGCCGACTCCATCTGGGCCGGCACCAAGAACCCGGCAGCCTCGGTCAAATGGGTCGAATACCTCGCCTCCTCCGCCTGCCAGGACGTCGTAGCCTCCAAGGCCGTCGTGTTCCCGGCCATCACCAGCTCCTCCGAGAAGGCAGCCGCAGCGTTCAAGGCCAAGGGCACGGACGTCTCCGCTTTCACCCAGCAGGTCAAGGACGGCACCACGTTCCTGTTCCCGATCGCGGACAAGGCAGCCAAGGTGGACGGCATCATGAAGCCGGCCATGGACGCAGTGCTGTCCGGCAAGAAGCCTGCCAGCTCCCTCACCGAAGCCAACGACCAGGTCAACGCCCTGTTCAAGTAGGCCTCTGAAGCCATAGCCGCCGGCAACGGCGGCGCCCGCTGCGCGGGGTCCCAGCCGGGATCCCGCGCACCAGCACCTGACTTCCGCACAACTGAAAGCGAATCCCATGCACCCCGTGCACCTGCGTTCTGCCGGCACCAGCCTCCTGCTGGCCTTCGACTCCGGCGAGGCCGAGATCGTCCATTGGGGCGCCGACCTCGGCGAACACCTCCCCGATCTGGCGATCCTCCGCGGGCCCGTGTCCCACTCCGCCCTCGATGTCCCTGTCACCGCCGGGCTGCTCCCGCAGGCCTCCTCCGGCTGGGCCGGACGGCCGGGCCTCCGCGGGCACCGGAACGCAGACGGCGGCCCCGGCCAGGACTTTTCGCCGGCCCTGCGGGTGGTTTCCGCCCAGGTGCAGGACGGCGGCCGCGGGGTACTGATCATCCACCGTGATTCCGAGGCCGGACTGGACGTCAGCTCCGAGCTCACCCTCCACCCCGGCGGCCTCCTGGAGCTGGTCCACACTCTGACCAACAACGGCACGGCAGAATACCAGCTCGAAGAACTCGCCACGGTGCTGCCGGTGCCGCGGGACGCCACGGAACTGCTCGATCTCACCGGACGCTGGTGCCGCGAAAACCACCCGCAGCGGCACGCCGTCCAGCAGGGAACCTGGGTCCGCACCGGCCGGCACGGCCGGACCGGCCACGATTCCTCGCTGCTCGTGGCCGCCGGGACCGCCGGCTTCTCCAACCGCCGGGGCCAGGTGTGGGCCACCCATTTCGGCTGGAGCGGCAACCACGAGCAGTACCTCGACAGCCTCACCGACGGCCGGCGCATGCTCGGTGCCGCGGAGCTGCTCGGCTCCGGCGAAGTGGTGCTCCACCCCGGCGGCAGCTACCGGACGCCGTCGCTCTTTGCCGCCTATTCCGGCCATGGCCTGGACGGCATCACCGAGGCCTTCTACCACTGGTTCCGCGCCCGGCCGCAGCACGTGGACACCACGTCCGGGCGGGTACGCCCGGTGGTGCTCAACACCTGGGAGGCGGTCTACTTTGACCACAGCCTCGAACCCCTGCTGGAACTCGCCGAATCGGCGGCCCGGCTCGGCGTGGAACGCTTCGTCCTGGACGACGGCTGGTTCCGCGGCCGCCGCGACGATCACGCGGGCCTGGGCGACTGGTTCGTCGACGAGGGTGTGTGGCCCGGAGGCCTCACGCCGCTGATCGACGCCGTCACCGGGCACGGCATGGAGTTTGGCCTGTGGGTGGAGCCGGAGATGGTCAACCTGGACTCCGACGTCGCCCGCGAGCACCCGGAGTGGATCGTGGGCCCGTCGGTGCTTTCCTACAAGGACGGCGGCCGGCTCCCGCACACGTGGCGCAATCAGCACGTCCTGGACCTCGCCAATCCGGAGGCCTGGCAGTACATCTACGGCCGCCTCGACGCCCTGCTGCGCGAAAACAACATCGCCTACCTCAAGTGGGACCAGAACCGGGACCTCACCGAGCACGGCCGCGGCGGCCGCCCGTCCGTCCACGAGCAGACGCTCGCGGCCTACCGGCTCTTCGACGCGCTCAAGGCAGCGCACCCGGACGTGGAGATCGAAAGCTGCTCTTCCGGCGGGGGACGGGTGGACCTCGGCATCCTGCAGCGCACGGACCGCGTGTGGGCCTCGGACTGCAACGACGCCCTGGAACGCCAGACCATCCAGCGCTGGACACAAGCCATCCTGCCGCCGGAGCTGGTCGGCGCGCATATCGGACCCACCACCTCGCACACCACGGCCCGCACGCACGACATCTCCTTCCGCGCCATCACCGCGCTCTTTGGCCACTTCGGCATGGAGTGGGACATCCGCGCGGCCACGGACCAGGAGCGGGCAACGCTGCGCCGCGTGATTGCGCTGTACAAGCGCCACCGCGCACTGATCCACTCCGGCAAACGGGTCAACGCGGACACCGCCGAGCCCACCTTGAGTGTTCACGGTGTGGTTGCGCACGACGCCGGTGAGGCGCTGTTCGCCGCCGTGTCCCTGGCGTCGGCCCCGGCCGAGGTCCCCGGACTGGTGTCGCTGCCGGGCCTTGACCCGACCCGGAACTACCGCGTCCGGGCCGAGCTACCCACGCCCCTCGACGGCGACTACGCGCACACCTACACCCAGGTCCAGCCGCCCGCCTGGCTGGAAGACGGGGCCGTTGCCACCGGCGCCTTCCTGCGGCACGTCGGCCTGCCCCTGCCGCTCCTGAACCCGGAGCACGCCCTGCTCCTGCACGTCCAGGCCCTCTGACCGCCCGGTCCCCACCCCCTGAAGGAACCCCATGACCAGCATCATCAGCCGCAGCGACGCCCCGGCGTCGGTGTCCGCGGTCACCAGCACACGCCTGGCCGACGGGCGCGAACTGCTATATTTCGACGACTCCGACCGTCCCCGGCCACGCCCGTCCTGGGACCGCCGCGAACTTCCCGAACGCGGACCCTCCGGGGAGATCAGGTACGACGCACTGACCGGGGACTGGGTGGCGGTCGCCGCGCACCGGCAACACCGGACGCACCTGCCGCCGGCGGACGAGTGCCCGCTGTGCCCGAGCACCGACGCGCGGCCCTCCGAGATCCCGGCCGCGGATTACGACGTCGCCGTGTTTGAAAACCGCTTCCCGTCGCTGGGACCGGATTTCGCACCCACCCCGGCATCGCCGGGCTGGGGAACCCGCGGAATCGCCGGCGGCCGGTGCGAGGTGGTGGCCTTCACCCCGGAGCACACCGGGACGTTCGCCGCGCTCAGCAGTCGGCGCGTGCGCACCGTGATCGACGCCTGGGCGCACCGGACCGAGGCATTGAGCGCACTGCCGGGCGTGGCGCAGGTGTTCTGCTTCGAGAACCGCGGCCAGGACATCGGCGTGACATTGCACCACCCGCACGGCCAGATCTACGCCTATCCCTATGTCACGCCGCGGGCCGCGGTGATGGCCGCGGCCGCCCGGCAGTTCCACGACGCGGCGGGCGGAAAGGCCACCCTGACCGGGACCATTTTGGCGGGCGAACGCGCCGACGGCGCCCGCATGGTGCTCGAGGGTGAGTACTTCAGCGCCTACGTCCCCTTCGCGGCCCGCTGGCCGCTGGAAATCCACCTCGTCCCGCACCGCCAGGTTCCGGACCTGGCGGCGCTGACGGGCGCCGAACGCGACGAGCTCGCCGTGCTGTACCCGGAGCTCCTGGGCCGGCTGGACGCCCTGTACGGCAGCCCGACGCCGTACATCAGCGCCTGGCACCAGGCCCCGGTTGACCCGGTGCTGCGACGGTCCGGTTACCTGCACCTGCAGCTCACCTCGCCCCGGCGGGCCGCGGATAAGCTCAAGTTCCTGGCCGGCTCCGAGGCCGCCATGGGCGCCTTCATCAACGACACGACGCCCGAAGAGGTCGCCGCCCGGCTCCGGGATGCCAGGACAGGAACCCCATGACCAACATCGACAGCAAAGGAACGGCTTTGGCGGACGTTCTGACCGGCGCCTTCGCCGGCCACTTCGGCGGGCACCCCGACGGCGTGTGGCAGGCACCGGGACGGGTCAACCTGATCGGCGAGCACACGGACTACAACGAGGGCCTCGTGCTGCCCTTCGCCATCAACCGCAGCACCACCGTCGCCGTGGCAGCCCGGGCAGACCGCACGGTGCGGCTGGCCTCCGGGTTCCCGGGCGCGGAACCGGTCGAATTCGATCTCGACACGTTCACCCCGGACCAGGCTGCGGGCTGGTCCGCCTATCCGGCCGGCGTGGCCTGGGAGCTGGAACGCGCGGGCATTCCGGTGCCGGGCTTTGACCTGTTCGTGTCCTCCGATGTCCCGGTCGGCGCCGGCCTGTCCTCCTCCGCGGCCCTGGAGTGCGCCGTCGCCCTTGCCCTGTCCGATCTCACCGGAGCCGGTCTGGACCGCGCCGACCTGGCGGACATCGGGCGGCGCGCCGAAAACAACGTGGTCGGCGCCCCCACCGGCATCATGGACCAGTCCGCCTCAATGCTGGGCACCGAGGATTGCGCCGTCTACCTGGACTGCCGCGACCTCAGCTCCCGCCCGGTGCCGCTTGGCCTGGCGGAAGCCGGGCTGGTGTGCCTGGTCATTGACACCAGGGTCTCGCACGCCCATGCCAGCGGCGGGTATGCCGCGCGCCGGGCCTCCTGCGTCCAGGGCGCCCGGGCCCTGGACGTGGGCGCCCTTAGGGATCTCGGTGCCGCCGACCTGCCCCGGGCCGAGCGGATTCTCGACGACGAGACGTTCCGCCGGGTCCGGCACATCGTCACCGAGAACGAACGGGTGGCCCGGACCGCGGAACTGCTCGGGACCCACGGGCCGCTTGCCATCGGGGAACTGCTGGACGCCAGCCACCGCTCCATGCGGGACGACTTCGAGATCTCCTGCCCGGAGCTGGACCTGGCCGTTGACACCGCCCGCGCCAACGGGGCCGTCGGTGCCCGAATGACCGGCGGCGGGTTCGGCGGTTCGGCCATCGCCCTGGTTCCGGTGAGCGACGCCGATCGGGCCCGGTCCGCGGTCCTGGCCGGCTTCGCCGCCCGCGGGCTGCCGGTTCCGGACGTGTTCGCCGTCCTGCCGGCAGAGGGGGCGCGGCGGCTCTGATCAGGCCGGCGGCCCGGTGGTCAGCGCCCGAAGCCGGTGCAGCGCGGCCCTCTGCCGGGTCCCGGCCATCAGTACTTCCGTAGATCCAGCGGATCCTGGCCGTACCAGCGCTTGCGCAGTAGGGCAGTGGCGGCTCCCAGGACGCGCCGGAGTTCCTCCGTGCTGTTCGAGAGCGATCTCAGCACCAGCCCGGTCGTTCCCAGCACGGCGGCGGTGAGCGAGATGCCGGTGCGGGCGCCATACCCGGCCGTGATCTCGTGGAGCTCGTCGGCAAGGGCCTGGTTCACCCGCGGGTCCACCACGATCAGCGACCCCAGATGGCTGAAGCCCTCCATGAACGCCATGCCGGTGACATCGCCCAGGGACGGGCGGATGAGCACGTTGTCCAGGGCCAGCAGCCCGCCCGCTCCCCCGGACTCGACCCGGATCTCGGTCCGCAGCCGCAGCTCCTCGTACCGGAACGAGGCCCCGTCCGGCGACCAGCCGGGGGTGATGATTTCGGCCATGATCAGGCTCGAGGACGGCCGCACCGTGACGTGGGTATTCTGCCGGTAGCTGGCCTCCCGGTAGGCGATCACTTGGTCCGGGGCGAGCTCCAGCCGCGCCCCCTCCCCCAGCCGCAGCCTCATCCGCTGCTCGGCAAAGGATCCCGGAGTCCGGTAGATCTTGGTGGCCGACTGCGTGGCGAGCAGCAGCTTCGCCCCATCGGCCACCTCCACGTCAATCACATACAGATCTGCCCCCAAATACGCCCCGCCCGGATTGACGAGCACATAACAAACCTGCCCGCTGCCATCCAAGTAATGCGGCCGCAAAACCCTCAAAGCCCCCCGATGGAACTGATGCGTGGCAACAGAACGTCCTGCACGATTAGTGACGACGAGTTCGAGCTCCCCCATCGGTGACTTGACCGCTGAGGCGGCGAGGCCGGATTTTGGGGCCGCGGCGTGGCGGGCCTCGCGGGGGGCCCCCCGCCGCGAGGGCCCAGACTCGAGCTTGCGAGAGTTGGGAGCGGCCGGGGACGGGCACGGCCCCAAATCCGGCGAAGCCGCCGGAGCCGGCACAACCGTCGTCATGACGCCAGGTCGAGCATCAGGACGTCCCGCCGCACCCATTCGATGACGCGCTCCAGCCCTTCGTCGGTCTTGAGGTTCGTGAAGCAGAACGGCTTCTCGCCCCGGAATTCGCGTGAGTCCCTTTCCATGACGGCGAGGTCCGCGCCCACGTGCGGCGCGAGGTCGGTCTTGTTGATGATGAAGAGGTCGGCCTTGATCATGCCCTGGCCGGCCTTGCGCGGGATCTTCTCGCCCTGGGCGACGTCGATGATGTAGATGGAGAAGTCCACCAGCTCGGGGCTGAAGGTGGCGGAGAGGTTATCGCCGCCCGACTCCACGAAGATCACCTGCAAATCGGGGTGCCGCTTCTTCAACTCCTCGATGGCTGCCGTGTTCATGGAGGTGTCCTCTCGGATGGCGGTATGCGGGCAGCCGCCGGTTTCGACGCCGATGATCCGGTCCAGCGGGAGGATGCCGTTGGCGGCGAGGATCTTGGCGTCCTCGATCGTGTAGATGTCGTTGGTGATGGCCGCCATGGAGATGTCCCGGCTCATGTGGCGGGTGAGCCGCTCCACGAGCTGGGTCTTTCCGGCGCCCACCGGGCCGCCGATGCCGATCTTGATGGGCTCAGACATATTCTTCTCCAGACATATTTCTCGTACAGCCTTTCTTGGACGGCTCGGTTAGCTCATGAACATGCGGGCGCGCTGGCGTTCGTGCCGCATCTGCGAAATTTCGAGTCCGGGGCTGACGGCGCCAAAGTCGACGGCCGTGAGGTGGCCGGCCCGCTCAACTGCGGCAGCGACGTCGTCGGCCGCCTTCCGCAGGAGCCGCTGGCCGGCGTTCTGTCCCAGCGGAATTGCCCGTACGGCGTTCTGCGTCAACGACGTCACGGCGGCGAACAGGTAAGCGGCGAGGGCCTCGCCCAGCGGGACAGCCAGGGAGCGGGCGACGACGGCGAACGCCAGCGGTTGGTGCCCGGCGGCACGGCCGCACCTCACGAGATCTTGGTACTCGGCCAGTCCTGGGGACGGAAAAATCTCGGCCCCGATCTCCAGCAGCCGGGTCCCCATCTTGACGCTGGCCTCGCGCAGCTGCCGGGGCAGGAGCTGGGCGGTCAGCAACGCATCCAGTTCGGCAACCGGAACGTCCTCATAGAGGAACCGGATGGCCAGGGCGTCGGAGTATGTCAGCTGCTGTGAAATGAAGGCCGCCAGCCACACCCCGAACGACTCCTCGTCATGCACCAGCCCGCGCTCAATGTACGTTTCAAACCCCAGCGAGTGCGCAAACGCCCCGGTAGGCAGCGCGGAATCCGTCAGCTGCTGCAACGCGAGCTGGTAGCGGGCACGGCCCCCTTCACCCGCTGGCGCTTCTGGCGCCGATCTAGTGCGAGTGCTCGGCATGGCGGAAGGGGACGGGCATCACGCGCGTCTGGCGGTCGTAGGGCGCTCCGACGTGTTTGAGATAGTCCTCCACGGTGTGGTCGTACTGGCAGACCATCACCTCCGCCCCATACTCCGAGGAAGCGTCGAAGAACTGGGCCTGCAGGTGCCGGTTGCCCAGGGAGTGGGCCACCACCCCCATTTCGTGGATGGAGCGCGGGGCGATCACCAGGACATCGGTGGGCAGCACCGACACTACGATCATGTTGGTGTCGGCCACGTGCAGGATGTCGCCGTCGCGCAGGTCCCCGGAACCGGCGGGGAGGCGGATGCCCAGTTCCTTCCCGTGATCGGTGGTGACGCGCTGGATGCGTTTGACCAGCTGGGCGCTGGGCAGCACCACCTTTTCCCGGTGCAGCCCCAAGTACGGGTCCGGACCGGGAGGGAGGTCGTGGGTGTTGCCGAGGACCTTTTCGATGATCATGGTGGTCTCCTCTGGAAGCCTAGAAAAGGAAGTAGCGCTGCGCCATGGGCAGGACGTCCGACGGTTCGCATGTGACGTCCTCGCCGTCGACCCTCACCTGATACGTTTCCGGGTCCACCTCGATGTCCGGGGTGGCGCCGTTGTACTTGAGGTCCGCCTTGGTGAGGTTCCTGATGCCGGACACCGGTCGGATGACCTTCTCCAGTCCGATCTCGGCCGGGACCCCGGCGTCGATGGCGGCCTGGGAGAGGAAGGTGATGGAGGACTGCTGCAGGGCCTTGCCGTAGGCGGCGAACATCGGCCGCATGGTGCGCGGCTGCGGGGTGGGAATGGAGGCGTTGGCGTCACCCATGAGGGCGTAGGCGATCTGGCCGCCCTTGAGCACAAGGTCCGGCTTCACTCCGAAGAACGCGGGGTCCCAGAGCACCAGGTCGGCGAACTTGCCGACCTCCACGGAGCCGATGGAGTCGGCCATGCCCTGCGCGATGGCGGGGTTGATGGTGTATTTCGCCACGTAGCGTTTGAGCCGGAAGTTGTCGCTTTCCGCCCCGAGACCGGACGCGGCGCCGTGGCTGCCCCCGTCAGGGTCTTTGAGGACGCCGCGCTGTTTCTTCATCTTGTCCGCCACCTGCCAGGTGCGGATGACCACCTCGCCCACCCGGCCCATGGCCTGGGAGTCGGAGGACGTGATCGCGAAGATTCCCAGGTCCTGCAGGACGTCCTCGGCGGCGATGGTCTCGGCACGGATGCGGGAGTCCGCGAATGCCACGTCCTCCGGGATGTCGGGGTTCAGGTGGTGGCAGACCATGAGCATGTCCAGGTGCTCTTCGATGGTGTTGCGCGTGTGCGGCAGGGTGGGGTTGGTGGAGGCCGGCAGGACGTTGGGCAGCCCGGCGATCTTGATGATGTCCGGGGCGTGGCCGCCCCCGGCCCCTTCGGTGTGGAAGGTGTGGATCACGCGGCCGTCGATGGCCCGGATGGTGTCCTCCACGAAGCCGCACTCGTTCAGGGTGTCGGTGTGGATGGCCACCTGGACGTCGTATTGGTCCGCGGCCTGCAGCGACGTGTCGATCGAGGACGTGGTGGAGCCCCAGTCCTCATGGACTTTCAGCCCGATCGCGCCGGCGCGGATTTGCTCGGCGAGGGGTTCGACCGCGGACGCGTGGCCCTTGCCGAACAGTCCGATGTTGATGGGGAGCCCTTCGGCGGCCTGCAGCATTCGGTGGATGTGCCATTTTCCGGGCGTGACCGTGGTGGCTTTGGTGCCCTCGGCGGGACCGGTGCCGCCGCCGACCATCGTGGTCACGCCGCTGCACAGGGCTGCGGGCACCTGGTCCGGGGAGATGAAGTGGATGTGGGAGTCGATGCCGCCGGCGGTCAGGATTTTCCGCTCGCCCGCAATGATCTCGGTGCTCGCGCCGATCACGATGTCCACACCGTCGGTGATCTGCGGGTTGCCGGCCTTGCCGATCCGGACGATATGGCCGTCGCGGAGCGCGACGTCGGCCTTGTAGATGCCGGTGTAGTCCAGCACCACGACGTTGGTGATCACGGTGTCCGGGACTCCGCCGCCGGAACCAAAACCGCCAGAACCGTCCCGGGTCAGCTGGCCGTTCTGGCCCATGCCGTCGCGGATCACCTTGCCGCCGCCGAACACCACTTCCTCGCCGTAAACGGTAAGGTCCTTCTCGATCTCAAGAAACAGATCCGTGTCGGCCAGGCGGATCGCGTCGCCCGTCGTCGGGCCGTAGAGGTCCGCATACTGCCTGCGCGATAGCTCGAAACTCACTGTGCGTCACCTTCCCCTTGGGAAACATGGAGTCCGGGGTTGCGGAGTGTGCCGTTGACGGCGTTGCTGAGGCCGTACACTTCCCGGCTGCCCGCGAGCTCGATCAGCCGGACAGTCCTGCTGTCCCCGGGTTCGAACCGCGCGGCCGTGCCGGCCGGGATGTCCAGCCGGCGGCCGTAGGCGGCCGCCCGGTCAAATTGCAGCGCCGGATTGGCTTCGGCAAAGTGATAGTGCGAGCCCACCTGGACGGGGCGGTCACCGGTGTTGGTCACCGCGACGGTCACCGCCTCGCGGCCAGCGTTGATCACCAGCGGCGTGGCGCTGAGCACGTATTCTCCAGGAATCATGGAAGCCCCTTAGCGGATGGGATCGTGAACGGTGACGAGCTTGGTGCCGTCCGGGAAGGTGGCCTCGACCTGGACGTCGTGGATCATTTCCGGCACGCCCTCCATCACGTCATCGCGGTCAAGCAGGGTGGTTCCGTAACTCATGAGCTCCGCCACGGTCCGGCCGTCCCGGGCGCCCTCCATCAGTTCGTAGCTGATGACGGCCACGGCCTCGGGGAAGTTCAGCTTCAGCCCGCGGGCCTGGCGGCGGCGGGCGAGGTCCGCCGCGACCACGATCATGAGCTTTTCCTGCTCACGGGGCAAGAGGTGCATGACGAATCCCTTCAAGAACCGGCCGGCTGGCGGACCGCGGATGCCACGGTGTGACCAGCGTAGGCCGCGGAGATTTCCTGCAGGTTTCCTGCGTCACATTTGTGGCTTCTCGTGGCTGGCGGCGCTCAACCCCGCGCACCGCCCCTGAAGTCCGGCGCCGGACACGACGCCCAGGAACTAACCGCCTGGCTGCTGGATCCGCACTGAGCCGCCGGCGTCGGGACGCAGAAGGGCCACCGGAGCGTACTGCACCGGTGGCCCGTTGACCCAAGTGCCTACAGGGTCGGCTCGTCGAACCGCTGACCTTCGGGCTTGGGGCCCATCAGGATGAAGACGAACACGATGATGGGACCGGCCAAAGGGATCAGAACCAGAAGGTACATCCAGCCGCTGTAATTGGCGTCGTGGAGGCGCCGGACCGTCAGCGCCAGGGACGGAACGAGCACTGCCAGGAACCAGATGGCGGCCAGAACCAGCCCGACAACGTAACCTGGGCCCGGGACGCTCGTTCCGTCAGGACGCAGCGTTGCGCCGGCGGAGCCGCCGACAAGCATGACCACGTTCAAGACGAGCGAGATGATGCTGGCGACGAGCGTCCACCACCAGTATTCGCTCCGGCTCGCCCGGCCTGAGAACGTTGCGTATTTCTTGAAGAACCTCGACACGGCCGCCGGCAGAGAGGCGCCATAGAGGGGTGCCCAGAGCGGGACCGGTCCGGCCGCGGTCCCCGGGTAGGCCGGCGCGCCGTACGGGCTCTGCCGGGGCTGCTCGCTCGGCCACTGCTGCTGGCCGGTGTACTGCGGGAACTGATGTGGATCTGACATGTCGCTCTCTTTCAATGCACGATTTAGCGGGCGTCGGTTGCGCCATGGTACCGGCGATACGTCGTCTGCGGCAGGGTACGGGTGGAGTGTTTTCGCAGGTCAAGGCCTCAAAAAGAGGCCCCGGGTGCAGCTGACGGTCCGCAACAACGGCCCGAATTGCTCGAGCCGGTGGAGGAGCCGTCACGCCGCCGTCGAGCGGCTACCTGGCGACGGCCGGCGTGACCGCGGAGAAAACGGAAGCCGGGAGGTAGCCGCTCCTGGACACGTTCACCTTGACCTTCAGCGTCTTGCCGGCCTGGGCTACTGCGGGAGTGTACGTCTTGCTGGTGGCGCCGGGCACGGCCACCCCGCTGGCGTACCACTGATACTTCACGGTGAGCCCGGGGAGATTCCAGATACCCGCGGTTGTCGACAGGACCTGGCCGACCTTGGCGGTGCCGGCGATGGCCGGTGCCTTGGAGGATAGGATCAGGCCCTTCGTGATAACCCCGGTTTCGGCCGAGACCACAGGCACGCTGTTCCGGTATTTGTACTTCCCGGCAACGGTCCGGACACTGATCTTTGCACCGAGGTCTTCTGCGGTCAGCCGGTACTTGTCCTGGCCACCATCCCAGCCGGGGATATCGATCCCGTTGCGCATCCAGTGCCGGAACAGCGTGACACCGGGAACGTCCCAGGCGCCCTGGCTGGCAGAAAGCCAGGACCCGGTGGTCAGTGAGCCGGAGATCAACACCGGTCCCGTTGACTTGATGTATGCAATGTAGACGCGGCTTGTCGAGTCGGACACGTAGAACTGAAAGAGTGAGCCAGGTTTCGTGCCCATGGCTTTGACGGTGAGCCCCTTGTTGAGGTCAGAGGTGACCGGGACGTATGAGGCGCGGGTGGCGCCTGGGATCGGCACTCCATTGAGGGCCCACTGGTAGGTCATTTTGGTGCCGGCGGCCCAGGGGCCGTCGACCCAGTTGCCGGCGACCCAGTTGCCGAGCACGGCGCGCAGGACGTGGCCGACGGCCGGACTGCCGGTGACACGCACATACGGGAACTGGCTGAGGACTTCCGACTGGACGGATATTGCCTTGAGCATGCCGGCTCTTCCCTCTGACGCTTGAGCAGGTGCGCCGGCGGACGCCAGCAATGCTGCCAAAAGCGTGGCGGTTACCCCGAGACGCGCAAAAGTGTTCTTCAATTTTCCCCCAAATGCAGGCCCCGCCGGAGCCGGCACGGCGATGAGGACAAATGTACATGCCGGGAGACATTCGATGATGGAAAACCAGCGCCGGATTCTACGATTCTCAATGACCGTCGGGACGTGCCTGTTGTGCGGCCGGGGGACGATTGTCGTAGGTGTAGGGGGCGCCCGCCATAGGTGACGGCGCCCGCGCCCCTATCCGGTGATCCGCCAGCGGGCCTGGAATTCGGGGTGGTCCGCGTACGGCAGGGCCAGGGTGTGCAGGGACAGCGTGGTCCATTCAATGACGTCCGGCACCCATCCGGCGTCGGCGGGTTCCTCGCTGACCAAAGTGGCCAGCACGGACTGGCGGGCGGATTCAATGATGCCAATGAGCTGGCGTTTGGCCTCGCACTCGCGGAGCAGGCGGCGTTCATACCACTCGCCGGAGACGGCGAGCGTGGGGTCGCCGAGCAGTTTCAGGGCGGCGGCTTCGTCTTCTGTAATGCGTGCGGTCAGGAACTCGACGATGTCCACTCACCGAGCCTATGCGCGCCGGTGCCCGCACGGCTACGGCCCGGCGTTTGCCCTTTTTCCTCAGTCCGGCACAAGCCGCGCTTGTTAGGGTGGGTGGATGAAACGACGTCTCGCCGCCCTTGCCGCTGCCGCCCTCTTGATCGGACTTACCGGCTGTGGGCAAGTGCAGGACGCTACCGAAAAGGCCGTGAACGACGGGGCGTCACAGGCTGCGACGGCGGCCGGCAATGAAGTGAAGAAGCAGGCCTGCGCCATCGTGCAGAACGGCCTGGTCAGCGCCAAGGACAAGGAGCTGCTGGGCGGTCTTGTCACCAGTGCGGAAGCCGCGGGTGCACCCGCTGAGATCACCACCCCGCTGCGCCAGATCGCCGACTCCGGCGACCAGGTTCCGGCCGAATCGGTTAAGGCTCTTCAGGACGCCTGCGCCAAGTAGCGCACGCCGGGAGCGGGCTGCGCCTTAGCGCTTCCCTTTTTTCCGGGAACCCTTGCCGCGGCCCTTGTCCGGGTTGGGCGCGTATCGCTGCGCCACCTTGGGCTTCTTGGCCGCTCCGGTGCCGCGCCGGTCCGGTTTGGGTTCGCGTTTGGGTTTCTCCTGCTGCGCCGAGGGCTGGCGGGAGCTCGCCGCGGTGCGTCCGCGGACAATCCCGATGAATTCCTCGATCACCTCGTCCGTCGAATCGCTCGGCCAGGCCAGGGCGATCTCCGTGCCGGGCGCACCCGTGAGCTTCCGCGCAACGGTGTCCTTGACGTTGAAATGCCGGGCCACGGACATCGGCAGGATCACCAGCCCTGCACCGGATGCCACCACCTGCAGGGCCGTCTCCGGGCCGCCGAGTTCCTGTACGTCGAGGAAGGCCTCCGCAGACAGGTCCGTCAGGCTCACTTCCTCAAACAAAGAAATCTCGTGCCCCTTGGGCGCCACCACCACGGGCTGTTCCTCGTAGAGCGGGATGACGCTGAGGCCCTCGCGTTCCACCGGCAGCCGGACAAAGCTCAGGTCCGCGGAACCGTCGCGGAGCACGGCGAGCTGCCCGCCGTCGTCGGACATAAAGGAGTGCAGCGGCACATCCGGCATCCGCTCCTCCCAGCGCCGGATCCATTTTCCGGGTGTCACACCGGCGACGTACGCGAAGCGCAGCTCGCGCCCAACGGCAACGGCTGGGTCGACGGCGGTTTCGTCGGGGGTCTGGGGTGCTTCTTCTGCTGCGGACACATGTTCACAGTACCTCCCGGAACGGCGCGGGGGTCCGCCCCGACGGCTGCACCGAGCTGGTTTGGTGCTGTTTTGGTACTGGTCTGGCGCTGTTTTGGTACTGGTCTGGCGCTGTTTTGGTACTGGTCTGGCGCCCTGCGGGCGGCCCGCCGGATACCCTTGAACTATGACCTCTGCAAACTCCCAGTCCATGAAGCCGGCCACCGTTGCCAAGAAGCTTGGCATCTACCTGCCGGCGACACCCCAGGAGTTCCAGGATTCGGTCATCACCCGCGCCGATTTCGCCGAACTCCAGGCCAACCCGCCGGAGTGGCTCGCGGAACTGCGCCGCAACGGTCCGCACCCGCGTCCCGTGGTGGCGCAGAAGCTCAACATCTCCATCAGCGGCCTGTCCCGCGGTGGTGTTGAGGAAGCGCTGACGACGGCGGAAATCACCGCGCTGCTCCAGGCTCCCCCGGCATGGCTGGTCGCCGAGCGCGCCACCCACGCCGCCGTCCGCGCCGAGGCCCAGCGCGTCAAGGACGAGGCCGCCAAGAAGGACGCCAAGAAAGCCCGCGCCAAGGCCGAATAGCGGCACGCGCCGCCTTCCGGACCCTATTTACGGCCAAGTTATTTACGGCCAAGTTGCTGGGCCACTATATGGAGGAGTATGCCTCCTTCGTGGCGCGCGTTCTGGCCGCACCCCCCGGGCCACATCGGCGACGAGCACCCCGACAAGGACAAACTGCGCCACTAGGCCACGCCCAGGGTGCGGTTGGCCCGGCAGCTAGTCCTGGTGCAGCTGCACGAAGTTACCGCAGCCGTCGTCCATCACCACACTGGTCCCGCCAGGCCCGTCGGACGGCTCCGCCTGGAACATCACTCCCTTGGCCGCCAGCCGGTCGTATTCGGCGCGCACATCCGGCACGCCAAAGACGATCGCTGGAATCCCGGCGTCGTGCAGGGCGTTCATGTAGGAAGCGCCGATCGGGTTGTCACTGGGTTCCAGCAGCAGTCCGGCGCCCCCGGCACCATCCGGATCCTTGACGATGAAGAGGTTGTGCTCCGGCATGGCCATCAGCGTTTCGAAGCCCAGCGTGCCTGTGTAGAACTCATGGGCCGAGGCTGGATCCTTGACGTGGATACTGCACATTTTCAGTCGCATGGCCCCTAGGCTACGCCGGGAGGAACCGTGACGGAACCGCGGCACAGCCCTCGCAGCCGGCCTTGGCTCCCATTGTGGCGGCCGACATCAGCTCGGCCGGCGGGGCATTGACGGCCCCGCCGCCAGGGATTCCAATGGAACTAGCGGAACAGCGCCCGCCCGGGACCGTTCCGGGGAGGTGTGTGCAATGACGCTTTCACTATCCGGTGCCCTCGCGGCCTGGCAGTTCCTCGCCCTCGCCATCCTGGTTGCCGGAGCGGCTTTCGCCTCGGTCTACTTCGCCCGCAAGCACCTGGCCATTAAGGACGGACTCTCAGAAGGCGCCGACGGCGCGTTTTGGGACGTTTTCGCCGGACTCGCCGTCGTTGTTCCTGCCATCATCCTTGCCTCCTCCGCCTGGCCCTGGGCCGGCCTGGCCCTCGGGATGCTGGCCGCAGGGGCGGGCGGGGCGGCACTGGCGGCGGCTCCCCGGCTGCTGGCCAGGCAGGATGCCCGCCGTGCCGGCCGTGAGACCCAGCTCAAGAACGAGGCGGCGGCCGCACGGCACCGCCGTGCCCTCGCCCGGTGGCAGCAGTACGAACTGGATCCGGGGTTTTCGATTGACTATCCCGCGATGAGCGACCCCCGGCAGCCGGAAACGGCGGCGCTGATCCGGGCGATCAAGGCCGCCGAGCGCCTCGGCGGCACCGCGGATCGTGCCTCTACCGATGCCGCCTACGCCCCGGCTGTGGAACGGCTGGAAGATGCCCTGGCTGCCGCCGAACGAGCGGCCGGCGTCAGCCACACCGGGCTGCCTGGTCCGGACCACGCGCACAGCTAATTCGCGGAATTGCTGATCCCAGCAGTTTCCGGCAACCTCGGAAAGGTTCCATCATGACTGACATCACGATTATCGGCAGCGGCAACATGGCACGGGCGATCGGCATCCGGGCTGTCGCTGCCGGCCGTTCCGTCCAGGTTCTGGACCGGACGCCGGAAAATGCCGCCAGGCTCGCTGCTGAACTGGGCGGCAACACCAGCCCCGGCGGCCTGAGCGAGGTTCCCGAGGGCGACATCGTCGTCCTCGCGCTGTACTACGGCCCGGCCAAGGAAGTTGCCACGCACTTCGGCGATACCCTCAGCGGCAAGACCGTGGTGGAGATCAGCAATCCGATCGACACCGAGACCTTCGATTCACTGGTTGTCGCCCCGGGGACGTCGGCGGCCGAGGAAATCGCCGCGCTGCTGCCGGGCGCACAGGTAGTGAAGGCCTTCAACACCACCTTCGCCGGCCCGCTCGGCTCCGTGACCGACGGCGGGCCGCCAATGGATGTGTTCATTGCCTCGGACTCCGAAGAAGCCCGCAACGAGGTCGCGGCCTTCGCCGAAGCCGCCGGACTCCGTCCGCTCCAAGTGGGCGGGCTACGCCACGCCCGCGAGCTGGAGGGCTTCCAACTGCTGGTGATGGGGCTGCAGGCCAACCCCGCGTATCCAACCTTCAACTGGGGCACCGGCTTGAAAATCATCGACTAGCGGAAACTGAGCCGGTGCACCTCAATGGTGGTGGACTTGGACCGACTCGTTCCCGGAGCCACCCGGGTTGCCGGACCAGCTTGGGCCGGTTCCGGCGAGACCCAAGACGCCAATGGCGATCGCCGCCACAACCGGGAGCGATCGGATGTGGGCTGACACTGCTTGTCGTGCGGGGAGCCGGCCCTTGTCACGGAGTAGGGCAACTGCAGCGAGCAGGGTGCCCAGTTCCAGGACGCAGCAGGCGATGTCCGCCAGACCGGTCGATTCGGGGACACCGGCGTTTGGTCCGAAAGGCAGTCCGACGGTCCGGGAGCACAACCACAGCGCCAGCGGAACAATCGAAACTGCCGTGACGGCCACGAGCACGGCGCGGTGCCGCCGTCCGAGCGATAAGAGGCCCGCGGCAATCTGGGCTGCGGCGAGAACGGCGAAGAAGACACCGGCGCCGGCCCACTCGCTGAGATGCTCCGGTACGACTGCAGCGTGGATGGCCGCGCTGCCGAGCAGCGTCGCAGCCAGAAACAACCATCGATGGTCAATCCCGCTTCCGCGGGCAGTTGGCTGCCGGGTGCTGCTGACGTTCAATCGGCCGCCCCGAATCGCAACAACCCAGCCGACCAGGACGAGGTTCGTGACCAGGAGTATCCCGCTGCCATAGCCCACAGCGCGCACCTGGAGCCCCAGCGACGCCTGCTCTTGCAGCGCCAGGCAGTCCCCCTCCGCGCAGGTATGGCTCATCGAGCCGATCAGCTGCAGTTGGGAAGACTGCAGCTGATAGTCGTAGGCCGCGCTGACCGTGATGAGTGCCACGCCGACGGCGGTTCCGGCCGCAACAATCAGCAGCGCAGTCAGGATCGTGCCCGACCTGCGCAGCACCGGCCCGAATAGATGGAGTGCCAGCGCCAGGGCCCCAAGCACCGCGAAGACGAAAACCGGCAGAACCAGGGTGGACTCACGAAGCCAGCCCGCGAACGGCTCCTCCGTGCGTTCAATGGCCCCAACGGCACCGCGCAGCGACATCATCCAAAATCCGTCAGCGTAGGCCATCACAACAGACAGGGATACAACCGTCAGCCACGGAACAGTTGGCTGGCCCGGGACCGAACCGCTGCGGTCCATGTTGGCGTCGGCGAGCCGCTTGTCCTCGATCAAATCCCGCTGCCTCGCATGTCCGCTGTCGGAGCCGGGGCCCGTCTGGTGTGACAGGCCCCAACCCCAGGATTTCGTTTGGGGGCGGGAGGCCGTCATGGTGTGATCTCCCAACCGAACATCATGGCGTGGTCCTCGTGCGCAAGGTTGTGGCAGTGCGCCACATACGGCCCCACGAAATCCCTGAATCCCCGGTAAAGGATCACCGAATCGTTCGGGTCGAGCGCCGCCAGGTCTTCTTTCGAGACGTCGTCGGGATGCCCGGCATCTGCTGCAACAGTCACGTCCTTGCCGTTACGCATGACGGTGCGGTGCTCCTCCATGTGCAGGTGGAAGGGGTGCACCCAGCCGCCGCCGCCGTTGCGGACCTCCCAGAGGTTGAAGCTGTTCTTCCTCTGCGCGGCCAGCGGCGTCGCGCCTGCCTTGTTTTTCAGACTCCTCGCCACCGTCGTCGGGTCGAAGGGTTTGCCGTTGATGAGCCACTCGGTCTCACCGCCCAGAGCGCCCCGCTTCACCTCGAAGATCAGGCGGTTGTCCAACAAGTTCCGCCAGTTGCTCGGCAGTGGCGGAAGCGGACGCAAAGGAGTCAGAGCAGCCGGGATCACGCTGTCGTCCGGCGCGCTATCCCCGATCACGAACTTCAACAGGGGCACCTTGTAGGCCGGATCGGGTAAGAAGCGGGACGAGTTGGACCACATCCGCCCGTTGGGCATCTTCATGACATTGGTGAGGTAGATGACGTCGCCTTTAGTGGTGGGCGTGCCGTCCTGGTACCTGGTGAAATCGACGATGACCTCGCGCCGCTTGGCCGGCCACAGTTCGAACGAATCCCGCTTGATCGGGAACGGGAGGAGCCCACCGTCGGAGGCGACCTGGGTGAACTGCATGGACTGCTGGCCGTCGGGGATGCGGTACTGGCCCTCGAGTTCGTCATCGACGAAGCCGAGCGACGCCGACGACTTGGGACCCTGCGTCGAGCTCATCAGCTTGAAGTCGTAGATCCTCGAGACCGAGGCGTCCAGGAACCGGAAGCGGTACTTGCGCCGCTTCACCTCCAGGACCGGGAAGGCCGTCCCGTTGACCGTGCAGATGTCGCCAACAAAACCGTGGTTGGGGAAGTGCTTGTAGAACGTCTTGCCCCACCACTCGGGGTGCTTGGCCGGGTTCTTGGCGGCCGGGAACTCGCCCTGCACGTCGTGGATGTCCTTGTGAACGGTGTCGCCGTCGTCAAGGCGGAAGTCCGAGAAGGCCAGCGGGATGTCGTACTTGACGTCGAAGGAACCGTCCGAGTTGTTGGTGCGGACGCCGGGCAGCCGGAGGCCCCGCCGCTCGTCCCCCATGTCCAGGCCGTTCTTCGGGTCGTAGATGGGATA
This sequence comes from Arthrobacter sp. 05T420, assembly GCF_056396305.1. Taxonomy (NCBI): domain Bacteria; kingdom Bacillati; phylum Actinomycetota; class Actinomycetes; order Micrococcales; family Micrococcaceae; genus Arthrobacter; species Arthrobacter sp. 05T420. The sequence continues at coordinate 233,931 of NZ_JBFTLG010000002.1, read as the reverse complement.
CAGGCCGACCAGGCCCTTGTAGACGTTTGAGCCGGTGTGATCCATCGTGTGGTCGTGGAACCAGAAGAAGCTCTGCTTCTCCCGGTCGTCTCCACCGGCCGGCCAGTTCAGGTACAGGTTGTCGACAAACATCTGCGGCCTGAAGCCCGGGTGCTTCGGCCCGGACACCATCGAGTAGTGCGGGTTGCCGTCGCTCTCGGGCGCGGTGTGACCGTTGTGCAGGTGGGTCAGGAAGGACCAGTCCGGGGAGCCAAAATCCTGGCGATCAAGGTTGAGCGGGTTCTCGTCCAGATGGTTCTCGAAGCGGACGAGCGCGGGCTTGCCGTACTCGGCGTTGATCATCGGGCCGGGGAAGGCGCCGTTAAAGCCGTAGATCGTGCTGGGCGGCAGTGTCCGCTTCGTGCCAGCCGGGTACTTCTTGCCGGATGAGTCGAACGACTCCGTAGGCTGTCCCTCCGAGTCGATCGGCAACACCTGCGACGTGGTGAAGGAGTGGGTCCGAAGCTGCACGTCGATCTTGTAGACGATCGGATCCGGATAGCCGATCTGGCTGGGCCAGATCTGATGCCGCTCGTTACCCAGCGAATTCTGCTGACCAGGTCCGGGCCCCGGCGGCTTCGGCCAGGCGCTGTACACCGACTTCGGTATCGGGCGGAGCGACTTCGGGATGGGCAGCTGGTCACTGAACGGCGAGAGGATCAGCGGGCTCGTCGGGAACTTCTCAATGTAGAACAACGCGTCACCTAGCGCTGCCGACGTCGCGGCGAACGCGCCGTCCGCTGTGAGCAGGCCCCTTTGTGCAAGAAACGGCACCCCCAGGCCCTGCGCGGCAACCAGCGCGGCACCGGCTCCTCCGGCCGCCCCCAACCTCAATAGGGTTCTACGGGACACCCCGCCTTCTTCTGCAGATTGCCCAGCCATCAGTCCGCGCCCCCTTCGTGTGGGGCCGAAGGGCCGTCCTGCGGCCCGAGGCCACCATCCCCTGCACGTCGATCCCTAAATTGAAGAGTGATCACGAGGAAACTCCCTACCCTGTGGGCTCAGCTTCGCTAGGCCCTCCGCCGCTGACGCCATTACTATGCGTGGAAGACCTTTGGAAACACTGGGCTTTTCGGGGCAGGACCCATCCCGTCATCGGGGCATATTGGGAGTGGCTGATTGCGGTGCTGGACGAATACTCGCCAGCAGCGGCCCGCCGGTTCCGCGGGCCTAGAGCTCGACCGTTCCGCTTTCGCCGACGCTCATCCGGCTGTTGGTGACTTTGGACTTGATCCACTGCAGCACTGTGGCCGCCGTGCCGCCCGGGCTGGTCCAGTACTCGGCGGAGTCCGAGTCGACGTGGAGCAGGACCACCTCGGGGGTGTCCGGTCCGTCCGGGAACCAGGCATCCACTACCTGGTTCCACATGTCATGGATCAGCTGCCGGTCGGTCACCACTTCGGCAGTCCCGGCCACCGAGACCCACTCGGTGTGCTTGCCGAAAGACACGTTCACCGCCGGGTTGGCACGGAGGTGGGCCACCTGCGAGGTGTTCGCCGAGGTGAAGAACCACATGTCGCCGTCGTCCTTGACCTCTTGGACGGCCAGCGGCCGGCTGACGAGCGCGCCGGCTTCGTTGATGGTGGTGAACATTCCGATGTGCGAATCGTTGATGATGTCCGTGACTTTGCTGATGCTTCCGGCATCCGACATGCTCTCACCTCGTCCTGGTTCCAACGGAGGAAGGTCCCCCTCCGAACAGCCTATTGGTAAGTGTGCTTACTTTCCAATGGCTGCCGGACGGAGACCCTCCTGAAACCGGCCGCGGGCTCAGTGCCCCCGGGACAGGACCTTGCCCCTAAAGAACTCGGGGCGGAGCTTGGCCATCACCAGCATGAGCACCACGCCCAGCAGGATGACACCCATGCCCAGGATGAAGACCAGGCCCACGCCACCGATTGACGAGCCGGAACCGTACGCGGGGTCCATGGAGTCATAGGCCGTCTTGACGAACATGACCAGCAGGATGACGCCACCCAGAAGGGGAGCCAGGAACTTGAAGAAGAACGCCTTCGCCCCGCTGAACGCCTCGGCGCGGAAGAACCAGACACAGGCCAGCGCGGTGATGCCGTAGTAGAAGCAGATCATCATGCCCAGCGCCGTGATGGTGTCCCACAGAGCATTCTCCGACGTCGTGCGGGTGATGACATAGAACGCCGCGGCAGCCACAGCCGAGGCAATCGTGGCATAGCTCGGCGACTTGTATGTGGGGCTGATGTTGCCGAATTTTTGCGGCAGGGCCTTGTAATGGCCCATGGACAGCAGGGTGCGCGCCGGCGAGACGAATGTGGACTGCAGCGATGCGGCGGAGCTGCTCAGGATGGCCAGCGACATCAGGATGGCGAACGGCCCCATCACCGGCCCCGCGAGGACCGCGAAGATGCTGCCCTGATTCTCCGGGTTGCCGGCACCGAGGCCTGTGTCGCCGACGCCGGCGAAGGACAACGTGGCCAGGGCAACGGTCATGTAGATGATCACAATGACAATCACGGTGAGGGTGGCCGCACGGCCCGGGGTCTTCTCCGGGTTCTTGGTCTCCTCATTCATGGTCAGCGTGACGTCCCAGCCCCAGTAGATGAAGATGGACAGCGAAACGCCAGCGGCAAAAGCGGAGAAGGATCCCACCGCGAACGGATTGAACCAGTCCGGGGCGATGGCAGTGGCGTCAAAGGCCGTCCCGTTGGCGACGTGGCTGAACGCTGCCACGGAGAACCAGCCAAGGACCAGCAGCTGGAATCCCACGAGAACGTACTGGACAGTCTTGGTGGTTTCCATGCCGCGGTAGGAGATCCAGCAGGCGAGGGCAATGAACACCAGCGTGGTGGCGATGTTTAGCGGCAGGTTCGTAGTGAGGTCAGCGAGGTCCGGGTTACCCGTCAGCTGCGCCAGCATCAGGTAGAAGAAATCCACCGCTACGGCCGCCAGGTTCGAGAGCACGATGATGGTCGCAGCAATCAGCCCCCACCCGCCCATCCAGCCAATCCACGGTCCAAACGCCCGCGAGGCCCACGTGAAGGACGTGCCGGCGTCGGGCATGGCGTTGTTCAACTCGCGGTAGCCGAGCGCCACCAACAGCATGGGGATAAAGCCCACCAGGAAGATCGCGGGCAGGTGCAGGCCGACCTCGGCCACGGTGGGGCCCAGTGCCGCCGTAAGGGTATACGCCGGGGCGATACAGGAAATACCGATGACGACGGCGCCAATCAGGCCCACCGATCCGGCCTTCAGGCCCTTCTCACTGAGCCCGTGCTGGTCGTGCTTCTGGCCGGGATGCGAGGCCTGGGACATCGCGTGTTCGGTGCTCATTTTTCTGCCTCTCGGGGAACGTCATTGGATGCTGACTGGTTGAGGTGCTTAAGTTCATAGTCACTGGGGACCACGATCATCGGCACCGGCAGGGCGCGCAGAATGCGGTTGGCCGTGCTGCCGAGGAAGATGGACCGGCCCTTGGCAAGCCGACTAGACCCAATTAACAGGACCTCGCCGTCCTCCCAGTCCAGGCGGTCCACTGCTTCCTCGATGCTGCGGCCCTGCGCGACGACCACGTCGGTCTTGGCTGCCTCCCGGGCCTGCTGCTCGCCGTCAGGCAGGGCCGCGGCAAGGTGCGTCTCCGCGTACTCCCGGGCCGCATCCGCTGCGCCGGCCGCATCGGCGGCATCGCCGCCGTGGAGCGCCAAAAGCGAGACCACGCGCAGCGGCACGACCCTGTTCGATGCCATGCCAAGGGCGAAATCGAGCAGTTTCTCGGCACCCGCCCGGGTTCCGAACCCACAGCTGATCCGGGTCAAGGCATCCTGGCGGTGATAGCCGTGCGGCGCCAGGGCCACCGGAACAGTCGACGCGTGGAGCAGAGCGCTGGCCACCGACCCGATCGTGAACCGCTTGAAGATCCCGCTTCTGGTTGCCCCAATGATCAGCATGTCCGCGCCCAGTTCCTCGGCCGCCTCGATCAGCGCGTGTGCGTCCGAATCGTGGCTGCGGATGTGCGCCTGCGCCGGGACACTCGAGGGAACCAGTGCCAGCGCCTGGTCGAGCCACTCCTGGGCCTGCTCATTGAGCAGATTTTCGAAGCCAGCCTTGGGTGCGAGGGCGTGCCCTGACTGCTGCACTTCAGGTACCACGAGCACGAGGTCCAGGCTCGCTCCACGCCCGAGCGCCAGGGAGACGGCCAGATTGACCGCATCATGGCCCCTGTCATCGGCTGAATACCCTACTACGTAACGCATCTGGTCCCTCTCCTCACTGAACTGAACCGTTGGGGTTATCTGCTGGTCGACTTGCCTACCGGGAGACGGAAGCGCGGTCCGCGGCTGCGACGATCCGGGCGGCCGTGATCTGCCCCATCCGGACGGCGCCGTCGACATGCTGGTAGCCCTCGGCCGCAAGGTCGGAGCAAGACCAGTAGATGGGGCCGACCGGCTTGCGCTGGTCCTTCCCGTACCGGTGGAGGCCGCCGAGGTCATAGCTGGCGGCGTAAGCTCCGCGGGTCCATTCCTCAGAGCCCCAGTCGGACTCGTAGTAGACCTCGGGATCCAGGGCTTTTTCGCCGAGGAAGGACGCAATCGATTCGAGGATGGCGCGGCGCCGGTCCTCGGCGCTGAGCTCGAACATCGCGTCGGCCTTCTCGTCGGAGACGAAGCCCACCAGCGTGCCGCGGGGGTCCTCGTGGTTCGTGTTGTCGTAAACCTCCTGCACAATCGCACCGGCGCCGAAGGCCGTCCCGGAGAGGCCATCCTCGCGCCAGAACGGCGAGCTGTAGACGGCGTGAATCTTGATCACCAGACCAAGGGACTGGTGCTGGTGCATCTGGTGCTGGCGGCGGGGAAGCGGCGGGTTGAAGGACACCCGGGAGTAGAGGTTCGGCGGCACGGCCATGATGACGAAGCGGGCGGTCACGGTGGCCCGTTCGGAGACTGCCGTGACGCGGTGTCCCCCGCTCGAGTCCTCGGTCCAGTTAATGGTCCGGACAGGGCTGTCGAGGACCACATCCCCGCCCAGTTCAGCGGCCTGGAGCAGCGACACCTGCTGCATCCCGCCGATAACCCGCTTGTCCAGGATGAAGTCCTCATCCGTGAGATTGCTAAAGGAGCCGGCTGAGGCAGCCATCAGGACGGCCTGCAGGGCGGAGAAGGCATGGGCGGGCTTGGTCAGCATGCCACCCGCGATGAACAGGCCGATGTTGTTGCACGCCTCCTCATCCGTTGAGTTCTGCCGCAGCCAGTGGTGGAAGGAAATGGTGTCCAGCTCGCGGGCCTTGGGGTGTGCCCACGGCTCCTCGGCACCGATCTCCTCGGCGAGGGAATCGAGTAGGACCGTGAGTTTGTCCATTTCGGCGGCTGTGGCCTCGCCGACGGGGAAGGTGTCACCGGTGTACAAGGTGCGTTTGCCGTTTGCGCCGATGTAGACGGATTCGCCGTCGCGGTAGCGGGAATAGGTCTGCAATCCGAGCTCATCCAGAAGCCCCAGGAGTGCCGTCTGGTCCGGCGAGACCCACTGGCCGCCGATTTCGAGCATGGCCCCGTCAATCGTGTCGGTCCAGGTCCGGCCGCCCACGCGGTCCCGTGCCTCGAGCACAGCCACAGTCAATCCGGCCTTCTTCAGCTCGCGGGCTGCGGTCAGTCCCGAAGGCCCGGCCCCTACGATAACGACGTCGCGGTCAAGTTCCAGCATGATGTCCTCTCCGTGGCCGCTTGAGTGATGCGGACCACTAAATGAATGCCGTTCATTTAGATGATAGACCTTCGTTGCGGTTCAGGGAAGACCCGGAAGACCCACTGCCACGTGGATTTCTTCCGTAAGGTTGGGGGCAGAATGGGCTGAGTCCCGGAACGACAGCCAAGCAAAGAAGAAAGGCCCGGAATGACGGCAGCAACCAGCGTCCCCGCCGATCCTCACAGCCCCACAGATCAACACAGCCCCGCCGCCAAGCCCCGCCGCCGCGTGGGCCGGCCGGCCGCGGCCGTTCTGGATCAGGGCGGCATCACCGCGGCCGCCCTGCAGCTGATCGGCAAGAGCGGATACGACGGCTTCACCATGGCCGCGCTGGCGAGGACCCTCAATGTGGCGCCTTCCGCGCTGTACAACCACGTTTCCTCCAAGCGGGACGTTCTGGTCCTCGTCCAGGACCACTTGACGTCGTTCGTGGACGTCGCCGCGTTTGAGACCGGGCCGTGGGAGCAGGCGGTGAGGGACTGGGCCTGGAGCTACCGTGATGTGTTCTCCAAGCACACGCCGTTGATCCCGGTGATCGCCGTGCTGCCGGTGACGGACGCACCCAAGACGCTGGCCATGTATGAGGCCGTCAGCGCGGGTTTCAGCCGGGCTGGCTTTCCCCAGGAGCGCATCGTCCCGGCCATTGTCGCGATCGAATCGTTCATCTTTGGCTCCGCGTACGACGTCACGGCACCGGCGGACATCTTCGATTCCGGGACCATGGCCGCCTCGACGCCGCATTTCACGGCCGCCGTCGAGCGCCTGGCCGAGGACAGCCATGAAAAACCGGCCGACGTCGCCTTCAGCCTGGGACTCGAAGCACTCCTCGCCGGACTCGGGGCGCTGCGGGCGGCTTAGGGGCGGGCGCCGGGCTGTGGCTTAGAGCGCGAACGTGCGCCAGTACGGGTTGGCTGCTCCCTCGCGGGCTGTAGGAGGGCTGTCCGCACCCGGTATCTCTTCACCCGTTCCCAGTACCTGAGCAGAAGAGCACAATGAAATCCATGAAGACATCAAGGATCTATGTGCTGGTGCACGGTTCATTCGTCGGGGCCTGGTGCTGGTCGCGAGTCGTCCCTCTGCTGGAAGCTGCCGGGCATGAGGTTTACGCGCCGACGCTCACCGGCGTCGGAGAACGCGCGGGCGAGGCGACCCCGGAGGTGGGGTTGCTGTCCCACATCGATCAGATCACCAGCCTTGTCGAGGCGAACGATCTTCGGGATGTCGTCCTGGTGGGGCACAGCTACGGCGGAATGGTGGTTGCCGGTGTCGCAGGCCGTGTTCCGGAGCGGATCGCGGGGATCGTGTACGTGGATGCATTCGTCCCAAATCCGGGGCAGTCCGCCCTGGACATCTTGCCGTCGCTCCGGGACGCCTTTGCCAGCCTGGCTCTGCCCGACCGTCCATGGCTGTTTGCGCCATTCCCGCTCGAGGCACTCGGAGTCGAGGACCCGCAGCTACGCGAGTGGGCCGCGCCGCTGCTCACACCCATGCTGTGGAAGGCAGTCGACGAAAAGCTTCCCGACGAGGCAGGAGATCTGAGCACCGTGCGAATCGTGTTCGTGCACTGCGCCCGCGGACAGTTCTTCGATGACACCGCCATCGACTTACGGTCCCACGGGATCCCCGTCCTGACCCTGGACGAGGGGCACATGGTGCACCTCACGAACCCCGGGCGCCTTGCCGCAACGCTCATCGAGGCAGAGCATGAGCTCGGCAGGCTGACGGAGTGAGGTGGTCCCGCTCGTCGTTGAATTCGGTGGACCGGGTGGGCCCTGGAAACACTGGCTAACTCATGACGCGGGCCGGTCGGGCCCCCAGCGCGCGGTCGCGTGTCGGGATTCACGTGGGCGAACAGGCGTCTGGCATGGGTGGAGACAAAAAAGACCCCGGGAAATCGTTGATTTCCCGGGGTCTTTCGATTGCGTGCGCGAGGGGGGATTTGAACCCCCACGCCCTTTCGGACACTGGCACCTGAAGCCAGCGCGTCTGCCGTTCCGCCACTCGCGCGCAACTTCTTCCACTCGGATAGGGCCGGTTTCCCGGACCGCCAACCTCGTAAAAGCAGCGAGATCAAGCATAACGGACAATTGCGGGAAAACACCAATCGAGCCGTCCAGGTCCCGGGTCCCGGTGTATTTCCCGCCTATCAAGCCCTGTAGTCGAACGTCACGCTGGGCCCCGCGGGGGTGGCCCCGTCGGCGATGTTCGCGCACGTCAGAGCGCAGCCAGCGCTCATTTCGGCGGCCGCCCGGCGGCGTCCATTGAGGCCATTCCCAGACACGCCCAGTAGTATCTGATGTAGGAGTGTCCGCTGAGCGCGGGCTCGCAAAAGTTGGAAACCGAGTTCCGGAACGAGCGCTGCATTGCAGCCAACAGGAAAGGAGAAGGACCATGGGATTGCTGGACAAAGTCGAGCGCGGCATCGAAAAGGCCGTCCGCGGAGTCTTCTCCACCGGTTCTCGCGCCCAGGTTGAGCCTGTCGAGATCGCGAGCCGGCTCCGCACCGAGGTGGACAATAAGGCCATTACGATCGCCGCGGGACGCACCTTGGCCCCTAACGTTTTTGACGTGCTCCTTAGTAGCGACGACTTCCAGCGCGCCCAGGAATGGGGCACTCCGCTCGCGGAAGAACTGTGCGACGTCGTCATCAACCATGTCCGCAGCCAGGGCTACACCCTCCAGGGACCGGTTCGGATCAGTTTCCGCCGCGACGAAGAGCACCGCGCCGGGGATTTCGACATCACCTCGCGGACCGAGAAAAGCTCCGCCCCTTCGGCCCCTGCCCAGCCGGGAGCTCACGGCAGCGTACCGGCGGCCCCGACACGCCAGCCGGCACAGCTTCAACCCGTACTGGACATCGACGGTCAGCGCTACTCGCTGAACGCGCCTTCGATTGTCCTCGGACGGTCCTCGGAAGCAGACATCCTCATTGACGACACCGGCGTTTCGCGCCGCCACCTGGAAATCCGGACGGGGTCTGGCCCGGCCCAGGCGATCGATCTCGGCTCCACGAACGGCAGCTACGTCAACGGCCAAAAGATCGTGGGCAGTTCCGAACTTGCTGACGGCGCCACGATCATGATGGGACGGACCAAAATCATCTTCCGCCTTCTGCCCGCCAACACAGGCGGCCGCGCATGAGCGAACTGACCATCACGGCCCTGCGTTTCGGGTTCCTTATCCTCCTCTGGGTGCTGATCTTCAGCATTGTTTCTGCCATGCGGCGCGACCTGATGATCGGTCGCAAGGCGGCGGCCGGGGCCCCAACGGCACGCCAGGTGCGCAAGAATCCGGACCTCGCCGAGCCCGCGCCCGCCCCCGTCAAACAGCAGGCCCGCCAACTGGTGGTGACCGAGGGACCGCTCAAGGGCACCACTATCCCCCTAGCGGCGAGCCCCATTCTCCTTGGCCGGGCACAGGAAGCGACCCTCGTCCTGGAGGACGACTACGCCTCGGGCCGCCACGCCCGTCTGTTCCCGCAAGGCAGCCGCTGGTTCATCGAGGACTTGGGCTCCACCAATGGCACGTATCTGGCAGACCAGCAGCTGACCCGGGCCCTCCCGGTGGAGCTGGGCGTCCCCGTGAGAATCGGCAAGACGGTCATTGAATTGAGGCCGTAGCCATGGCTGCCCCCGATCGCCCCGCAGACAGGGCCGAAGGTAAAACTACGCCCCTGAAGCGGCCGCTCATCATGCGTTACGCCGCGCGTTCAGACGTCGGCCGCATCCGCGCCAAGAATGACGACTCCGCTTATGTGGGCCGGCACCTCGCCGTCGTTGCCGACGGCATGGGTGGCCATGCAGGCGGCGACGTCGCCTCCGCCGCGACCGTCCTGGACATGATCCACCTTGATCATGATGACTACGACGGCGACGCCGGCACTGTCCTCGCCGACGAAATCCAGACGGCCAACTCCCTGCTGTCCGAGCTGGTCCACATCAATCCCAAGCTCGCCGGGATGGGCACCACGGTCACGGCCCTCCTCCTGGCGGAGGGCAAGCTTCACTTCGCCCACATAGGCGACTCACGGGCCTACCGCCTGCGCGACGGTGAGTTCGAACAGGTCAGCATCGACCACACCTTTGTCCAGCGGCTGATCGACGAGGGCCGTCTGCGCCCGGAAGAGGCCGAGACGCATCCGCACAAAAACGTCCTGATGCGTGTGCTGGGGGACGTCGATGCCAGCCCGGAACTGGACCTCGACACCTTAGCTGTCCAGGCCGGGGAACGCTGGTTGCTGTGCTCGGACGGCCTGAACTACGTGGCCGGCCACGTCGTGGAACGCACGGTCCGGGAGACGAAAGATCTGGGCGAATGCGCCGATCTCCTGGTTGAACTGACGCTGGAGGCGGGCGCCCCGGACAACGTGACGGTGGTGGTGCTCGACATCGCCGAGCCGACTCGCGATGACGTCCGGACCGCCGCCGTCGACGTCGTGCCCGCGCCGGCCACCGGGACCTCGACGCCCGGCGCCGCAGCCGGAGCGCTGACCGGCAGCACCTTTGGTGCCGCGAAGCCTGCCGGCGAGTCCGGGAAAAAGGACGACGCCGGGCCCGCCGCGCAGGGCGCGGCCGGGGGTGGATCGGGCCGGCCGGCCACCGACCCTGCCCCTGCTGGGGCCTCGGCTGACGGCACGCCGGCCGCTGCCGCGCAGGAGGATGCCGGAAGCAAGGAACCAGAGACCACCACCGACCCGCACTTGGGCGAACACCTCTCGGCCGAAGTCCTGCGTGAAGAGCTTTCCATGCGCCCCCACGAACTCGTCGGGGCCGCCGCCGCAGCAGCGGAATCGGGGTCCATTCCGTCAATCGCCGGACGCACCGTGGCCCGGCGCGCGGCCACCGTCCTGACGCACAAGTCGGAACAGGACCGGGAGGACACCGACGACTTCAGGGCCACCGGACGGCCGCGGCGGTGGCTCACGGTGTCCATTGCCGCCGCGATCGTCGCGCTGCTGGGCATCGGACTGTGGCTTGGCTACGCCTGGACGCAGACGCGCTACTACATCGGCGAGCACGATCAGCATGTGGCCATCTTCAACGGCGTCTCCCAGCGCCTCGGGCCCATCCAGCTTTCCACCCTCGAAGCGGTGACCGATATCAAGATGTCCGACCTTCCCGAATTTTCGCAGCAGCGGGTGCTGCAGACAGTGCCGGCGCGCGATCTTTACGACGCGCAGCGGATCGTCAAAAATCTGGAACGCACCGGCACCACCGCCCCGGTGGATGAATGCCTCACCCCGTCCCCCACAGCGACGGCAGCCGGTGCCACCCCCGGTGCAACGGCCAAACCAAGCGCCACGGCCTCCGCAGGGACGGCCAAACCAAGCACCTCGGCCTCCGCAGGGACGGCCAAACCAAGCGCCACGGCCTCCGCAGGGACGGCCAAACCAAGCACCTCGGCCTCCGCAGGGACGGCCAAACCTTCACCCTCCGCCACCCCGACTACGAATTGCGAGGGGGACAAATGACACCCATCGACCCCGTGCCCAGGCCACGACGTAACGTGGAGCTGGTCCTCCTTGTCCTTGCCCTCGCGGTCGGTATTGGCGCCCAGGCCCTAGTGGGCGTGGACCGGCAAAAAGCGTTCGATACCGATTTCTGGTTCCAATCCAGCCTGCTGGCGGCAGCTGCGTTGGCATTTCACGTGGTTCTGCGGATCCGCGCAAAATATGCCGACCCGGTAATACTTCCGCTCGTGGTGGCCCTTAACGGGCTGGGTTTGGCCATGATCCACCGTCTGGACAGGGTGGGCGAGGACACCGGCAACAACCAGCTCCGCTGGACACTGGTTGCCATGGCGGTCGCGATTGCGGTCATCTGGTTCCTCAAGGACCACCGGATCCTGCGACGCTTCACCTACATTTCGCTGGCCGTCAGCGCCGTGCTCCTGATCCTGCCGCTGGTTCCCGGTATCTCGGCTGGGGAGGTCCTCGGCGCCAGCGTCTGGATCAAGATCGGCTCCATGACTTTCCAGCCCGGTGAAATTGCCAAGATCACGCTTGCCATCTTCTTTGCCGGGTACCTGTCCTCGAACCGTGACCTGATCCTGCTGGCAGGCCGGAAGATCGGCCCCGTGCAGTTCCCCCGGTTTAAGGACATGGGCCCCATGATCACCGCGTGGCTCGTGAGCATCGGCGTACTGGTCTTCCAGCGCGACCTCGGCTCCTCGATCCTGTTCTTCGGTCTGTTCCTGGTGATGATCTACGTCGCCACGAGCCGCATCAGCTGGGTGATCATCGGTCTGATTCTGATTGTGGTGGGCGGCTTCGTGGCAGCCCGCGTCTTTTCCCACGTCGCGCTGCGGATCGACGGCTGGATCAATGCCTTCACCGATGAGGTCTACGGACGGCAGTTCGGTGGCAGCCTCCAAATCGTCGAAGGCCTGTTTGGCATGGCCAACGGCGGTCTGGTGGGCACCGGCCTCGGCCAGGGCCGGCCCAACCTGGTCCCGTTTGCCAACAGTGACATGATCATCGCCTCCTTCGGTGAGGAACTCGGGCTGATCGGTGTCTTCGCGATCGTCCTGATGTACCTGCTGCTGTTCACGCGGGGCTTCCGCGCCGCACTGGGCACCCGCGACGCGTTCGGCAAGCTGCTCGCCACCGGGCTCTCCTTCGCGATCGCGCTGCAGTGCTTTGTGGTGATTGGCGGCGTCACGCGCCTCATCCCGCTGACCGGACTCACGACGCCGTTCCTCGCCGCCGGCGGGTCCTCACTCTTGGCGAACTGGATCATTGTGGGCTTGCTGCTCATGATTTCGCACACCGCGCGCGGTCCGGTGGATACGACACCGCTGCCGCCCGGCCAGGAACCGGGTATCCGCAAAAACTTCCCCGTGCTGCCCTCCAAACCGGCACCGGATCCCCGAACCAGTCCAGACGCACCCACCGAGGCGGTGAAACAGCTGTGAACCAGGCCATCCGCAATTCATGGATCGCCGCCATCGCGATGTTCGTGCTGGTCTTCGGTGCGCTCAGTTACGTGCAAGTGGTTGGCGCAGACGAGCTCAAAGCCAATGCCTGGAACAGGCGCGCCATCTTGCAGAACTACTGCAACGACCGCGGCGCAATCATTGTCGGCGGCACCCCGGTGGCGGAGTCTGTTCCTGCCACGGAGAGCTGCAAATTCCAGCGGACCTACTCCCAGCCCGAGCTCTATGCGGGCATCACCGGATACTTCTCCAAAAACTACGGCCTCACCGGGCTTGAGAAGTCGATGAACGACGAACTGGCAGGCAGCTCGGACCAGCAGTTCCTCGACCGGGTGGGCCAATTGTTCCTCGGCAACCAGCCCAAGGGCGCGTCCGTAGAGCTGACCCTGGACCCCAAGATCCAAAAGCTGGCCTACGACCTCATCCCCGACGGCCAGCGCGGTTCGATCGTGGTCACCAACCCGAAGACCGGCGCGATCCTGGCCATGGTCTCCAAACCGTCCTATGACCCCAACCTGATTGCCACCCAGGATCCGGCTGCCGAACAGGCCAATTACACCGAACTGAACAAGGTTCCCGGAATTAACCTGAACCAGAACGTCAGCGGCCCCACTGGCGCCCTGCTGGCGCCTGGATCGGTCTTCAAACTCATTGACACGGCCGCGGCGCTGAACTCGGGCAAGTACAACAAGGACAGCGTCCTGCCCAACCCGGCGGAGATGTCATTCCCCGGCATCGATTACAAGCTCCCCAACTACGCGGGCGGCAACTGCTATACCCGCACCACGGCGTCGTTCGCGTTTTCCCTGCAACAGTCCTGCAACACGCCCTTCGCCAGCATCGCCACGGACCTGGGGCAGAAGGCCATTGGGGACCAGGCAGAGAAGTTCGGCTTCGGACAGGACTTCGGCGACCAGCTGAAGCTGGACCACGCGGCGAGCTTCTTCCCGAGCGAACCGCTGGACGACGCCGGGCTGGCGCAGTCCTCGATTGGCCAGCGCGACGTCCGGGCCACTCCGCTCCAGATCAACACGATGACGGCGGCAATCGCCAACGACGGAGTGCAGATGCAGCCGAACCTGATCAAGGCGGTGCGCGCCCCTGACCTGCGGGCGATCAGCGAACCGAAACCCCAGGCTCTGCGCACCGCCACGACCCCGGAGATCGCGCGGCAGATCAACGAGTGGATGGTCAGCGTCGTCGACGACGGCATCGCCAGCAGGGCCGCCGTGCCCGGTGTCCCGGTAGCCGGCAAGACCGGTACCGCGGAACTCGGCAACGGCCTGAACAACTCATGGTTTACCGGGTTTGCCCCGGCAAATGACCCGCAAGTGGCTGTCACCATCGTCATGGAAGGCGTAGATATCACCACTGGCGCAAACCTAACCAGTCCGAACGCGAAGAAGATTTTTGAGGCGGTGTTGAATAAGTGAGGCCTACTTCGGGAATCACCCTCGGCGGCAGATTCCAGCTGACCACGCGCATTGCGATCGGCGGCATGGGAGAAGTCTGGAAAGCCAAAGACCTGATCCTTGGCCGCATTGTCGCCATCAAGGTGCTCAAGGAGGAATACACGGGTGATCCCGGATTTCTTCAGCGCTTCCGCGCCGAGGCCCGCCATACCGCCCTCCTGAACCACGTGGGCATCGCCAACGTCTTCGATTACGGCGAGGAGGAGGGCTCGGCCTACCTGGTCATGGAACTGGTCCCTGGCCAGCCGCTGAGCAGCATTATCGAGCACGAACAGGTGCTTTCCCCGGACCGCACCCTTTCGATGATGGCGCAGACGGCGCGTGCCCTGGCCGTCGCCCACGCGCAGGGCCTGGTGCACCGCGACATCAAGCCGGGGAACCTGCTCATCACCCCGGACGGCCGCGTCAAGGTCACCGACTTCGGCATCGCACGCCTGGCCGACCAGGTTCCGCTGACCCAGACCGGCCAGGTGATGGGAACCGCCCAGTATCTGGCACCGGAACAGGCCACGGGGCAGACAGCCACCGGTGCCTCGGACATCTACTCTCTTGGCGTGATCGGCTACGAGTGCCTCACGGGCCACCGGCCGTTCTCCGGGGAATCCCAGATCGCCATCGCGCTGGCCCAGGTCAACGATGCGCCGCCGCCGCTGCCGGACACGCTGCCCCGGCCGGTCCGCGCCCTGCTGATGTCCATGCTGGCAAAGGATCCGAAGAACCGCCCGGCCGACGCCATCAAGCTGTCCGAGGCAGCCGAGGCCATCCGCAACGGTGATATCGCCGCCGCGCACGCGGCCGTGCCGGGCATGCTGCTTTTCGAGGCAGCCACGGGCCCCATCACGGCCCCCGTCGACGTCCCCACGGCGGCCACCAGCGTCATTGGCTCCAGCGCAGCGGAGGCCAAATCGACGTCCGCAACGTCCGCGCTGCCCGTCGTTGGCGCAGCCGGCGCCGGCGCCGCGGCCGGCCTGGCCGCCGGTGCGGCCGCCGCCAGCGGCTACGGTGCCCGCAACGCGCTCAACCGCGCCGATGCCCTGGCCGCCGAGCGGACCTGGGTGCAGGAAGAAGAGGACGAAGACTACGACGAACCGGAGGAGGAGCCGAAGCGCCGCGGACGTAGCCCGTGGACCTGGCCGCTCATTGCGCTGATCTTGCTGGTGGTGTTCGTCCTGGCCGGCGTGGTCTTGAGCCAGGCCGGCAATATCTTCCCCTCGCAGGCGCCGGCAACCACCGGTGCCACGTCCAGCATCGCAAAGCCCAGCAGTGCCACCCCCTCGGCGCCGTCCGCGACCCCCTCAGAGACCCCCACCCCCACCGCCAGCTCAGCGACACCCACGCAGTCCACTCCGGCAGCCATCAACCTGATTCCGGATGCCTATCTGGGGCGGCCATACAACGACGTCCGCAACGAACTGATTGGCAAGGGGCTGCAAGTCACCGGCGCCGAGGTTGTCAACGACGCGACGCCGGGCACGGTCACCAACATTGATCCCTCCGGTGCGGTCCAGCCCGGGGACACCATCACCGTCAGTTACTCCAAGGGACCGGAAATGGTTTCCGTCCCGTCCATCAAGGCAGGCGCAAGCGAGGCTAAGGTCCAGCAGGCCATCCAGGACGCCGGGCTGCGGTGGGCCAAGGGGGCCGACGTCAGTCCCACGGACAAGAACGAAGATCCGGGCACTTTCGTGAGCTCGTCGCCTCCTTCCGGGTCCAAGGTGACGGCCGGCAGCGTCGTGACCTACCACCTGGCCGAAGCCGCCGCCTCAACACCGTCACCTACCAAGTCCGGACCCTAAACAATCATGAGCAATACACCCCGCACTCCGTCGCACAGGGAGGAACGCCCGGCGAACACGCAGCGCGTCCTCAGCGGGCGCTATGAGCTGGGTGAGCTGATCGGCCGTGGCGGCATGGCGGATGTTTTCCGCGGCGTCGATACCCGGCTGGGACGCACCGTGGCCGTCAAGCTGCTCCGCCCCGACCTGGCCAGAGATCCACAGTTCCAGGCCCGGTTCAAACGCGAGGCCCAGGCGGTCGCGGCACTCAACCACCCTTCGATTGTGGCTGTCTTCGACACCGGGGACCACGCGGTCCCCGGTGACCACAATGACAGCGTCCGGGTGCCCTACATCGTGATGGAATTCGTTTCCGGCAAGACGATCCGCGACATGGTGCGGGCCAAGGATGTCACCATCGATCAGGCGATCGACTTCACCCTCGGTGTGCTGTCTGCGCTCGATTACAGTCACAAGGCCGGAATCGTGCACCGCGATATCAAGCCCGCCAACGTGATGTTTTGCCCGGATTCGAACAGCGTCAAGGTCATGGACTTCGGGATCGCCCGCGCCATGGCGGACTCGTCGGCCACCATGACGCAGACGCAGGCCGTCGTGGGCACAGCCCAGTACCTGTCCCCCGAACAGGCACGGGGCGAAACCGTCGACGCGCGGAGCGATCTCTACTCCGCAGGTTGCCTTCTCTATGAAATGCTGGCCGGCCGGCCGCCGTTCATCGGCGACAGTCCCGTCTCCGTGGCCTACCAGCACGTTCGGGAGATCCCCGAGCCCGCCAGCAGCCTGAACCCCGATGTCTCCGAAGCGCTGGACAGCGTGTTAATGAAGGCCCTGCAAAAGAACCGCGCGGACCGTTTCCAGGACGCGGCCGCATTCCGCCGTGCCCTCCGGGCCGCACGCAGTGGCGTTCCAGTGATGGCACCGGCCGCCAGCGAGGCCCCCACCGACCCCACCAACGCCGTTCCCCGGCATGACCCCTTGGCGCCCACAGCAGCGTTCTCCCTGACCGGGGCCAAGTTCCTCGACGATTCGCCCGGCGGCCGGCTCCGGCCCGCCGAGGAAACGCCCGACGACGAGCAGTTGCTGCCGCCTGCAGGCACCGAACTCTATGGCACGGCGGACACCGGCAGCCTGCCCCTGGCGCTGCCGGTCGAACGCGAGCACTCTCCACGCCAGAAGTCGCGCCGCCGTACCTGGATCGCGACGCTCGTGGTCCTCACGCTGCTGGTACTGGCCGGGGGCGGATTGTGGCTGTACAACATTATGAATCAGGCCCCGCCGCAGGCAACCAAGGTCTTGGTTCCCACGGTGACGTCCCTGACGGAATCAGAAGCCCTGCAGAGGCTGTACAACGCCGGCTTCAAGCCACAGCTTCAACGGCTGCAGCACGAGAGCATCCCCAAGGGCACCGCCATTGGCACCGTGCCGGCATCGGGAAGTTCCATGGACGCCAACTCGGACATCGTCCTCAACATTTCCGAAGGACCCAGCGCCATCACCATCCCCACGGACCTGCCCGGCCGGACGGAGGCGGCGGCACGCGATCTCCTGCACCAGACAGGACTGACGGGTTCCCTCACCACGAAGATGTCCAACAACCCCACGGTCCCGGTCGGCATCGTCATCACCACGAACCCGGCCCCGGGCCAAATCGTGGCCGTCGCGGGCGCCGTCGAAATCGTCGTCTCCACCGGGAAGGTGGCTGTGCCGCAGCTGATCGGGCTCCCGCGGGCGGAGGCGGAGGCGAAACTGACGGCGCAGGGCCTGAAGCTCAACGTCACCGAAGTGGAGAATTCCCAGGTGGCCCCGGGAAAGGTGACAGGCCAGTCCGATGCCGCGGATTCGCTCGTGGAACAGGGCAAGACCATCGCCGTGACCGTGGCGAAGGCACCAGCGCCGCCCCCGGCACCGACGCCCACGCCCACGCCGACTCCCACCAAGACCACGTCCAAGGAGGACGCGGTCCTGGAAGGACTGTTCCCCTAGGCCGGTCGGGTCAGTGCTTGATGAGCGGGCTCAGGTCCGCTGCCCGTTCAGCGGCGCCGGCCATGCCCAGCGACTCAAGCCAGTTGCCCAGCATTTGGTAGCCGCCTTCGGTCAGGACAGATTCCGGGTGGAACTGGACACCGCACAGCGGTGCGGTGCGGTGCTGCAGGCCCATCACAACGCCCGTGCCCGTTTCCGCGGTGATCTCCAGGACAGCCGGGATGCTCTCGCGGACGGCGGCCAGCGAATGGTAACGGGTGGCCGTGAGCGGGGAGGGCAGCCCGGCAAACACGCTGGTTCCGTGGTGTTCGACGAGGGAGGTCTTGCCGTGCATCAGCTCGGGAGCGTGCGTCACTGTTCCGCCGTAGGCCTCCGCCAGCGCCTGGTGGCCCAGGCACACACCCAGCATGGGCTTGTCATGGCCGCCGCACCATTTGATCAGCTCAATGCAGACACCGGCCCCGGCGGGATTCCCCGGCCCGGGAGAGATGAGGACACCGTCCCGTGCCTCGGCCATTTCAATCGCCTCGGCGAGCGTGACGTCGTCGTTGCGGACCACGGTGGTCTCGGCACCGAGTTCCTGGAGATAGCCGACCAGGGTGTAGACAAAGCTGTCGTAGTTGTCTACGACCAGGATCTTGGTTGTACTCATGGGTGCTTTGCTGAACCAATCGTTGAGTCTGTTAACTGGGTAAATTGTGCCAACCAGGGAAAAAGGAACTGAACCATCAATACCAGTGCTCCGGCCGCCAGCACCAGCGCAGTCGCAATCCTGAGCCACAAGGGACCGGGAAGGTGGCGGAAAAGCCAGCCATACATCCGTCAGCCTTCCCTGGCCGCGCGGACCGCCTGCGCAATTTCAGCCGGCGGGCCCGCGGAAACAGGTTGCCACCGCGCCAGCAGTGCGTAGGCCACAAAGCGTTCCTGGGAACCGAACCGCGGGTTGCAGCTCGTCAGGGTCAGGTAGCTATCCGTCGGCGCGGCGCCCGGCCGCGTCGGCACCGGCAACAGTACATCGGTCCGCGAGGGGAGGACTGTCTGGCTGTTCCGGAACACGTAGACATAGTAGCCCTCGCGGGTCTGAACGTAGATCCGGTCCCCGGGCACCAAGGCGTCGATATGGTCCAGGACTGCCCCGTGGGTCTGCCGGTGGCCGGCCACGGCGAAGTTTCCCGCGGCCCCCGGCATTGCCGTGCCCTGGTAGTGCCCGATGCCCAGGGTGTCCAAGACCGCCGGCGTGGTTCCCTGAACGATGGGACGCGTGTATCCGGAGCCGAACCGGGGGACATACAGAATGCCGATTGTCGCGCCCTCTGCCGGCTCGGGGGCAGCACCGGGCTTGGGCACCACGGCGGCCCCGGGGGCAGTGGCCGCCGGGCCGTTGCCGTCTAACGTCCCGCGGGCAAAGTCCTTCACGACGTCGCGCTGCCGGGCATCGGAGGCCACATTCGTCCAGCACAACTGCCACGCCACAAAGAGCAGGAGAATGACGCCGACACTTATGAGCAGCTCGCCCGCGATCCGGACGCCGCGCAGGAGCGGACTGCGGCGGCTGCGGGCCGCCGGGCCGGATCCCTGCTCCAAGTGCAGCACGGCGGGTTCTCCTTCAGGCGATTGCGGAGTCCACGGTGTGTCCGGAACTACAGCTAGAATTGGCTCCGATAAAAGAATTCAAACCTGACCAAGAGCGCTTTGGCCGGCGGGGCTCACTTCCTGCAGGATATCAAGCCACGTTGCCGCTCTTGTTCCAGCCCGCCAAGGAGGATCAGTGCCCGAGTCGAAGCCGCGTAAAAGGACTGCCCATGTGCCCCCGCAGACTTCTGCTGCGGAGGCCTACAAGCCCAATCCGGTCTGGTTCAAGCCCGTCATGTTTGGCCTGATGATCATTGGCCTGCTGTGGATCATCACGTTCTACATCACCGAGGGCGCCTTCCCCGTTCAGGCTTGGGCCTCGTGGAACATCGTCGCCGGATTCGGAATCGCGATCATCGGCTTCCTGATGACCACGCGCTGGCGTTCCTGAACAAGGCCCCGCGGCGCAATTTCCCTGACGGGCCGGTACACACAGTGTGCCGGCCCGCCGTCGTTAAACCCCGACACCAATCCCGGCCCCAGCGAAGGAATCCAGATGACCCCGGCAGTAAGCGGCTCAACCATTGGCGACGACGGACTGGCGCGGCCGGCGTGGGCGTCGGTGGATCCCATGCTCCGCGAGTACTACGACAACGAGTGGGGCATGCCGGTCCGGGATGAGCAGGGCCTTTACGAACGGATCAGCCTCGAGGGGTTTCAGGCGGGGCTGTCCTGGGCCACGATTCTGCGCAAGCGTCCTGCTTTCCGCGCGGCGTTCAAGGACTTCGACCCGGAACTCGTGGCCCTGTTCACGGACGCCGATGTGGAGCGGCTCATGCTGGACGCCGGGATCGTCCGGAACCGGCTAAAGATCCTGGCAACCATCACCAATGCACGGGCTACTCTGGCGCTGAGGGACGACGGCGGCCTGGTCGACTTCGTGTGGGGGTTCCAGCCTACTGCCACCCCCCGGCCCAGCTCCCTCGACCAGGTCCCCACCACCTCGGCCGAGTCCATTGCGCTCTCGAAGGCTCTGCGCAAGAAGGGCTTCGCCTTCGTCGGGCCCACCACGATGTTCGCGCTCATGGAGGCTATCGGAATGGTGGACACCCATCTGCTGGACAGCCACCGGCGCGGAACGTCGGGCGTCTGGCCGCACTGACGGCCGGGTTGGATGGGCGACCCGACTTTATCCACAGCTGTGTACAAGTCTGGGGAAACTTATCCACATTGTTCATAAGTTCCCGGGTCCTCGCGCGTATCGGCTCGGCTTAAAGGCCACAGCCGGGCCCCGTGCGGATGGTGAGATTCCCGGCGGGAGTCGAATTACAGGGTTGTAAGTTATTAACAGTGTGGATTGCCTGTGGAGAAGTACGGCAGGCCATCAACTGGGCCCAGGCAGAACTCGCGTGGTGCTGCGTCGTCCTCCTTTGGCGGCCCGGTCCCCGACTGAAGCCGCCCGCCCGGGCCGGCAAGGCAACGGATGAGTTATCCACTTAATAACACCCCGCTACCCACAAGTTATCCACAGCTGGGGATAACAGGGAGAGATTGCGGGCCGCGACCCCGCTGTGGGGCCATGAGCCGGGTTAGTTCCCCCGGAGACTCCAACCATCAAGTTATTAACACTGTGAATAACCCTGTTGAAACACACAGCGGCTGTCCCCAGCGGCCGTCCCAGGACCGTACATACCTATGGGCGGCCCCTGTGGCGCTCCCATCCGGCCAGCAGCAGGCATGCCATGGAGCAGGGGCAGTGCGACGTAGACGCCGCGACACTTGCCGCGACGAAGACAGGGCAAGACGGGGTTCCGGCCGGCGGAAGGCGCGGGCTCGCGGAGCAAAGTTGTCCACTTACTCACAGGGCAGCCCACAGAAGTTATCCACAGGTGTGGAGATCAGGCCGGCCGCAGCACTTGACCACGGCAAAATCGCCAGCCCGGGCGGTCAGACCCGGGTGGCCACCGTGAACTACACGGTTGTAAGTTATTAACAATGTGGATAACCCTTGTGGAAAACTTTTCGGGCCGCCCCTGTGAATTCGGGCGTGGGAATGAATGCCGGCGATGGGCTCGGCCCGGGACCGCGCGCTTAGGTCCCCACCTCTGGGAAGCGAGGAGGGGACCTAAGGGGAGAGTGAACGGCGGGGCGGACACCAAAAAACTAGATTGCTAAATCGGGCCGGGACACCGGCAGGCGCAGGCTAAGGAGCGGACTAGGCGCTGGCGCCGGCCATCCGGACGACGGACACGACGATCACAAGGGCAAGGACCCCGGCAAGGCCGATGGCCTGCAGGAGGGTCTGCCGGGGGCCGCGGGGGGTATAGGCAATGACTGCAGCGCTCAGGGCACCGGTGACGAGGCCGCCGAGATGGGCCTGCCAGGCAATCTGGGGCACCATGAAGCCGATGACGCCGTTGATGGCGATCAGGACAATGAGTTGGCGGACTTCCCCGCCGCGCTGCCGCTGGACCACCAGCAGCGCGCCAAACAAACCGAAGATAGCGCCGGAGGCGCCCACGAGACCCACGGGGCCATTCACGGGGTACACCGGGGTCAGCAGGAGGAACCCGACCGAGCCGCCGACGGCCGAGAGCAGGTAGATGGCCAAGAAGCGTGCATAGCCAAGGAGCGGCTCAAGGATCTGGCCGAAAATCCACAACGTATACATGTTCAGGACGATGTGGAGCAGGAATCCCTGCGAGTGCAGGAACGCCGAGGTGAGCAGCCGCCACGGTTCAACGTCGGTCAGGGCGGGAGCGTACGCCAGTTGCTGATAGATCCCGTCGTTGGGAACTATCCACTGCAGTGCATAGACAAGGGCGCACAGCCCGATGATCACGTAAGTGACCACGGGTTTGCCGGCGGTCACGGCGCCGCCGTAGACGGTCCGGGCTGTCGGCGTCGTGCGTTTGGTTTCGTTAACACAATCAACGCATTGGAATCCGACGGCGGCCGCCCGCTGGCAGTCGGGGCACGCAGGG
Source organism: Arthrobacter sp. 05T420 (assembly GCF_056396305.1). NCBI lineage: Bacteria > Bacillati > Actinomycetota > Actinomycetes > Micrococcales > Micrococcaceae > Arthrobacter > Arthrobacter sp. 05T420. The sequence continues at coordinate 211,440 of NZ_JBFTLG010000002.1, read as the reverse complement.
CGCCCGCACCGCTGGCAGCGCACATAGGCGGGCCGGTCCGGGTGCCTGGGGCATACCGGGACCTCTGCGGACGGCTCTGCCGCCGGAACTCCGTAGCTCATGGTGTGGGGTTAGAGCTGTTCGATATCAATGCTGTTGATGGTGACGTCCTCGACAGGGCGGTCGCCCATGCCGGTGCGGACGCCTTCGATCGCGTCGACGACCTTCTTGGAGTCCTCATCGGCAACTTCACCGAAGATGCTGTGCTTGCCCTGCAGCCAGCCGGTGGGGATGGTGGTGATGAAGAACTGCGAACCGTTGGTGCCGCGCCCCATCTGGACCCCGGCGTTGGCCATGGCCAGCTTGTACGGCTCGTTGAAAGTCAGTTCCGGGTGGATTTCATCGTCGAACTTGTAGCCCGGTCCACCGGTGCCGCGGCCCAGGGGATCTCCGGCCTGGATCATGAAGTCCTTGATGATGCGGTGGAAGATGGTGCCGTTGTAGAGCGGCGTGCCGGTCTTGTCCTCGCCCGTTTCCGGATGGGTCCAGGCCTTCTCACCGGTGGCCAGCCCGACGAAGTTGTCGACGGTCTTCGGCGCGTGGTTGCCATAGAGGTTGACGACGATGTCGCCGAGGCTCGTGTGGATAGTGGCTTTTGCGGTTGCGTTGGCAGTCATGGGGCCTATTCTTCCATGACGGCTCCGCCCACGTAGGGCCGCACAGTCAGTTCCGCGCTGGGTGAAATCCACTGGAAATCGGTCTGAAGAATAGCCGGTGCGTTCCTAGACACGTAGGCTAACAGCAGAACCGTCACATTAATCGGGAGGTAGTTGTGAAGAAAACGGATCGTATTGCCCGTGACCTGGAGCAGTCAGTCAGCACCGGAGTAGACAGCGCCAAGGATTGGGCGGCACCGCGGGTTGAGGCTGCCGTGAACTGGGCTGTTCCCCGCCTGCAGCATGGGCTGGATACAGCCTCTCCCAAAATCCAGGAGGGGCTCAAGTCGGCGGCCCACAATCTGGCCGGCGGCGTTGCCACCGTCACCCCGCGCCTCCAGGATGGCTTGGCCCAGCTTGCGCCGAAGATCCACGACGCAGCGGAAAGCGCGACTCCGCGACTGCACGAGGCTGTAGACAAGGCGGCACCGGTGATCCTCAACGCACGGGACCGGGTGGTAGTCGAGTACCTGCCCAGGCTTTCCGACCAGATCGGACAGGCTTCCGTGGCCGTCCACCGCACGCTGGAAAACGCTCCGGCCCACGTGGACGCCGTCGCACAGAAGCTTGTAGATTCCGGCGTGGTCCACGGCGTCCAGGCACAGGCCCAGACTGCCAAGGGACATGCCAAGAAGGCCGGAAAGAACATCAAAGCGGCCGCCACCGAAGCTAGCAAGACGGCCAATGCGAAGCTCGCCAAGCAGCAGAAATCCAAGCACCGCGGCCTGCTGATCTTCGGCATCATCGCTGCCGCAGTCGCCGCCGGTGCCGCAGCCTGGAAGGCTTCCCGGCCTGTAGAGGACCCCTGGAAGGTACCGACGCCGGTGACGCCTGCCCCTGCCGCCCCTGCCAGCGAAACGCTGAAGGACGCCGCCGACAAGGCAGGCTCCGCGGCTGTTGCGGCAGCGGACACTGCCGCCGAGGCATCGGCCAAGGCTTCCGATTCCGTAGCTGCCGCGGCGGACAAGGCGTCAGAAGCGGCCAAGGACACTGCCGACGACACCGCGAAGACTGCCGCCAAGGTTGCCACCGATGCCAAGACGGCCGTCCGCAACATTGCGGCCAACCTGAATAACGGGGCAAACAAGCCGGGCCAGTAGCTCCGGCTGGCACAGGCCGGCTGAGCCGCGACCCTGCCAAGGGCCGCCCGGCAGCCGGCAGGTGTCCTGCATTTTCCCAGGGAGGGATTCCGCTACGGCGGGATCCCTCCCTTTGTTTTAAACGATAGGTTTCACGCGGCTGCTTTTGCACGGAGCGTGGAGGCTCGTCGCGGTCTCCCTTCAAAGTGCAGGCTAGATGCTAAATTTGTGGTGATGTCACCCCATAGATCACCTCAGGATGCCTTGCTTACTGCTCCGCCACCGGCTGTATCTATTGTGATCCCGGCGTACAACGAGGAAAGTGTCATCCGGCAGTGTCTGATCGCCGCGGTATATCAGTCTGTGCCTGCCCACGAAATCATTGTGGTGGACAACCTGTCCAAGGACCGCACGGCGGAAATCGTGCGGCAGATGCAGCTGGAGTACCCGGAGAGTCCCATCGTCCTGCTCAGCCAAAACCGCGATCAGGGACTTATCCCCACCCGTAATTTTGGCCTGGACCACGCCACGGGCGACATCCTCGGCCGGATCGACGCCGATTCCGTCCTGGAACCGGATTGGGTAGAGCAGGTACAGAACGCCTTCGGTGACGAGTCTGTGCACGCCGCGACCGGGCCGGTGGTCTACTACGACATGCCCATGCGCCGGTTTGGGCTCAAGGCGGACGACAAAATGCGTCAGCTAATGCTCAGACTTGCCAAGCACCAGTATCACTTTCTCTTCGGCTCCAACATGGCGCTTCGCCGCTCGGCCTGGGAAACCATCCGTGCAGAAGCCTGCCTGGACGAGCAGGACGAGATGCACGAGGACATCGATCTTTCGCTGCACCTGGCCGACCACGAACTCCGGATCCAGTACTGGCCGCAGATGATCTCGGGCATGTCGGCCCGGCGGCTCGAGGACTCCCCGCGGGATTACCGCTACTACGTGACGCGCTTTGACCGAACCTACAAGGCCCACAACGTCAAGAAGATGGCACTGAAGGCACCCATGGTGGTCTTCTTCTCGGTCTATTTCCCGGCAAAATTGCTCCGCGCCATTCACACGGTGAACGCACCCCAGCCAGCCCGCCGCGGCGGCCAATAGCCCGCCCCACCACCACGGCCACGAGGCGCCGCCAAAAATTCGCGGCCCAGCCGGCCTAGTCCGTGCCGAGCTCCGCCAGCCGCTCCGGACCGGGCCCCTCTGCAGTGTGCCCCTCGGCCATGCTCCGGGCGGAGCGTGAGCCGCGCTGTCCAAGGACCACGACGGCGAGCCCCACCAGGATCATGGCCAGTCCGGCATAGGTCCCGGCCGGGAGCGTCTCGCCCAGGAAGGCCGCAGCCAAAAGCGCCGCTCCGGGGATTTCCAGCAGGATAATCATGGACACCAGCAGCGGGCTCATGGTTGCCAGCAGATAGTTGAACGCGGTGTGCCCCACCAGCTGTGCGCACACGGTGATCGCGAGGATCCCCAGCCAACCGGTGGCTTCGAACCCGGCCAGCGGCTGCCCAGCCAACAGGGCCATCCCCGCCACAATCGCGGCGCACATGCCGTAGCACAGGGTCGTGTAGACCCCGGTGCCCAGGCTCTGCCGCGCCTTGCCTCCGGCGAGCGTGTAGATGCCCGCGAGGGCGCCGCCTGCCACGGCCAGGAGATCGCCTACGAGAGCTCCGGGTGAGGTGCCCATATCAAAACCGGTGATCGCCACGACACCGCCGAAGGCGAGCCCCAGCCCTACCAACACCGGCCAGCGGTGCCGGACTCCCCGGAAGAGTTGGAAGATCGCGATCCAGCCTGACTGAAGACACACCAGCGCCGTCGCCGCCGCGACTGAGGTCAGCTGCAGGGAGGTAATGAAGCACGCGAAGTGCAGGGCCAGGGCCACCGCGGCGGCGAGCGACCAGCGGAACTCTGCTCCGGTCACCCGTGCGAACTGACGGGGGTTGCGGACCACAACGGGACCGGCCATCACCACTGCTCCGATGGCGTTACGCCAGAAAGCGATGGCCAGGGCACTGACCGACGTGGCGCCCAACGTGGCGGCAATGAGCGGCCCGGACGAGGCCACGCCGAGTACCCCCACGGCTGCAAGTAAGAAGTTCACGTTCCAACCCTAGTGGGGCGGACCTCCGTGTCCCTTACAGCCGCTACGCCTTGACCGGTACATACGCCAGTGCCACCCTTAAGTCGCGGTCTCACATCCCGGTCTCGCCATCATCGAAGAAGGAGACCATCATGGCGTCAATGATCCGCAAGAGCCTGGACAATCCCGAAGAATCACGTCCTGTTGCCCAGGGGATGGGCCGGGTGGACCTCGTCAACCTGGACTCCGGCCCGGTCGGACGGGCCACATTCCTCCCGGGCTGGAAATGGTCAGATCACGTCAAGCCGATCGCCAAAACTGACAGCTGCATGGCCAGCCATATCGGCTACACGATTTCAGGACGCATCAAAGTCGTCATGGATGACGGCGAAGAACTCGAATTCGGCCCCGGCGACTTCGGCGTCATCCCGCCGGGGCATGATGCCTGGGTACTCGGCGACGAGCCTTATGTGTTCATCGACTGGCAAGGCATGGCTGATTACGCCAAACCGAAGGAGTGATTGCGAAAAGGGCATGAAAAAAGCCCCGGACCGCGTTTCCGCGGTCCAGGGCTTTTCCTATGGTGGAGGCACGGGGACTCGAACCCCGAACCCCCTGCTTGCAAAGCAGGTGCGCTACCAATTGCGCCATGCCCCCATAAGAAGCAACCCGACAATCATACCCTAGGTCCGGCGAGCTGATTTCCAGCGTCCATTCCCAGTTTCCGGGCTAGTCAACCGTATCGGTTGAATTGCTCCAGATCACTTTCCGGGCTTCGGATTCCTGCACTTTCCTGTAGAGGAGAACGCCTGCGACCGTGGCTGCAATAACCAGCAACTTCTTCACATGCACTCCGTTCCGGTTCAGTCATCGACGAACCTTCACTAACCTCTATCAGAACCAGTACTGGTTCCGTGGGCGTACCAGGACTTGAACCTGGGACCTCTTCGTTATCAGCGAAGCGCTCTAACCGCCTGAGCTATACGCCCCGATGCCTCATCGGGCCGAGATATGACTGTACAGCACATCCCGGCCCGATCTCAAATCGAGGCTTTTTCCCGCGGTATTCCGCGGAAAAGTGCGGGATTTAGTCGTCCGTGAGGGTCACGCCGATACCGCCCACGAGCGTCGCCGCAATGTTGTACAGCACCGCCGAAAGCATCGACAGGGCCGTCAGCAGCACCACGTTGATCACGGCGATGATGGTCGCGAACGAGGCCACCTGCCCGAGCGACGCCACCTTCTTCAATTCAAAGCCGCCGCCTTCGGAACCGGCGAGGGTCCCTAGCAGGCTGTCCACCTGGTCAAAGATCCCAGTCAGATCCAAAACGGTCCAAAGCACGATGGCCGCCACGACCGTGACGATTCCCAGCGCCACGGAGAGCAGGAAGGCCATCTTCAGCACGGACCAGGGGTCCACCTTGCTGACCAGGAGCCTGGCACGGCGCACCTTGGCCTTGGGAGCCGGCTTGATCAGCCCGGCTGTGCCCTGCCCGCCGGACTGGGCTGGGCGCTGTCCCGGGACCGTTGGGCGCTGTCCGGGTGCGGGTGGACGCTGTCCCGTTCCTGCGGCCGCGCCGGACACGCCAGGGCGCTGCTGCGGACGCGAGGGGGCTCCCCCTACGCGCGGTGCGGCTGCGGGTTGCCGCACGCCGCTGCTGGGCTTGGGATATGAGTCGGAATTACTCACTCGTTACCTCCGGTGTTGTCTTCGTCCAGCTCGGCATTGCCTGATGACTCATCTGACTCCGGGGCCGGTACTGATTCTGCCGTTGCGGAGTTGTCATGCAATCCGCCATTTTCAGCCAACGTTACGTCATCCGGCGCGGAAGCCCGATTTTCGGCGTCGTCACTTGTATCTTCACCTGTGTTGTCGCCTTCGGCTGGTTCCTCGCTTTCCAGCCCGCGTTCACTGTTGCGTGCAACGGCGATGATGCGGTCGTTCTTATCCGGCTTGGCAAAGATCACACCCATGGTGTCGCGGCCCTTGGCCGGCACGCCGGTGACCGAGGAGCGGACTACCTTGCCGCCCTCCATGACCACCAGGACTTCATCCTCTTCTTGGACGATCAGGGCACCGACTAGGTGCCCGCGCTCCTCCTGGTACTTGCCGACCTTGATGCCGAGGCCGCCGCGGCCCTGGAGCCGGTATTCCTCCACTGCCGTCCGCTTGGCGAAGCCGCCCTCGGTGACGATGAAGACGTATGAGCCGTCCTTGACGACGTCGGCCGCGAGCAGTTCGTCGTCTTCGCGGAACTTCATGCCGGTCACACCGGAGGTGGCGCGGCCCATCGGGCGCAGCGCATCGTCCGTCGCGGTGAAGCGGACGGACTGTCCCTTGCGGGAGACGAGCATGAGGTCGTCGGTTTCGGAGACCAGCTGGGCCGAGACGAGCTCGTCGCCGTCCCGCAGGTTGATCGCGATCACGCCGGCGGACCGGTTGGTGTCGTAATCTTCCAGACGGGTCTTCTTGACCAGGCCGCGCTTGGTGGCAAGTACCAGGTACGGGGCGTGCTGATAGTCGCGAAGGTCCAGCACTTGGGCGATGTGCTCATCCGGCTGGAAGGCCAACAGGTTGGCCACGTGCTGACCCTTGGCGTCGCGTCCGGCTTCGGCGAGCTCGTAGGCCTTCGCCCGGTAGACCCGGCCCAGGTTGGTGAAGAACAGCAGCCAGTGGTGCGTGGTGGTGACGAAGAAGTGCTCCACGACGTCGTCCCCGCGCAGCTGGGCGCCCTTGATGCCCTTGCCGCCGCGCTGCTGGGAGCGGTAGTTGTCGCTGCGGGTGCGCTTGACGTAGCCGCCGCGGGTAATGGTGACCACCATTTCCTCTTCGGGGATCAGGTCCTCCATCGACATGTCGCCGTCGAAGCCCATGAGCACCTTGGTGCGGCGGTCGTCGCCGTGCTTGGCCACGATTTCGGCCAGTTCCGCGCTGATGATCTCCCGCTGGCGCTCTTCGGAGGCCAGGATCGAGTTGTACTCGGCGATCAGGGCCTCGAGTTCGGCATGGCGGTCCTGGATCTTCTGGCGCTCCAGGGCGGCGAGCCGGCGCAGCTGCATGTCCAGGATGGCCGTGGCCTGCAGCTCGTCGATGGCGAGCAGTTCCATCAGCCCGTCGCGCGCGGCCTGCGTGGTGGTGGACGCACGGATCAGGGCGATGACCTCATCGAGCGCATCCAGCGCCTTGAGAAGGGCCCTCAGGATGTGCGCTTCCTGTTCCGCCTTCCGCAGCCGGTACCGGGTGCGGCGGGCAATGACGTCCATCTGGTGCGTGACCCAGTGCCGGATGAACGCGTCGAGGCTGAGCGTGCGCGGCACCCCGTCAACGATGGCGAGCATGTTGGCGGCGAAGTTGTCCTGCAGCTGGGTGTGCTTGTAGAGGTTGTTCAGCACCACCTTGGCCACGGCGTCACGCTTGAGCACAATGACCAGGCGCTGGCCCGTGCGGCCCGAGGTCTCATCGCGGAGGTCGGCGATGCCGGAGATCTTGCCGTCCCTGACCAGTTCGGCGATCTTGATGGCCAGGTTGTCCGGGTTGGCCTGGTACGGCAGTTCGGTGACCACCAGGCATGTGCGTCCCTGGAGTTCCTCGACGCTGACCACTGCGCGCATGGTGATGGAGCCGCGGCCGGTGCGGTAGGCATCCTCGATACCCTTGTGGCCCAGGATCGTGGCGCCGGTCGGGAAGTCGGGGCCCTTGATGCGCAGGAGCAGCTCTTCGAGCAGTTCCTCGCGGCTGGCTGTCGGGTTGGACAGGTACCACTGCACGCCGTCGGCGACTTCACGGAGGTTGTGCGGCGGGATGTTGGTGGCCATGCCGACCGCGATACCCGAAGAGCCGTTGACCAGGAGGTTGGGAAACCGCGCCGGCAGGATGGTGGGTTCCTGGTTCTTGCCGTCGTAGTTGTCTTGGAAATCGACGGTTTCCTCGTCGATGTCCCGCACCATTTCCATGGCCAGCGGAGCCATCTTGGTTTCGGTGTACCTCGGGGCGGCTGCGCCGTCGTTGCCGGGCGAGCCGAAGTTTCCCTGCCCGAGCGCCAACGGGTAGCGCATGGTCCAGTCCTGGATCAGGCGGACCAGCGCATCGTAGATGGCCGTGTCGCCGTGCGGGTGGTACTGGCCCATGACCTCGCCCACCACACGGGCGCACTTGTTGAAGGAACGCTCGGGGCGGTAGCCGCCGTCGAACATGGCGTACAGCACGCGGCGGTGGACGGGCTTGAGTCCGTCCCGGACATCCGGGAGGGCGCGGCCGACGATCACGGCCATGGCGTAGTCGAGGTAGGAGCGCTGCATTTCCGTCTGCAGATCCACCTGTTCCACACGGTCCGTCAGCACATCGCTGTCCAGGACAGTGCCTTCAAGTACGGGCTCGCCAGCGGCCGAGCCGGCCGGGACCTCGGGTGTTTCGTCACTCATAGTCTATATTTTCCGTTTCAGGTATATATCAGTCCGGGAATATTCAGGGCTGTTGGCCGCTAGATATCGAGGAACCGAACGTCCTTGGCGTTCTGCTGAATGAAGTTTCTGCGGGATTCGACGTCCTCGCCCATCAGGGTGGAGAAGGTCTGGTCCGCGGCGAGGGCATCGTCCATGGTGACCTGCAGGAGGGTGCGGTGGTCCGGGTCCATGGTGGTGTCCCAAAGCTCTGTGTAGTCCATCTCGCCGAGGCCCTTGTAGCGCTGGATCCCGTTGTCCTTCGGAATACGGCGGCCGGCGGCCTGGCCGGAGAGCAGCTTGGCGTCCCGTTCGCGGTCGCTGTAGACGTAGTCGTGCGCGGCGTTGGACCACTTGATCCGGTACAGCGGCGGCTGCGCGAGGTAGACGTAGCCGTTTTCAATCAGCGGCCGCATGTAGCGGAACAGCAGCGTCATCAGCAGCGTCGTGATGTGCTGGCCGTCCACGTCGGCATCGGCCATCAGGACGATCTTGTGATAGCGGAGCTTGGCGATGTCAAAGTCTTCGCCAATTCCCGTGCCGAAGGCCGTGATCATGGACTGGACCTCGGCATTGCCGAGGGCCTTGTCCAGCCGTGCCCGTTCCACGTTCAGGATCTTGCCGCGCAGCGGCAGGATGGCCTGGGTCTCCGGGTTGCGCCCGCGCTTGGCGGAACCGCCGGCGGAGTCGCCCTCCACGATGTAGACCTCGCACTTGGCCGGATCTTTCGAGGAGCAATCCGAGAGCTTGCCCGGCATGCCGAAGGATTCCAGCGGGCTCTTGCGGCGGGCGTTGTCGCGGGCCTTCCGCGCGGCCATGCGGGCCTGGGCCGCCGAAATGGCCTTCCGGATGACATCGCGGGCGGGGCCGGGGTTGCGTTCCAGCCAGTCGCCGAGGCCGTCGGTGACAACGCGCTGGACGAAGCCCTTGACCTCGGAGTTGCCGAGCTTGGTCTTGGTCTGGCCTTCGAACTGCGGCTCGGCCAGCTTGACGGAAATGACTGCCGTCAGGCCCTCGCGGATATCGTCGCCGGTGAGGTTGTCGTCCTTTTCCTTGATGATGCTTTTCTCCCGCGCGTAGCGGTTGATGAGCGAGGTCATCGCGGCGCGGAAGCCCTCTTCGTGGGTGCCGCCTTCGTGCGTGTTGATCGTGTTGGCATACGTGTGGACGCTCTCGGAGTACGCGTTGGTCCACTGCATCGCCATTTCCAGGGCGATGTGCCGTTCCGTGTCCTCGGTCTCGAAGGCGATGACGTCCTCGTGGACTACATCAACCTTCTTGCCGGAGTTCAGGTGCTTGACGTAGTCCAGCAGCCCGTCGTCGTACTGGTAGACCACGGTGTGGAATTCCGCGGGGATTTCGCCTTCAGTGGGGACAGTGTCCAAGTCCAGGTCGTCGTCCTCGGACGGTTCCTCCGGAGCACGGCGCTCGTCGGTCAGCGTGATGCGCAGTCCCTTGTTAAGGAAGGCCATCTGCTGGAAGCGGGCACGCAGTGTTTCAAAGTCGAAGTAGGTGCTCTCGAAGATGGTGGCATCCGGGTAGAACGTCTGCGTGGTGCCGGTCTCGGTGGTTTCCTCGCCCTGGACCAGGCCGCCTTGGGGCTTGCCACCGTCGGCGAAGGACATCCGCCAGACGTGTCCCTGGCGGCGGACCTCGGTGTCGACGCGGCTGGAGAGGGCGTTGACCACCGAAATGCCGACGCCGTGGAGGCCGCCGGAGACGGCATAGCCGCCGCCGCCGAACTTGCCGCCGGCGTGCAGGATCGTCATGACGACTTCCACGGTGGGCTTGTGCTCGGTGGGGTGCATGTCCACGGGGATGCCGCGGCCGTTGTCGACCACCTTCACGCCGCCGTCGGCCTGCAGCACGATTTCGATGTGCGTGCAGTACCCGGCCAGGGCCTCATCCACCGAGTTATCCACCACCTCGTAGACCAGGTGGTGCAAACCACGGGGTCCGGTGGAGCCGATGTACATGCCGGGACGTTTCCGGACAGCTTCCAGGCCTTCAAGTACGGTGATGTCGCTGGCGCCGTATTCGCGCGATGTCGCGGTCCCCGACGACGGCGCTGCCGCCGCCACTTGCCCTACCGCTTCCGCTACGTCTTCCACTGCCGGGATCTCTGCATTGTCGTTAGCCACAGGCGCTTTCGACTCCTCTATGTTCGTTGAAGGCCGGCCGTTGCCTCTTCCGTGGAAAAGGCTCCTGCCAACAGGCACGTCACTGACGACGCCGGGTGTTCCGCTGACTTGGGATTCCGTCCACCGCACGCTGAAATTGCGTCGGAAACGGACTCAGTCAACGCTTCACCGGCGCCCAGTTATCTCCACCGATTCTATCGTGTTATAGGACCCAAACCCGCATTCCAGGGCGCCAAACGGGCAGGAAAGTGCCGCTGGGAGGCCGCTGGCTCCCCCTGCAAGGGTTTCGGGGTCCAGCCCTAGGGTGCCTATACGACTCCGGGGCGTTCGAGCGCCCTACACGCCGCTTGCGGATTTTTCAAGGTTTTTTGCAAGAAGTGCTTCAGATCCGGTGCGCGCCTCTGCGGCCAGGGTTAACCGTACGTGTCGCGGGGCCCGCGGCCGTTGACCGTCCGGAGGCCCTTGCGCCAGCTCGGCGCGGCGGGTCCGAGCACCTGGATGCTGGTGACAACACCGTCACCCAGGTCGGTGCGGAATTTCTCCAGTAGGCTGCTGCTGAGCAGCCGAAGCTGGGTCGCCCACGCCGTGGAATCGGTGCGCACATGCAAGGTGGTGTCCGTGAAACTCTCAGGGGTGCAGTGTGCCGAGATCTCCGGACCGACCAGCACGGCCCACTGCGCCATGACGGAGCCGACGGCCACCGGCGAGCTCCAGCCGCGTTCGGCCACGAGGCGTCCCACAACCTTTCCCAGGCCCAGCGGATCCCGGCCGGTGCCATGAAACTGGGAGAATCCGCGGGTTCCCCGCGCCGTGCGGCCGGGTTTTGTCGCGGCGGCGCCGGGGCGCGGCGGAGCCTTGCGCCGGATTTCGCCGCGGGCAGCGGCGGCGTCGCGCATCCTGTTCAGTGCGGCCTGCGCGGCGTCGATCTCGTCGGGGTCGCGGCCCGGTTGGAGGCCGCCGTCGGTATCCTTATTCATCGATTTTCCTGCTCATCGATTCCTCCCGGGATGACCTTCACCCGCCGGCCGGTCAGTTCCGCCGGGATATCGGCCTCGACGGCGGCAGTGACCAGCACCTGCTCGGCGCCGGATACTATTGCCGCCAGTTTACGCCGCCGCTGGACGTCAAGTTCGGCAAATACGTCGTCCAGGATCAGGATCGGAGGCGACCCCCCGGTGCGGGCGTCGTCGAGCATGACGTAGTAGGAGGCCAGGCGCAGTGACAGGCACATGGACCAGGTTTCCCCGTGCGAGGCATAGCCCTTGGCAGGGGCGGATCCCAGCACCAGCTCAAGCTCGTCGCGGTGCGGCCCGACCAGGGAGATGCCCCGTTCCAGTTCCTTGCGGCGGGATGCGGCAAAGGCCTGGATGTAGCGGTCGGTGAGCTGCTCGACGGAGAGCAGGCGCAGATCCTCCGCCGCCGGCGCGGCAGCCGCGTCGGTGACGACACCGGCCTCCGTGGCGGCGCCGTCCGCAGGTCTGGCCCCAGAACTGGCCGCAGCGCCGTCGTCGTCCAAAGTGTCCTGCAGCGTGGAACGGTACACGGCAGCGGCCTCCTTGGAGCCGTCGGTCAGCTCCGCGTAGGCATTTTTCAGGTGTGGTTGCAGGCGCTCCACAAGCTCCAAGCGCGCGTGCAGCAGTTCGGCTCCGGCCCGGGCCATGTGCTGGTCCCAGACGTCGAGCGTCGCCTCATGGCCGGCAGTGAATTTCCCGGTCCGCCCAGATTTGAGCAGCGCGTTCCGTTGCTTCAGCACCCGGTCATAGTCACTCCTGGTCGCGGCGTGGCGCGGGATGAGGCTGACCAGCAGTTCATCCAGGAACCGGCGGCGGTTTGACGGATCGCCCTTGACCAGCGCCAGGTCCTCCGGAGCGAAGAGCACCGTCTGGCAGATGCCAAGCAGGTCCCGGGCACGGACCGGGTTGCTCCGGTTGATGCGCCCACGGTTGGCCCTGGAGGCGTTGATTTCCAGTTCGAGCACGGTGGCCTGATCGCCGCGAACCAGCTTGGCCCGGATCATCGCCCGCTCGGTGCCAAAGCGCAGCAGCGGCCCGTCCGTGCTGACGCGGTGCGAGTTGAGCGTGGCAAGATACCCGATCGCTTCCATCAGGTTGGTCTTGCCGATCCCGTTGGAGCCCACCAGGACGGTGACTCCAGGCTCGAGGCTGAGATCGACCTGCGCGTAGCTGCGGAAATCTGTGAGCGAGAGTTTTTCTAGGTACACGCGGGATTCAGGACTTCGCAGGCAAGATAAATTGTCCGGGCAGGATTACTTGGCGGGCCGGGTCGCGTGGCCGCCAAACTGGTGGCGCAGCGCGGACACCATCTTCATGGCCGGCGAGTTGTCCTCGCGGGAGGAGAACCTGGCGAACAGCGCAGCCGTGATTGCCGGAGCCGGCACGGCATTGGCGATCGCTTCCTCGACGGTCCAGCGGCCCTCGCCCGAATCCTCGACGTAGTCCGAAATCGATTCCAGTCCGGGGTCCTCATCCAGTGCCTTGACCATGAGGTCCAGGAGCCAGGAGCGCACAACGGTGCCCTTTTGCCACGCCCGAAACGTCCCGGGAAGATCGGCGACGATGTCCTTCGCGGCCAGGAGCTCGTAGCCTTCCGCGTAGGCCTGCATCAGGCCGTATTCGATCCCGTTGTGTACCATCTTGGCGTAGTGGCCGGCACCGATGCCGCCGACGTGCACGAAGCTGTCGGCGCGTTCGCCGGCGGGACGGAGCGCGTCGAAGACGGGGAGGGCCCGTTCGATGTCCGCGGCGTCGCCGCCTGCCATGAGGCCATAGCCGTTCTTAAGACCCCAGACGCCGCCGGAGACTCCGCAGTCCGCAAAGCTGATTCCCTTTTCGGCCAGCGCCGCGCCGTGTTTCTGGTCTTCGGTGAACCGGGAGTTGCCGCCGTCGATCACGAGGTCGCCGGCGTCGAGCTTGGCGCCGAGTTCAGCGATGACGGCATCGGTGATGTCGCCCGAGGGGACCATGACCCAGATGAGCCGCGGCGCCGGAACGGCGGCGATGAGTTCGTCCACAGAGGCGACGTCGGTGATGTCCGGGTTGCGGTCAAGGCCGGTGACCTCGATCCCGCCGTTGCGCAGGCGTTCGCGCATGTTGAAGCCCATTTTGCCAAGGCCGATTAGTCCGATGTGCACGGGATGAACTCTTTTCTGCGCTGGGTGCTTCGTGGTGACGTCACTCAACTGACTCACAGTTGGGCCGTTTTGAGGGGTCAGAACGGCCCCAACTGTCAGCTAGTTGGGCAGCCGGACGGGCATGACGAGGTAGCGGTAGTCGCCCTGGTCCTCGCCCTCGGCGTCCTGCTGCGCTGTGATCATGGCCGGCTTGGGTGCGGTAGTGAAGGAGAACCGCACGAACTTGGTTTCGATGACGCTCAGGCCCTCGATCAGGTAATGCGGGTTGAAGGCCACAGTGATGTCCTCGCCGGACAACTGGGCTTCGAGTTCCTCGGAGGCCTGGGCGTCCTCGCCGGTGCCCGCGTCCAAGTGCAGCTGGCCCTGGGTGAAGGCGAGCCGGACAGGGGTGTTGCGTTCGGCCACGAGCGAGACGCGGCGGACGGCTTCGACCAGCTCTTGGGTCTGCACGGTGGCATGGATGGGGGTGGAGTCCGGGAAAAGCGAACGGATCTTGGGGTAGTCGCCATCTACCAGGAGCGAGGTGGTAGTCCTGCCGCCGCTCTCGAATCCGATCAGCCGGCTGTCGTCATCGGCGAGGGCGATGTTGATGTCGCCGCTGCTGCCCAGAGTTTTTGCCACTTCGTTAAGGGTCTTGGCCTTGACCAGAGCGCTCGTGGAAATGCCGGGAGTCACAGGCTTCCAAGGGACTTCCCGCATTGCCAGGCGGTAGCGGTCGGTGGCCAGGAGGGTGATGAGGTCGTCCTCGATTTCCATCCGCACGCCGGTCAGGATCGGCAGGGTGTCGTCCTTGCTGGCAGCGATGATCACCTGGGACACCGCCTGGGCGAACGAATCGCCGGGAACGGTGCCGCTGATGGTGGGCAGGGCCGGCAGCGGCGGGTATTCAGCCTCGGGCATGGTGGCCAGGTGGAAGCTGCTTCGGCGGCATGTGAGTGTCACTTTGTTGCCGTCGGTTTCGACCTCGACCGGGGCGGACGGCAGGCTGCGGCAGATGTCCGCGAGCAGGCGGCCCGAAACCAGGATGGTGCCTTCGGTGCTGATGTCAGCAGGGATTTCGAGCCTCGCGGAGGTCTCGTAATCGAAGCTCGAGAGGCTGACGGTACCGGCTTCAGCTTTCAGGAGCAGGCCTGAAAGTACGGGAACAGGCGGCCGCGGAGACAACGACCGGGCGGTCCATGTCACGGCTTCTGCCAGGACGTCCCGTTCGACTCTGAACTTCACGGAAGGGTGCCGCCTTTCATTGCTGCTGTTAGTGCTGAAAACCGCTGAGACTTCTCAAGCTGCCGCGGACCTCGGCAGGGACGCCGAACTCCGTCAACAAGGGAATCGTCCGCCCTCCCCGGGCCTCATGGCCCGCAGGGAACCACAAAAGATGTCCAGGACGGACGCACTGGAGACAGCTTAGCCCCAAGGTGAGCGTTTCTCCCATCCCCGGGTTACATCAGTGTTGTTCGCGGGGCCGGTCTGCTGTGCCGGTCCGGAACGGGCCTGGGCACTGCTCGGAAGTGGGAAGGAGATTGTTGTTTGAGGGAATTTCATTTTCTTGGGATTAGTAGTGTTAATAACTGCTGTGGAAACTGTGGATAACTCGATCCTGCCGTGCGAATCCGCGGTGATGCCCTGTTCATGGACTGTGGGTGGAGCAGGTTTTAAACAGGGTGTGGATGGGGACAAGTTTTTTGGCCGGTTCGCTGATCCACAGGCGCCTTAAGGGTTTTAAGCCCATTAACCGCGGTTGTCCCCTTAAGTATCCACAGGGTTGTCCACAGGGCCCTGTTAATAAGGTAAGAGTGCGCCGGCGGACGGCTCAGGAATTACGCTGCTGCTGCTTGATCCGGTTGGTCAGCTCGGTCACCTGGTTGTAGATGACCCGGCGCTCGGCCATGAGTTCGCGGATCTTGCGGTCGGCGTGGATCACGGTGGTGTGGTCGCGGCCGCCCAGCTCCTGACCGATCTTGGGCAGGGACATGTCCGTGAGCTCCCGGCACAGGTACATTGCGATTTGCCGTGCGGTCACCAGCGTGCGGGTGCGCGACTTGCTGCAGAGTTCTTCCATGCTGAGCTTGAAGTAGTCGGCCGTCTGCGTGAGGATCTGGGCCGAGGTGATTTCCTGGGCGCCGTCGTCGGTGATGAGGTCCTTGAGCACCATCTCGGCCAGGGCCACATCCACCGGCTGCCGGTTCAGGCTGGCGAACGCTGTAACGCGGATGAGGGCACCCTCAAGCTCGCGGATGTTGCTGGAAATCTTCGAGGCGATGTATTCGAGGGCATCATCCGGGGCGGAGAGGCCCTCGCTGAGGGCCTTCTTGCGCAGGATCGCGATGCGGGTCTCCAGCTCGGGCGGCTGGATGTCGGTCAGCAGGCCCCACTCGAAGCGCGACTTCATGCGGTCTTCGAAGCCGGCGAGCAGCTTCGGCGGCTGGTCCGAGGTGATGACCACCTGCTTGTTGTTGTTGTGCAGGGCGTTGAACGTGTGGAAGAACTCCTCCAGCGTCCGGTCCTTGCCGGCCAGGAACTGGATGTCGTCGATCAGCAGCACGTCCACGTTGCGGTACGTGGTCTTGAAGCTGGTGCCTTCGTCGTCTCGGATGGAGTTGATGAAGTCGTTGGTGAATTCCTCGGAATTGACGTAGCGGACCCGGATCCCGCTGTAGAGCCGGCGCGCGTAGTGGCCGATCGCGTGAAGCAGGTGGGTCTTGCCTAGTCCGGAGTCGCCGTAAATGAACAGCGGGTTGTAGGCCTTCGCCGGTGCCTCGGCCACAGCCACGGCGGCTGCATGGGCGAACCGGTTGGAAGAACCGATCACGAAGGTGTCGAAGACGTACTTCGGGTTGAGTCGGCCGAATTCGTGCGAGGTGCTCGGCAGCATCGGCTGCGGCTTCAACTCCACGGTCGGGTCGGCGGCCAGGGAAAGTTCGACGTCGGGTTCGGGTTCTGTGTGCAGGGGCACCAGATCGGTGTCGACGTCGATCGCGCAGCGGATCTCGTCGGAAAACACGCTGCGGAGGGCGTCGTCGAGGGCTTCCTTGACCTGGGTCTGCAGCACTTCGCGGGTGAGCTCGTTGGGGACGGCCACCAGAAGGGTGGAGCCGATCAGGCCCTGGGCCTGGGCCAGGATCACGAAGCCGCGCTGCCGGGGAGAGACACGGTGGTCGTTCTCCAGAAGGCTCACAACCCGCCGCCAGGAACTTCCGACAGTGTTGGCTTGGTTGGCTTCGTCTACTGTCATCAATCAGTTCCTCAAACTTGCTGGCCTGCATTACGTGCATCCACGCGGTCCGGAGCGGTACACCGGCCCGGCTCAATCCACAGGGTTATGCACAGTCCGTGGATAAGGGGTTACTGAGCCACTGTAGGGGATGAAAAGGCTAGAAGATAGCTGGGTTCAGTCCTGTGGATAATTACACCGTTGTGGTTCTCAAAAGGGGCGGGTGACGCACTTCATCCACAGGCTGCGAAAGCAGTTAGCCACAGCTGGGGATAGCTTTCGGAGCGACCCCCGGTTTGACTCGGGAGGGCGGCAAGCCCTAACGTTGTGAAGTCCCATGTGTACGCTTTTCGCCTCATCTGAATCTCGCCTGACGCCCCGCGTCGTGCGAGTTACGAGGGAAGTGGCACATACCAAAACTTAGCGTCGGCCAGTTCTTCCCCTTGATCGGGTGGGCGCACCTTTGATCCACTGGAGTAACTAACGTGAGCAAGCGGACTTTTCAGCCGAATAACCGCCGTCGAGCCAAGAAGCACGGCTTCCGCCTTCGTATGCGTACCCGTGCCGGCCGTGCCATCCTGGCAGCCCGTCGTGGCAAGGGCCGCACCGAACTGTCGGCCTAAATAACTGACTCGTCGGTCCATATCCCTGTGCGAGTTGAACGGTGCTAGCCACCAGGAACCGTCTGCGGACTTCAACCGATTTTTCAACAACTGTACGTTCCGGTGTCCGCAATGGACGCCGGAACGTAGTGTTATATGCGGTAGCTCTCGCTGCCGATGAACCAAGCCGGATCGGATTCATCGTTTCCAAGAGTGTTGGGAACGCTGTTGTCAGGAATCTCGTTAAGAGGAGACTGAGAGAAGCCGGTGCATTGTCGTTGCAGAAATACGGCAGCGGGTTCGCCATCGTGGTCCGGGCACTGCCCGCCGCGTCGGGAGCCAGCTGGGACCAGCTGCTGGCCGACTATGACGCCGCTTTGGAAACGACCATGAAGCGGCTGGGCAGCCACCTTCTGAAGGCTGCTTCATCAGGTTCTAACGAGACAACACAGGAAGGGACCCCGCGTGCGTAACTCAACTGCCGCCGTCGTCCCCCGCCTGTTCATTGCGGCGCCCGGATCGGTGCTGAGCCGGTTGGCGACCGCCGTCTGGAACCTGCCCCGTAACATCCTCATCCTGCTGCTGATGGCCTACCGCAAGGTGGTCTCGCCGCTGTACGGCCAAGTGTGCCGATTTTTCCCCAGCTGTTCGGCCTATGCCCTTGAGGCGATCACGGTACACGGTGCTGTGAAGGGAAGCTGGCTGGCTGCCAAGCGCCTTTCGCGCTGCCACCCCTGGAATGCCGGCGGTGTGGACCATGTCCCCGCCGGGCACCGGGAATGGCCGGCCGGCCGCACCCCCACAATTGTTGTGCTGAACAATCCGGACCAGTACCTGGCTGCTCAGACTGATGGAGAAGGCCGCTCTGCGGCCTGACGAATAGGGAATCGTATGGACATCTTTGGAACACTTTTGGCCCCGTTCAAGTGGCTGGTCTCAGCCATCATGGTGGGCTTCCATGACGGACTCAGCGCCATCGGCATGCCGGCGGCCAGCGGCTGGACTTGGACCCTGTCCATCATCGGGCTCGTGCTGGTCATCCGCGCGGCCCTGATTCCCGTCTTTGTCAAGCAGATCAAGGCCCAGCGCGGCATGCAGCTGCTGCAGCCGGACCTGAAGAAGATGCAGGACAAGTACAAGGGCAAGACCGACCAGCTGTCCCGCCAGGCCATGGCGCAGGAACAGATGGCGCTGTACAAGAAGCACGGCACCAACCCGTTCTCGGCCTGCCTGCCGATGCTGATCCAGATGCCCTTCTTCTTTGCGCTTTTCCAGGTGCTCTCCGGCATCAGTTCGGCGAAGGCGGGCGGCCAGGGCATTGGTGCCATGAGCCCGGAACAGGTCAAGCAGTTCGACGAGTCCACCATTTTCGGCGCCCCTCTGTCGGCATCGCTGCTGCACGGTGGCGGCGGCAACCAAATGTCGGTGTGGATCCTGTCCATCGTGATGATCCTCGCCATGACGGCCTCGCAGTTCATCACGCAGAAGCAGATCATGGCCAAGAACATGTCCGAAGAGGCCCTGGCTAGCCCGTTCATGCGCCAGCAGAAAATGATGCTTTACATCCTGCCGGTGGTCTTCGGCGTGGGCGGCATCAACTTCCCCATTGGCGTCCTGATCTACTGGACCACCACCAACCTCTGGACCATGGGACAGCAGTTCTTCGTGATCCGCCGCATGCCTACCCCGGGATCGCCTGCCGCCAAGGCTCTTGCCGAGCGCCGGGCCGCCAAGGGCCTGCCGGCCCTGCCCCTTCTGGGCGGCAAGAAGCACGAAGCCGCGACGGCCGAGGCTTCGGCCGCAGCCGCCGCCGTGGAGGCCAAGACCCAGCGCGTCCAGCCGCAGCGTAAGAACAGGAAGAGGAAGTAATGTCTGCCGAGAGCACCGAGAACGCTATTTCCGCCGAGTTTGACGACGACCAGGACACGGTTCAGGACTCGCCTGAGGACGCAGCCCAGGGTGCGGAGAACGGCATCGGCAAGAGTGTTTCCGCAAGCCGCCTGGAAGAAGAAGGCGACGTCGCTGCGGACTACCTTGAGGAGCTGCTGGACATCGCGGACATCGATGGCGACATCGACATCGAGGTCCGCAACGGTCGCACGTATATCTCGATCGTTGCCGACGAGGAATCGGCTGGGCTGGACAGCCTGGTGGGCCGTGAGGGCGAAGTTCTCGAGGCGCTCCAGGAACTGACGCGGCTCGCTGTGCTCTCCGCGACGGAAAACCGGTCGCGTCTGGTCCTGGATATCAACGGGTACCGTGCGGAGCGTGCCGGCGACCTGCAAAAGATCGCTGAAGACGCCGTCGCCGCGGTTAAGGACTCCGGCGAGGCCGTAGCCTTGGCCCCGATGAGCGCCTACGAGCGCAAGATCGTGCACGACGCCGTCGCAGATTTGGGACTCGTCAGCGAGTCCGAAGGCGAAGGCGCCGACCGGCACATCGTTGTCTCCGCAGACTGAACCGTTGACTAGCTTGATGGTTGAAATTACCGCCGCCGAACTCAAAGCAGCAGAGTCCATCTTTGGTGACCGCCTGGACCTGGCCACCCGCTACGTAGAGCACCTGGCGACGTCCGGGACAGAACGGGGCCTGATCGGCCCCCGCGAAGTACCCCGGCTGTGGAGCCGGCACGTGCTTAACTGCGCCGTCATCGAGAGCCAGATTGCCCACGGAAGCCACGTCGCCGACGTCGGCAGCGGTGCCGGCCTGCCCGGCCTGTGCCTGGCCATCGCCCGGCCGGACCTGGAACTGACCCTGATCGAACCGCTGGAGCGCCGCGTCATCTGGCTCCAGGAGGTGGTGGATGACCTTGGCCTCGAGAACGTCACGATCATGCGCACCCGGGCGGAACTCGCCGTGGGTCTCGTGAACGCCGACGTCGTGACGGCCCGTGCAGTATCCGCGCTGGCCAACCTCGCCGGACTGACCATTCCGCTCCTGGCTGGCAAGGGTGAAGTCGTTGCCATCAAGGGACGGAGCGCCGGCGAGGAAATTGAAAAAGCCGCCAAGATTATCCGCAAACTGGGCGGCACTAAGACGTCCGTGGTGGTGGTGGGTGAGGACCTGCTTGAGGAACCCACCACCGTTGTGCGAATCGTAGTGAACAAGCCTCAAAAGATTACCTAGCACCGGCCCCGGTGCCCGGGGAGTCCGAGGGGAAGAGGTTAGGCTAGTAACCGGCAGTAAAAGCCGAATGAGAGTGAGCGTGTCATAGTGAGCAGTAGCGAAGCCTCCACACAACGGATCCCGCCGTTTGTGTCCCTGGGGTCCGCACGGGCGTTTACGGCTCCTGCAGTAGCTTTTGACTTCTCCGGAAATCACACGGCTTCGGTTGTAAAAGCAACCGGAATGGCCGGTGTTTCACGTGAAACCTCTCTTCCACATTCCGGGAACGTGCTGGACTCCATTGACGATTCCAGCCCTATCGCGCGGGAACTCGCGCATGAAAACAAGCGCCGTGAGCGGTTGTTTGGCCGGCAACTGCCCAAACCGGAAAAGACCCGCGTCTTCACTGTCTCTAACCAGAAGGGCGGCGTCGGCAAGACGACGACGACCGTCAACATCGCCGCCGCGCTGGCGGCCGCTGGTCTGAATGTACTTGTGATCGACATCGATCCGCAGGGCAACGCCTCCACAGCCCTGGGAATCGAGCACCACGCCGACGTCGACAGTATTTACGACGTCCTGATCAACGATGTCCCGCTGAAGGATGTCGTGGCCCCGTGCCCCGACATCGACAACCTGATTTGTGCGCCCGCCACCATCCACCTTGCCGGCGCCGAAATCGAACTTGTCAGCCTGGTGGCCCGCGAGCAGCGGCTGCGCCGCGCTATCGATGTGTACTCCAAGGAGCGCGCCAAGAATGGCGAAGAGCGACTGGACTACATCTTCATTGACTGCCCGCCGAGTCTCGGGCTGCTGACGGTCAATGCTTTCTGCGCGGCCGGCGAAGTCCTCATTCCGATCCAGTGCGAGTATTACGCCCTCGAAGGCCTCAGCCAGCTCCTGAAGAACATCGAGATGATCCAGAAGCACCTGAACGCCGATCTGGTTGTTTCCACGATTCTGTTGACCATGTATGACGGCCGCACCAACCTCGCCGCCCAGGTGGCAGCCGAGGTCCGGGAGCACTTCCCGAAGCAGGTGCTCGGTGCGGTGGTGCCGAGGTCGGTGCGTATTTCCGAAGCACCGAGCTACCAGCAAACCGTCATGACGTATGATCCTTCTTCAAGCGGCGCCCTGTCTTATCTGGAAGCCGCAGCGGAAATCGCGGAACGTTAGAATCTTTTCAAGAATTGCACTAACCAGAGCCAGGTGAATCCCGGCTCTTCCACTGGAGGGATTTATCCATGAGCGATAAGCGACGCGGCCTCGGCCGTGGACTTGGCGCACTCATTCCAAGTTCCGCCGCGGCTGCCTCCGGAAACGGTGCTGCCCCTTCCCGGCCCGTGGACCTCTTCTTTCCCGAAGCCCGAAAAAAGACTTCCGATGCCGAGGCGCTCCCGGGCATCAATGCCGAGCAGTCCAAGTCGCCGGGGTCCGCGCCCGTCAAGGCCGATCCTTCTGATGTCACTGTTGACGCCGCTGAAGCCGGCGGCTCTGCTGCCGACGCCGAAGTAGCTGGCGGCGCGGCCGGTGCGGGGTCCAAGAAGACACCCGTTCGGAAGACGGCTGTCCCGAAGTCGTCGCCGACTGCTGCCAAGCAGTCCGCGGCCGACGCCGGCGAGCAGTTGGCGTTCGAGTCCACGTCGGAGCCCCGTGATGAGCCATCTGTTGAACTCATAGAAGTGCCCGGTGTCAGGTTTGCCGAAATTCCAGTCACTGATATCCACCCCAACCGCAAACAGCCCCGCTCGGTCTTCGATGAGGATGACATGGCGGAGCTGGTGCACTCCGTGCGGGAAATCGGTGTCCTCCAGCCAATTGTGGTCCGTACCTCAACCGAAGAGGGTGGCGAACCGTACGAGCTCGTCATGGGCGAGCGACGGTGGCGTGCAGTACAGGCCGCGGGCCTGGAAACAATCCCCGCAATTGTCCGTGACACCACCGATGACGACCTTCTTCGCGATGCGCTGCTGGAGAACCTGCACCGCAGCCAGTTGAATCCGCTCGAAGAAGCCGCGGCGTACCAGCAGCTCCTTGAGGATTTCGGAACTACCCACGAGCAGCTGGCGGACCGGATCGGCCGTTCTAGGCCCCAGGTGTCCAACACCCTGCGGCTGCTGAAGCTTCCCCCGTTGGTCCAGCGGCGGGTTGCCGCAAGCGTCATCTCCGCAGGTCACGCCCGCGCTTTGCTTGCACTTCCGGACGCCGCGGCCATGGAGCGGCTGGCGCAGAAGATTGTGGCGGAGGGCATGTCGGTCCGGGCAACCGAAGAGGCCGTCACCCTGTACCAGAGCCCCGCCTCGCCGGCCAAGAACAACATCCCACGCCCGGGGGCCCGCCACGAACGGCTGGACTACCTGGCGTCGTCGCTGTCTGACCGCCTTGATACCAACGTCAAGATCTCGCTCGGAGCCCGTAAGGGTCGTGTGAGTATTGAGTTCGCCAGCGTCGAGGACCTGAATCGCATCATGGACGTCCTGACACCCGGGGCGCCCAGCTAGGTCGCCAATCACTGAGTATTCGAGGAGGGTCTGTTTCACGTGAAACAGGCCCTCCTTTCTTGTTAACCTCAGTACCGCGGATCCCGGGGACTTCTGAGGGACGGGTTCCCGCTCTCGTTCGTCCGCCGTGGCTGCCGGCATATTGGGGCATCACTTCGTGGGGCGGAATCGTCGCTGTTGACGTGGCGGATCGCCTGGTAGCCCAACGAGGGGAGACCCCGGGTTCTGGTCGCTCCGGCTTATGGCGTCACCTCGCGGTGCACGTGCGGGCGGGAGGCGCGCTGCAGAGTCCGCGCCATCACTATCGCTTCTCAGCGAAGCAGTCATCATGGTCCCATCCCTGTGTCCATAGAGCGCCTACTCCGGTGTCCCCCATCCATGTTTCACGTGAAACAGGATCGGCCAGGCTACTGTTTCACGTGAAACAGAACCGGCCGGTTGAAGCCAGGACACTCATCTATCCGGGACGCCGAGGGACAAGAAGTTGTTGATGGTGGCGAATGCGCTCGACGGGTGCCGGTCCTTCGTCCCAGCCGTCGACGGCCGGCGTCGCTGGTTTCCGCCAGGCCTGGCACTCCTACTGGCAATGGCCCTGGAGTTTTTGCCTGGCAATTCAGCTGCGAACAGGCGGAGCACTGCAGCCAGGCGGTCGACCGATTGCAGATGATCTTTCAGATCACCACGGGCTCCGTCGGAAAGGGTTTCGCCTCCCAGGGGGAAATGCCCAGCTCGGTGTAGTGGCACCTGCCCATGCCCGGTCCGTCGACTGGTCCCGGTTCGATCAGACCGCTCAATTCCCGCAACCAGAAGTAGGCAGAAACAGCCCACGATGCATGAGGCTCTGGGGATCGCCGTAAGCCCTCGGTAGGAGCTCAAACTTTCGGCGGCGGCAACCCTCCCGCAGGACCAGGATCCATCTGCAGTCGCGGCATCCAAGTGGCATCCCGTGGCGCCATTAGGGACGCTGGCGGACGCCCCGATTGCGCCAGCTGGGACTCCCCCGACTGATCGAATGAATGCCAAATGGGCCCAGCCGCAGAGCACCGGTGTGGCGGAAACGTGATGTGGAGGGGGTTTCCGTCCAGCGCGGAGCGTTGCCAGAGTGCCGGCACCCTCTGCATCCAGTTGTTAGTCGTTGAAGCGCTCTCCGGAAGGCAACTGCGGAGATTCGAATGCCATGATTCTGACCTGGCGGTGATGGTGCCACAAACTCCCTGGACGTGGGTGCCCCGGCTATGTGCCCTGGCATCTGTCCTCGACACACTCGGTGGTCCGCCAACGGTCTCCTATCCGAGGACTGGGAGACGCTGCCACGATGCGTGGGGCCGCCGCCTTGGCCGGTGGTCATGGGCATCGCTGTCGGTCTGGGGGCTGCAATGTGGACTCGATACGGATATTGATGTTGCGCCGACCCCGTAGTACCCAATCCTCGTAGTGATGCGGCGGCGCTTCCCCACGGGAAGCCGGACAGGGCCGTCCGGCAGTACGCAGTTCCCATCCTTTCACCTCCCCCGACGGCCTGCTGGCCGTACCGAATTCATCAAGGTGCCACTTGTCATTTCATCTCCGACGCCAGATGCGGTTCGAGTCTGTTGTCAGGTTATTTAGGTCAGATTTCTCCCGCATCTCGGCACGGCAGCACGCTGGCAACTCGGCATCGCGGATCCTCGGCGCGTCAGCACGCCGGCAACGCAGGACAGCCCGCAACGCAGCACAGCCCGCAAACACGGCACACGATCACAGGACACGATTGGGGGTGACTAGCGAAACGCGGCACGGCAACACGCGGCGCAGCGGCCGGTTCGCTGCGTGGCTCCCCCACCGAGCTCGCCAACTGTGCCCTGCCTGTCAGCCTCCGCTGGACTCCGGGAGGGTTCAGCGCGAAGTTGATTCAACCGTTCCCAGCTTTAAGGAAACCTTGGAGGCCCTTCCAACTGCAGGAAGGGTGCATGGGGTTCGCAGCACGATGCCGAGGAAATCGTGTGTGGAGATCGCGTCCGTGCTGCGTCGATTCGTATTGCGGATCGGCGGCCCCTGGAGCGGAATCAGCCAAGCCGGCATGGTCTGATGCGCTGGTGTCCTCGTTAGCTGCCAAGGAGGGAAGTACCCGGCGTCCTCATCACGTCCACACGGACGAGGTTCCACTGACCGTGCGCGCTCGTACTGTAAGCGGTGGTCTGGGCGTAACCTATCCTAAACCCAGTCAGACTACTGCACGCGCACGTCGCGACCTGGTGCCACCGGAGGACCGACTCACTGCCGGCGCCGGAACCTCGGTGGGGACTGCAATCCCCAGGTGTCACGGGCGAATAGCCATCCGCGTCATGGACGGTCCTCACGTTCGATACTCGGGACGACAACTGTTGGTCCGCGCCGGCTTCAGGAGTCCGGAGGCTTCGTGGCTTCACCGCGCCGGAAGGAGCTCAACCACCGGCCTTCGGTCCGCCGGCCACGCCGGGCACCATCGCGACATGGACGACCGGACTGGCCGGCAATGAAGATGGCCGGTGATCATGCATCGACGATAGGCCGGCTAACGGTCCTTGCGCGGACACGAAGTCGCTGTATTCGAGGCGCGTAGACGAGCCAGCTTCACTGCACCCGGCGTCCCCTCGGTGATACGGTCCCCGAGGGGGTTGACGCCGGTCAGCGGTGCTCCGGTGCAGCGGTACACCCATGCGACGGCGGTCCGGTCACTATGTGACTTGGCCACGAGACGGATTACCGAAGCCGAGAGCCCAGAAGGGGAGCAACTCCGCTCCGCTAGTGCCTCGAAACTTCGAGCACGAGGTGCCGGCGCTGCTTCGGCTGGCAGGTGGATCGAGTGGTGAATGGTCTCGTTGTCCACGGTGAAGTCGCTATGGTCAGCGGGTCGGGCACTTGCCAACTGCGCTCCAAGGGGCTGAGTTGTGACTGCTGAACGGTGCCATAAGGTGCTCTCGGAGTCATCCACCGTCCCTGCTCTTCCGCCGACCCCGGTGGATAGAGCGGTGGATATCGCGGTGGATATCGCTGTGGATAACTTTGTGGATTAGTTTCGGACTCAATCCCAGTGGATCGGGCTGAGTGGGCACGGGCCATTGTCGTGTAGTCCGCCTCGATGGTCCTATGGGCGGCCGTGTTCCGTTTCACGTGAAACATGATCGTCCGTTGCAGGGACGGGATCGAAAGCGTTAGTGGGGACGTACTAAATCGCCGTCCTAGGGTTAATTTTTCGGTCTCCAAGACTCTTTTTGTCTCCGGATCGCCGGTGCTCTGATTCGTTCTACGCGGCAGGGCCAATGCACTGCAGGCAGCCGGTCAGTTGGTCATCGCCGGAGGGCGCGACGACGTTCGCGGGACGCCAGTACGGGGGTGTGAATAATCTCTCATGGCCTGTGGATAACCATGTGAATAACTTCTGTGGAGAACGTGGTGGATATCTTTGACGCGATGGTTTCTGCCGGCTCCTGGAGGTGCTGGACGTGCGGGTATGGCGTCTGTTGTTGACCTCAATTTGGCTAATCGAACAGCTGCAGTGAGGGGACAATTTTTTGACTGCTTGTCCTCCGGGTTATGTCCCTGGGCAGTCTGGAATTGCTCATGAACACGGAGCGATCAAGGATCTCCTTCCGAGGGAGCCCGCACTGACTGCAGCCGGTGGTTCCGCGAGGAGCGGCAGGACGTCCGAGGTGCCGCAGCACCGACTGCGGTTCGAAAAGCGACGCCCTGAATCGAACCCGGGGTTGAGGAGAATGTGCACGCCTCCCATCCAAAGAACGAAGAACCGCGGGTGCTCGACGGGGCTCAGAACCGCCATCTAGGCGGTCCGCTCTTCAGCAGGCAGGGAAGAATGGCTGGCTGGGGCACGGGTAGATGGAGCGTTGCCATTGCGCCTGAGGGCGAGCTCGAGGCCGAACAGGACCGGATGTTGGCTGTCCGGTTCAGCAGACCTGAGCAGAGTCGACAGACGAGGTGCGACGAACGGGCCGAGGTATGAAACGTCAAGAGAGTCGAGGAGCTGGCGGCGAATGGGCCGGAGTCTGAGTCGAGATGAGAGTCGATGAGCCGGCAACAAACGGGCCGAACTCTGAACCTGGCCGTTGCCGAACGATCCCGGGACGAATAAGTCATTGACGGGGACACGGGACTGAAAGAACTGAAGGGTTAGTCAGGTCCGCTGCCGGTTCAGCCGCCGTTGAAGCGGTTGCGGACCTAGCCGGCGAGGCCCGTCTTCGCCCGAGGTCTGTGCGGCGGGCAAACAGTCGGTGGGAAAGGAGCTCCGCCCTCCGCATCCGAGCTGTCGTGGAGTGCCTGCTAGGCACCTCCCGTGGGCTGAACCGGCGGGGACTGACTAAGAGGCTTCGTAGGAGGCTTTTCGCCGGTGCCTACCGCTGACTCACTCCAGGATTCGACCGTCGGTGTCCGGACTGGTCGTCGAATCACGCACCATTAGCGAGATACCAGTACGCGCGGGGGTCCCCTCGTGGCTCTTTCCGCAGGTCCTGGTTCAGTCGAATGGCGACTGGCCGCGCGGCCGGCTGCGCTTCGCTGCCCTGGCAATCTATGGTGGTACGCACCCAGACCCTTTCATGTGCACTGCCATAGGGTGAAGTGAATCAGCTATTCGCCCGAAGGCAGGGAATCGGCCCGGCCAAGCCGAGTGTTCACACCTGCCCAACGGATATCCCGGCTGCCTAGTCATTGGGCGGCCGGCGAGCCCTGAAAATGTGGCATCCATCCCCCGCTAGGACCCAAACAGTTCTGGTCTGCGTCCCCTCAGATTGACGGGAATACGTGGGCATGTTTCACGTGAAACCAGAAGGTGCTGCAACTGGCACTGATCGCGGTGATCGTACGTGAGGAACAGAAATAGGAACTGGAGGGAATTGAGCCCGCAGATAATCGAGCGTTCCGCCGGAAATGAACGACATGACACGTGCGGCTTCGCCCATTTATCTTTGAGGAGTTCTGCAGGACAGTAGCTGCACCCCCAAGTAGGCCGCTCTCTTGGCGGCTGGAGAATACGGCTCGAAGTCCAACAGGGACGAAAGTGACGTTCTTTCTCTCATCTGCCTACTGAACAAGATGTTGGGATAGGGGCACAAGCGACTATCTAAGAGTCAACTGTCAGTTCACCATGCTGGCCGCTGGAGTTCTCTTCGCGGATCTCGGTTTCACGTGAAACATCGTGGCAGCTCTCCTGATCTTCGCGCGGGAAGCACCAGTATGTTTCACGTGAAACAGCGGCGCCCCCTTGCTTGACCAAATCCCGAATGAGGCGTCAGTCGGACGTTTCATGTGAAACATCGGTTCTAGGATTTCCCGAGCCGCCCTCCTGGCTGATGGCAGGCGGCAGCGAGCAAGACACCACCGGTGAGCCTGGATGAAGCCAAGGACCTGATTGGTCGGTCCGGAGTTCGAGGTGCGTTAGGTGTTTGGCCCCGATTTTCGCCCACATACCCAATTTGGCTCGGCTTCCCATAATGAACCGTGCATTTTGGTGGCGTCGTAATGTGGCGACACCGCCAGAGTGTCGTCTTGTGGCCGCCTAGGCGCGACCCAGCCAACAACATCTGACCATATGCAGTCGTAACTCATTGAGGATGAGTACAGCAGCCGTCGAGAATCTCGACAGCCTCCGCCCTGATCTCGAATCTGTTCGGTCTTTGCGCCATCTCCTCCGCCGAATCCCGTTCACTAGAACCTCGCGTCTGGATTCGATGTTTCACGTGAAACCGTCCAGGCTTTGTACGTCCTCCCTCACCAGGGGGCCGTACAGCTGTGGCTGTGGCTGTGGGTAAGGCCAAACCAGGGCAGCGCCTGCGTTTGACCCAACATTTACGTTTCGTGAAAACGCCCTCGACGGCACAAGCAAAAGCGAGTCCCCGGTCAGCATGTTTCACGTGAAACGCGAGTTTGATGGCGACCTCGAAAACCGGCGATCCAAGTCCGGGCTAAACTGCCCAATTGCAGCGCTACCCCGCGCCCGATGCCGCACGTCAGCATCCCAACTGCGGCCGGCCCACAAAGTTTCGGCGCGAACGGCGAGCGGGCAGAAAATTACATCGTCAGGCAACCTCGGAAAGTTGTGCTCTCAATTCGGAAGGGATGCACTCTCGATCCGGGCATTCCGGCGCCTCTCAGTGATCGAGGATCAGAACCAAAAATGGCCCCCACCAAAGGCGGGGGCCATTTTCAGTCAGCCTAGGACAGCACGTCGGCGAATTCCTTCTCAAAGAACTGCTTGGGCCGGGCACCGATAACGGTGCTCTTGACCTCGCCGCCCTGGAACAGGTAAACGGCCGGGATGGAGGTGATGCCGTACTCGGCTGCGATGGCCGGGTTGTCGTCAACGTTCACCTTGACCACATCAACCTTCTCGCTGTACTCGACCGAGATCTCGTCGAGAATCGGCCCCAGCTTGCGGCACGGCCCGCACCATTCGGCCCAGAAATCGACGATGACCGGCTTCTCGGAGGCCAGTACGTCAGTGCTGAAGCTGGCGTCAGTTACATCTTTTGCGTTGCTCATTGCCTTTGTCTCTCTTCCGTTGGTTGCTGCTGCACGCTGCTTAGGCGTGGAAATCTGCGAGATAGTGCTCGACGTCGAGGGCCGCCACACAACCGGATCCGGAAGCGGTGATCGCCTGGCGGTACGTCGGATCGATCACATCACCGGCGGCGAAAACACCCTGGATGCTGGTCTTGGACGTGCGGCCGTCGACCGCGATGGTTCCCTCCGTGGTCAGTTCGAGCTTGCCCTTGACCAGATCGGTACGGGGATCATTGCCGATAGCAACGAACACTCCGGTTACCGCCAGCTCGGTTTCCGCGCCATCCAGGAGATTTTTCAACCGCAATCCGGTGACTTTGTCCTGACCCAGGACGTCCTCCACGCCGGTGTTCCACACGAAGCTGATCTTCTCGTGGGCCAAGGCGCGGTCAGCCATGATCTTTGAAGCACGGAGGGTGTCGCGGCGGTGCACAACGGTGACGGACCTGGCGAACTTGGTGAGGAACAGGGCCTCTTCCATGGCGGAGTCGCCGCCACCGATTACCGCGATGTCCTGATCCTTGAAGAAGAAACCGTCGCAGGTTGCACACCAGCTGACACCGTGGCCAGAAAGCCGCTTCTCGTTCGGCAGTCCGAGCTCACGGTAAGCCGAGCCGGTGGAGAGAATGATGGAGCGGGCCTTGAAGGTCTCCCCCGTGCCGATGGTGACGGTCTTGACGTCGCCGTCGAGGTCCAGTTCGGTGACGTCCTCGAACTGGATCTCCGTGCCGAAGCGTTCGGCCTGCTTCTCGAAGTTCTCCATGAGATCCGGGCCCATGATGCCGTCCGGGAACCCCGGGTAGTTCTCCACATCAGTGGTGTTCATCAGTTCACCGCCGGCCGTTACCGAGCCTGCCAGGAGCAGCGGCTTCAGGTTCGCGCGCGCCGTGTACACCGCTGCGGTGTAGCCTGCCGGGCCGGAGCCGACGATGATGACATCACGTACTTCGGAGGCAGTGTTTTCTGCGTTGCTCACTGAACGGTGAACCTCTTCCTTTGTCGATGCGCCCGCCTCTATGGCCGGCCACATGGCACAACTATTGCCGGGCATTGAATATTCCGGCCGAAATGGGCGTCACGGAGCGACACCACTACTCAGGGTACCGGTTTGCCGGGGCCGGACAGGGCCCCGGTTACAGGACGGCGACCGCACAGGGCCGCGACTGTACAGCCCGCCACCGTACACGGTCGCTACTGCAGAGGGCCGCTACGGAACTGGTCTACTACGGAACTGGTCTACTACTGAACCTTGATCTCGGCCAGGCGGAGGCCGTACCCGTAACGGGTCTTGGGAGCGGCGAGCTTGGGAAGCGTCTTGATGGACACGATCACGTATTGCGCCGTCACCGGTTCGGCCAACGGCATGGTCAGGTCCGGAGACGTGAAGCTGTTGCTGCCAACCTGCTTCGCGCCGTCAAGGGACGGGCTGTCATTGGTGAAGACACTGATACTGCCGCCGGAGGCGCCGAGTTGGCTCAGGGTGACGGAGGAGACCTTGGAGGGGTCTTTCAGCTTGACGACGAGCGGGACCTCGGAAGCCAGTCCGCCCCAGTCTTCCGTGGCGAATTCCATATCGGACCAGAAACTCGCGCCGTTCCCGTCAAAGGTCTTGACGAGGTCGGAATCGTAATTTCCGGCGAAATCGAAGTTGCCGAGTCGCGTCACGCCCTCGATGACGGGCGGTCCGGCGACCGGTGCCTGGCTGGCGGTCGACGTCGGCTGTGCGGTGGTCTGTTCCGGTGCGCTGGACTGCGCGGAGGAGGCGGCGGTGGTCTGAGGGCCGCTCTTGAAGAGGCTGCCAAGGTTGCTGACCGCGAAGATGAGGCCTACCACCAGCACGACAGCCAAGAGGCCGCCCACCAGCCAGCGCATGGAGCGCGGCTCCCGGTTGGGCTCGTCTTCGTCTTCGTACTCGTACTCGTCCACATCCTCATCGACGGCGGCACGTGCCGAGGCGGGGAAGTTGCCTGGAGCCCGATCCGCGGTGTCGAAGCCGGCTCCGGCCACTCCTGCGGCTGCTGCTGCGCCGCCGTGGTGCTCGAGGCCACGCTGGTCGTCGCCGGTGTAGTCGCCGTCGGACCACAGGGAAACTTTAGGTGCCGCGGCGGTTGCCGGCTGCTGCGCTGCCGGCTGGGCCTGGCGGGACGCCTGGCCGCCCTGGACGGTCTGCGGCGCCGTCGTGTGTCCCGCGGTCTCCTGCGGTGCGGTGGTGGGGGCCTTGGGGGCCCTGGCGGCAGCTGCTGCCGCTCCGGCCGCCATGCCAGCCGCGGCGGTGGGAGCCGACGCGGGGCGGGACGGTACTCCGGCGGAGGGCCCCGCGGGGGAAACCGGCGGTTGTCCGGCTGCAGCCTGGGTCTGCCCGTAGTCGATGTACCCAGCGTCGACTTCCTCGTCGTCGTAGAGCCCGTCGTAGGTTTCGGGCTCGTGGGAGCGGGCTTGCCCAAAGATTTCGCTGCCCAGGGTGTCCGTGAAGAAGGGTTCGACGTACGGCGGGTTGGATGACACCACAAGATCCAGGAGATCCGCCGCCGAGGTGTGGTTGGTGATCAGGTACGTGGTGGAATCGCTGACGCCAAGGTCAAGGATCTGCACGCTGCCGGGACGTTCGCCCGTGGCCACTTCGCGGGCACTCTGGGCCACCTGATCGGCGTTGCCCGGGCCGGCGACGAGGATGCTCACGGGACGGTTCAGCACCTGGTCCACACCGTCCAGCACCAGATCCTGGTCATGTGAGGTCAGTACGGTGGCAGTGACCTTGTAACGGCCACCGAGTACTGATCCGACATCGATCGGGTGGGACACGGGCTCCTCCTAGACTGTCCGGGACCTGCCGACGTGGTCACTCTGAGAGCGACCGTGTGCCCTCCGGTAAGCCGGTTGACCGCTGGTCCGCAACTTCCCTTGTTAGTCTTCGATCCTAGCCGATGCTCTGTCCAGGCCGCGTGAGCACGGTGGTTTGAAACGGGGCCGGGCTCATTTTTTCTTTTTCCGGCTGAACGGGAAATAGGGGTTGTGACCGGCCGGGCCCTGGTATGTCCGGCGGCCCGGCAAGGGAGCATCGCCCCGGCCCAAACCGCCTAGAGCGGTACTGGGGAGGTCCTCGGCCGGCAGATATCCGCCCTCAGGACCGGATGGACGCCCGTAAGGGAACGAGTCCTCTTCCCGGATGTCGGGGCCGACGCGGAACGACTCGGCGTCGAACTCACCGGAGATTCGCGGAATCAGACCTGTATCCACCGAGATGGTGGCCCGCTCCGGTGCCCTTCGCACCTCCGGTACGCCGCCTGCCTGCGGCTCAGCGCCCGCCTCGGTGGCCGGCCCCGCGGCGCGGCGCCGGAGCCGCCCAAGCAGAGGCTGCAGGAGGTCCTGCAGCTCGGTGACCCGGAAGAGCTTCAACAGCAGGAAGTAGGCGGCCATCATGACGGGACCGACGACGACGATCGTCACCAGGGCGGCGAGCCGGTCGCTCCAGGCGTAGCCGTCCGGGTTGTAGCTGCCCAGCATCCACAGGGCCACGGCTCCGGCCAGGGCGGAACCCAGGGCCGCGTAGCCCATGCGGATGTAGGAGCTGGCGATCCGAGGTCCGTCCAGGTGACCCAGGAGCCGGCGCAGGAACGTCGCGCTGACGATCACGGAGAGGATATTGCCACCGGTATAGAGGATGGCGATGGCGAAGATGATCTGATCGAAAGGCAGGAACTGGATCGCGAACGCGGCCGCCACATTGACCAGCGCCAGCACCAGCTGGATGAAGAACGGCGTCCGGGCGTCCTCATTGGCGTAGAACACCCGCGACATCATGAAGTTGGCGCTCATGAAGGGGGTGCTAAGGGCCAGTATGGTGAGGGTCTGGGCCAGCATGACGCCGTCCTGGCGCACGTTGCCTGAGAAGAACATGCCCAGTGGTCCGGCCAGCGCAAAGAGCGCCAGTGCACCGAAGACGGTTGCCACGGCCATGGTCCTCAGCCCGTGGGAGAGGGCGTTGCGCAGCGCAACCCGGTCCCCGTCCTGTGATGCCCGGGTCATCCGGTTGAACAGTACAGTCGCCAGGGACAGGGCAATGATCGAGTGCGGAAGCAGATACAGCTGGCTGGCCACCTCCAGCACGGCATTACCCGGAATCGTCGCTGCCGCGGGGTCCCCTGCTTGTTGGAGGCGGAGCCGCTCCGCGCCCGGGATTGTGGCGATGCGCATGACGTAAAGGAATGCCAGCTGTCCCACGGCCGCCGTCGCCAAGGTCCAGACGCTCAGCTTCGCGGCATGGCCCAGCCCCACCCCGCGCCAGCCGAAGCGCGGTCGCAGCCCCAGCCGGAGCCTGAACACGGGAATGAGCAGGACGGCGGTCTGGGCGACGACGCCGATCGTGGAGAACCCGGCCACGAGGATGGTCTGGAAGGACCCCCAGTTGTCGATCGTGTGGGGATTAACAGCGTTGGCGCCCATGATGGCGATGAACATGCCCAGACCGGCGATCGCCACGATGTTGTTGATGATCGGCGCCCACATCGCGGGCCCGAAGGCTCCGTGGGCGTTGAGGACCTGGGTCAGCAGGGCGTAGAGGCCATAGAAGAAAATCTGGGGAAGGCACCAGAATGCGAATGAGACCGCGAGTGCCTTCTGCTGCGGCGAGTAGCCCTGGGTGGTCAGCTGAATAACGGAAGGCGCCAGCAACGTGACCAGCAGCGTGAGCACCAGCAGCACCAGCACCGCCAGCGTCAGCAGCCGGCTGATGTAGTCCGCTCCCTTGTCTGGCGCCTTGCTGGCCTTGATGATCTGCGGCACCAGAACGGCGTTGAACACCCCGCCCGCGACCAGCAGGAAGATCAGGTTGGGGAGGTTGTTGGCGTTGATGAAAGTGTCGTTGACCGTCGAGCCCAGGCCCAGGGCGGCGGCCAGCATCCAAGTCTTGGCGAAGCCCAGGAAACGCGAAACGAGGGTGCCGGCGGCCATGATGGCGCTGGAACGGGCTTCTCCGGACTGGACAGCTTTGGAATCGGCGGGGCCGGAGGGTACGGGGGTGGGTTTGGCTGATGACATCGTCTTCATCGTCTCACCCGCGCGGGGCATTAGTCGCTATCGGTGGCCGTGACCGGCCGCACCTGCGGCCTTCAGCGGTCTTCTGGGAGGACTTCTTTGGCCAGATCCGCGATGCGGCGCTCATTCGGGAAGGACAGCTTGCGGGCCAGCTCCTGGATGGGAACCCACGCGACGTCGACTGCTTCTTTATCCGGATCGTTTTCGATGGTGAGTTCCCCGCCGGTGGCCCGCAACAGGTAGTGGTGCACGGTCTTGTGGACGCGGTGCCCGCTCACGGTGAACCAGTAGTCGATGCTTCCCAGCGGTGCCAGAATCCTGCCTTCGATGCCGGTTTCCTCGGCGATCTCGCGGACGGCAGCTTCCTCGTTGCTTTCCTTGCCTTCGGGGTGGCCTTTCGGCAGGCACCACTCGAGACGGCCGCCTCGGTTGAGGCGCGCGATGATCGCTACCCGCAGTTCGGCGTCGGACATGTCCACCACGACGCCGCCGGCGGAGATTTCCTCGACGGTGGGCAGGGAAGCGTGGCCCGTGTGCTGGACAGGCGCGACATTGGCACCTATTGCCGACGGCAACGGTGCGTTTGTCCTCCTGCCGGGAGCGCTCGGTACGGGATGGGCCATGAGGTCCACTCTAACGACTCTTGCCCGCTGTTGATGACCTAAACATGGCCGGAAAGTGGACTGCCGGGAAAGTCGGCCCGCGCCGGTTCGTCTGCAATCGTGACGAACCGGCCGGATCTGTGAGGGTTCCGGTGTGGTGCTGCCGCGGTTTTCTGACAAGCTTAAGTAACTATGGCGCACGCACATCACAAGACTGACTCCCACACCGTTTCTTTCCAGGTGGATCCGGTGGTTCTGGAGCTCGGGCAGCGGTTCGTCGACGCCGGCCACGAGCTGTCCCTCGTGGGCGGCCCGGTCCGTGACCTGTTTCTGGGCCGGATCTCCCCCGACCTCGATTTCACCACCGACGCTACCCCGGACCAGACCGTTGCCCTGATCAAGAAATGGGCGGACAACTACTGGGAGATCGGGCGCGCCTTCGGCACCATCGGGATGCGCAAGGGCGACTTCCAGATCGAAATCACCACCTACCGGGCCGACGCCTACGATCCGGAGTCCCGCAAGCCGCTAGTGGCCTTCGGAACATCGCTCACGGATGACCTGCTGCGGCGGGACTTCACCATCAACGCCATGGCACTGCGGCTGCCCACGCTGGAGCTCGTCGATCCTTTTGGCGGCGCCCGCGACCTGCACGCCTCGATCCTCAATACCCCGGGACCGCCGGAAACGTCCTTCTCGGACGACCCGCTGCGCATGATGCGCGCCGCAAGGTTCGCGGCCCAACTGGGGGTGTCGGTGCACCCCGAGGTGCGCGAGGCGATGGTCCGGATGGCGGAACGGATCAGCATCATCTCGGCCGAACGCGTGCGCGATGAACTGATCAAACTCATCTGCGCCGGCCAACCGCGGGCCGGCGTGGACCTGCTGGTCGACACCGGACTCGCGGACCTGGTGCTGCCGGAAGTCTCGGCCCTGCGACTCGAATCCGATGAACACCACCGCCACAAGGACGTCTACCAGCACTCGCTCCAGGTCTTGGAACAGGCCGCCGCCCTGGAATCGAAGGCGGACGGCCCGGTTCCCGGCCCGGACTTTGTGCTGAGGTTCGCGGCGCTGATGCACGACGTCGGCAAGCCGGCCACGCGCCGCTTTGAACCGGGCGGTGCGGTGAGTTTCCGCCACCACGACATGGTGGGCGCCAAGCTGACCGCGAAGCGGATGAAGGCGCTCCGCTTTGACAACGACACCATCAAGGCCGTAGCCAGGCTCGTGGAGCTGCACATGCGCTTCTACGGTTACGGTGAGGCCGGCTGGAGCGATTCCGCGGTCCGCCGCTACATCACCGACGCCGGGCCGCTCCTGGAGCGTCTGCACCGGCTCACCCGCTCCGACGTGACCACCCGGAACCAACGCAAGGCGGACCGGCTATCCTTCGCCTATGACGACCTCGAGACGAGGATCGCGGCACTGCGGGAACAGGAATCCCTCGACGCCGTCCGCCCGGACCTTGACGGTGGCCAGATCATGGCCCTGCTCGGTCTCAAGCCCGGTCCCGTGGTGGGCCGCGCCTACAAATTCCTGCTCGAAGAACGCATGGAGCACGGTCCGCTCGATCCCGCAGTCGCCGAATCCCGCTTGCGGGAATGGTGGGCGGTCCAGCCCGAGGCGGCGCCCGCCGGCGTCGAAACTTCCACCCCTGAGGAGTCCTAAGTGTCTGCACCATCTAACGGCCCCCGCCCCCAACTGTGGATCCTGCGGCACGGCGAAACAGAGTGGTCCAAGAGCGGGCAGTACACCGGGCTCACCGACATGCCCCTCACGGTGGAAGGCGAGCAGCAGGCCGTGGAAGCGCGCAGGGTGCTCGAGACCGTCGACTTCGACCTGGTGCTGACCTCGCCCCTGCGCCGCGCCCGCCGGACCGCCGAACTCGCCGGCTACCCTGACGCCCAGCTGGAGCCGCTGGCGGTGGAATGGGACTACGGCGACTATGAGGGGATCAGCTCAGACCTCATCCGCAAGGACAACCCCGAGTACCTGATCTGGACGCACGGCGTGCCCAACGGTGAAGCGCTCGACGACGTCGCCGCCCGGGCGGACAAGATCGTGGCCCGGGTTCTGGAATCGGGCCTGGACAATGTGCTGATCGTCGCGCACGGACATTTCTCCCGCATCCTGACCGCCCGGTGGCTCGGACTCGACCCCCGCGAGGGCCGGCACTTCGTGTTGGGAACTGCCAAAGTCTGCACCCTGGGATGGGATAAAAAGACCCCGGCAATCGTGCGCTGGGGACTCTAAAGCCGGATTTTGAAACAAAGTCAAAAAAAGTTTATGAATTCGGTAGGCAACTGCCGCATTCGTAGTGTATTTTTATTTCTGACCCCAGAGCGACTTGCCGGGGTCACGGCGCGCGTCGCCCGGCCAGTCAGCCGGAGCCACGGCAGGACAGAAAAGGAGGTTGGGAAAATGATGATTACTTTGACTAGCGGATGGATGTACACCACCACCGCCACCCCGGCCTCGTTCGCTGTGCCGCGCCCGAATGTCGGACTGACTGTTTCCTGACCGCTCCCCCGTCCCAGGTAATGCAACCTGGGGCCGGCGGCAGCTGGCTTCCTCAACGGAACGCCCGGCGACAGCAGCCTGAACAGGCGGAACCACGCGGTTGCGCAGCTTCCCCATAGTTCGGAACCCAGCTTCTTGTTGGGGTCTCGGCGCTACCGCGTCCAGGGGCCATTCCATCGAATAACTTCTCCGTCTCTGGAATTCCGGCTTAACTAAAGCCCTGGAGTTGCGCGCTTAATTGTCGCGCCCGGAATCGGCTATTCGAACTCAATGCACTAATGGCTCTATTTGCCGCGTCCAAAATACCCCGTCTGATTCGCCCGGCCATTCCTACCTGCCGCCTGTTTGCGCTCGTTTGCCTCATGTTTGTCGTCGGCCAGGCAACAATCCCCCACCAATGAAAGGTCCCCGTGGCTACCCCAACCACCGCTTCAACCCAGCGCGCCGCCGTCCCCGCCGTCCCCGCTGCCAAGACGCACCGATCAAGCCCCCGAGGGGAG
This sequence comes from Arthrobacter sp. 05T420, assembly GCF_056396305.1. Lineage (NCBI taxonomy): Bacteria > Bacillati > Actinomycetota > Actinomycetes > Micrococcales > Micrococcaceae > Arthrobacter > Arthrobacter sp. 05T420. The sequence goes on along the minus strand of NZ_JBFTLG010000002.1, from coordinate 173,236 downwards.
GTAAGAACCATGATGAACAAGCTCTATACGGTCCTGTTCCGAAAGCTGGCACACCGGAAGCCGACCCGCTTCAACGGTCAACTCCTGGACCAAAGGCGAGACGACACCTTCCTCGCCATGCATCAGGCCGGCCTGATCCGCTGAGTACTGGACACTTCCGCCACCGATGCACGGACCAACCTCGTGCAGGGACAAAACCCGTTACCGGAAGGACTGTCCGCAGCGAAGGAGAACCTGATGACTGCCCTCGGAACCGATCCCGGGGAGCCCGCGCGGCGACGCGCGGGCTCCCCCTTTTAAGTACCCTTCGCCTCCCCGGATTGTGCGCGGGAGACGATCCGACGTGCCAGGAACGCCACCGCGCCGCATGGGGCAACCGCCCCCGGTAAGCTCAAGGACATGCAGGAGACAAAGCCGCCGGAGCGCAAACGGATCCGATTGGTCATCCCGAGCCGCAGCGACCCTTTTCTCCGAAACTTCACGGAAGTGGTAGGCGGTCCTTTGGGCCAGCGCTCGGCGCCCGGGATCGTTTCGCCAGGATTCTTCACGGTGGAGCGTGTTCTGGTGATCCTCACAGTCATCGCGGCCCTGGCCGGGATCCTGCTTAAGAACTTCTGCCGCACCCACGGCTGGGAAACACCCGGACAGTTCTACGCCACGTGCTACTCGGACTTTCCGGAACTGTTCCGTAACCGCGGCCTCGGCGATGGCGCCTTCCCCTTCATCACCCAGGGAAGCCTCTTTGAGTACCCCGTGCTGATGGGGTTCATCGCGGGCGCGACGGCGCTTCTGGTCCCCGGCGCCGGCACCGGGGATCCCCGCGTCCTCGGCTACTTTGACGTCAACGCCACCCTGATCGCCGCGGTCTGGATCGTCACCGTGCTGGCCACGGCACGGACAAACCGGCCGCGGTCCTGGGACGCGGCCATGGTTGCCCTTGCCCCCGGCATTGTCCTGGCCGGTGTCATTAACTGGGACATGTGGGCCGTGTGCATGCTGGCCCTGGGCATGTACTTCTTTTCGCGAAACAAGCTTGTCCTCGCCGGAATCCTCATCGGACTGGGCACGGCCACCAAGCTCTACCCCCTATTAATCCTCGGCGCCGTCCTGCTGCTGGCGCTTCGGAGCGGGCGCATCAGGGCGCTGCTTATCACTGCCGGCGCCGCAACCGCGGCCTGGCTGGCGGTCAACGTCCCTGTGGCCGCGGCAAATCCGGACGGCTGGAAGTACTTCTACCAGTTCACACAGGAGCGGCCCGCAGGCTACAGCTCCCCCTGGTTCGCCTACAACCTGGTGGCCGAACGGCTGGGCTGGAACCCGCTTGAGGCCCAAGCCATCAACTCCCTGGCCCTGGACCTGTTCCTCCTGGCCTGCATCCTGATTGGCGTCCTCGCACTGACAGCACCCCGGCGGCCCAGGATCGCGCAGTTGGCGTTCCTGATCGTGGCCGCATTCATCCTGACCAACAAGGTGTACTCGCCCCAATTCGTGCTGTGGCTGATACCCCTCATCGCCCTAGCCCGGCCCCGCTGGCGCGACTTCCTCATCTGGCAGACCATCGAAGCGCTGCACTGGGGCGCCATCTGGATGTACCTGGGGCAGGCGACCAGCGGCGGTTCGACCCAGCACAACATCGACATGCCCTATTATGTCCTGGCAGTGGTTGCCCACATGCTCGCCACCGCCTACCTGATGGCCCGCGTCGCGTGGGACATCTGGGACCCGTCCTACGACATGATCCGCCGCCACCGGATCGATGATCCGCATGGCGGACCCTTCGATGGCGCCCCGGACTGGCTGCGGATCAATCTCCGCCGGCCTGCTACGTCCGTCGTGCCGTGGCGGAAGGGTGCCGTAGCGGAAGGCTCCCGCACATGACTGACGTCGCCGTCGTCGGTTCGGGCCCCAACGGGCTGGCCGCGGCGGTGACCATGGCGCGGGCCGGACTCAAAGTCCACGTCTTCGAGGCGGCCGCCACCCCCGGCGGCGGACTCCGCACCGCCGAACTGATGGAACCGGGCCACTTCCACGACGTCTGTTCGGCCGTGCACCCCATGGTTCTGGCTTCACCATTCTTCCGCCGGTTCGAGCTCTCCCGGCGCGTGCCCCTGGAGGTGCCGGACCTCTCATACGGTTCCCCGCTCGACGGCGGCCGTGCGGCGCTGGCCTACCGTTCCCTGGACCGTACTGTTGCGGAACTTGGGCGGGACGGAGCCGCGTACCGCCGGCTGATGGAGCCACTCGTGCGGCGGGTGGAGGGAGTCGCAGACCTGACCCTGAACCAGCTGCTGCGGATTCCAGGAGATCCCGTGGCAGCCGCCGTATTCGGGCTCCGGGCGCTCGAACAGGGCTCGCCGCTGTGGAACGCGAGGTTCAGCCAGGACCTGGCCCCCGCCCTGCTGAGCGGGGTCGCCGCCCACGCCGTGGCGCCGCTGCCCTCGGTGGCCGCAGCCGGCGCGGGCCTCATGCTGGCGGCCCTGGGGCATGCCGGCGGCTGGCCCATTCCCCGCGGCGGATCGGCCGCGATTGCCCGGGCGCTGACCGCCGACATCGAAGCCCATGGCGGGGTGATCGAGACCGGGAGGCGGATCACTTCACTCGCGGAGCTGCCGCCTACGCGGGCCACCCTCCTGGATGTGGCGGCCCCCGCGCTGCTGCACCTGGCGGAGGGCAGGCTCCCGGCACGCTACCGGAGCTCCCTGGAGTCCTTCCGCTTCGGAAACGCGGCCTGCAAGGTCGACTTCATCCTCTCCGGACCGGTGCCGTGGGCGGCGCAGGGCCTCGCCGATGCCGGGACTGTGCACGTGGGCGGCACCAGGGCAGAAACCGCGGAAGCGGAGCGCCTGGTTGCGGCGGGACGCCATCCGGACCGGCCCTACGTGCTGGTCTCCCAGCCCTCGCGTTTCGATTCCGGCCGAGCCCCGGCCGGCCGGCACATCCTGTGGACGTATTGCCATGTCCCGGCCGGCTCCGCAGCGGATATGAGTGACGCGGTCATGGCGCAAATGGAGCGCTTCGCACCCGGCTTCCGGGACCTGGTGGTCGAGTTCAAAGTGACGACGGCGGCAGGTTTGGCGGCGTACGACGAGAACTTCGTCGGCGGGGACTTCGGTGCCGGCCGCATGGACCTTTGGGGCGTGCTGCGGCGGCCGGTGCTGAGCCCCGTTCCATGGCGGACGCCGCTACCCGGCGTGTATTTGTGCTCGTCCTCCACCCCGCCGGGCCCCGGCGTCACCGGGATGCCCGGCTTCCACGCCGCCAGGTATGCCCTCAAGGACATGTTCGGGCTCGGCGTTCCGGGCCTCGGCTACCGGGTCCCCTAACCGCGTCTCCTCAGCCGCCGTAGCAGCCATGGCGGACAGCCGTCCGTCCCGCATGCTCGCCACGGCGTCCGTGAGCGGGACGAAATCGGTGTCGTGGGTGACCATGACGGTCGCCACGCTGAACTCGTCCGTGACCTGCCGCAGCAACCGGACGATCGCCTCGCTGCGGTGGTGGTCAAGGGCCGCCGTGGGCTCGTCCACGAGCAGCACGGCTGGATTTCCCATGAGTGCCCGGGCAATGTTGACGCGCTGGCGCTGCCCGCCGGAGAGCTGGTGGGGCCGCTTCGCGAGGGCCTGCCCGAGACCCACAAGATCCAGCAGACCCGCGGCCCGTTCGGCTGCCGCCCGGGCGGCTCCTCCGCGCAGGCGCTGGGTGATCACCAACTGCTCCATCGCCGTGAGGGAGGGCAGGAGGTTGGGCTGCTGGAAGATGATGCCGATCTTGTCCCGGCGCAGTGCGGTGCATCCGGCGTCGGACAGTCCGCCGGCATCCTGGCCGTCGATCAGTACCAGGCCGGCGGAGGGCCGGACGAGGGTGGCGGCGACGGCCAGCAGGGACGACTTTCCGGACCCCGAGGGGCCGATCAGGGACACGAACTGCCCTGCGTGAACCTTGAGGCTCACGTCGTCCAGGGCCTTGAGGGTGCCGTCTCCGTCCGGGTACTCCAGAGTGACGTTGACCAGGTTAAGAGCGGCCTGGTTCAGGCTGGAACTGTTCAGGGCGGACTTGTTCAGCTTGGAGGCGTTCGGGACGAAATTGTTCAGTGCGGAGTTCACTAAATATGCCTTTCGAAGAATATACGGGAGGAGGGTCAGGGCCCGGTCAGTTGCCGCCGAGGGCGATGAGCGGATCTACGCGGGCCACGCTGCGGACCGCGAGGGCTGCCCCGGCTAGGCCCAGGAGCACGATTCCGGCGATGGGCAGCAGCGTGGTCCCGGGCGTAAGGAGGAACGGCGCCGCCTGGGACGCGACGACCCCGCCAGCGACGCCGGCCAGCCCACCCGCCGCGGCACCGGCCAGCAGGACCAGGGCTGCCTGCGCCATGGCGTCCCGCAGGATGTAGCGGGCGGACCCGCCGAGTGCCTTCAGAACGGCGATGTCCCGGGTGCGCTGGACCGTCCAGACCGTCAGGAAGGCAACAATCACGAGGGCCGAGATGCCGTACAGGAACGCCTGCATCAGCAGCAGCGAGCCGTGCTCGCTCTTGTAGGAGCCGAGGGCCTGGAAGGATCCGTCGACAGTGGTGCTGACGGTGCCCGCGGCTGCGTTGGCGGCGCCCGTATCCGCCCCGGGTCCGGCGTCGGGGTCAAACGTTACGGCCAGCACCGTCGCGGCGCCCCCCGCTTGAACATGTGCCACTTTCTGCCAATCGGCCAACGTGGTCCACACGACTCCGGTGTGTGAATACCACTGCTCCGGAACCACGGCGGTTACGACGAGTTCGGTGCCGCCCACCGAGGCGCGGCTGCCGATGCTGAGCTCCAGGTCCTTCGCCAGTCCCGCTCCGACGGCGATGGTTCCCTCGGTCAGCGGGACGGGAGCCAGGGGTGTGCCGGGCTCGGTGCCGAAGACCGCGGCACTTGCCGTCCGTGCCGGCACGCCTCCGGCGCCCAGCGCCTGGAAGCGGCTCTGGGTGATCCCCAAGGCGTCGGCCCGGGCGACGCCGTCGCGTGCTCTCCACTGCGCCTGTTGGGCGCGCGTGACTTCGGATTCCGTGAACGAGGCCTTGGGTGTGCTCCCGGCCGGGGCGCCGAAGACCAGCTGGTCGGCCGGGAGGGCGGCGAGGGCCGACGTCGACTGGTTTCCCAGTCCGGCCGTGAGCCCGGAAAGCATGACGAGCAGCAGCGTGATGAGCGCGACGACCGCGCCCATCAGGGCGAACCGGCCCTTGGCAAAGCGGATATCGCGGATGGCGAGATACATGGTTGTCCTTTTTTGTGACGTTTGCGGCGTTGCTTCCAGCCTTCCCTCCGCCTGGCTCCGAGGCATCGGCCGCCCGGTTGGACCGCCGGAACCGCGCGGACGGCCACGCGGTCAACCGAAAGGTTGATTCCGCCGCTGGCGGGCCGTTTTCCGCAGGAGCCCCGCCCCGCCGGCACTACGCTGGAAGCATGGAGGGCAACGCCGGCAACACGGTCCACGACGGCACTAGCCACGACGGCACTAGCCACGACGGCACTAGCCACGACGGCACTACTCACGAGGACACTGGCAACGGGGTCACACGAAACGTCGGCACGCTGCCTGGCGGCACGCCGGATGGCGGCCATCAGCACGCGGGTACGGAGCCCACCGGGGCGGCCGTCATTCTGCGCGTTCTTCGCGTGAGCCTTCACGTCGGCTTCGCGGTGCTGCTCCTGGTGGCGTTGGTCCGGCTCCTGACCGGCGGAATCACGGGCCAGAGCTGGCTCACCTTGCTGCTGGCCCTGCTGCTCGCCGCCTTCTACCTGGTGGGCACCGTTCTGGAGAAGCGGCACGCCACCCACCGGACCCGGTTCGATCCGCGGCCCTACTCGGCCTGGTGGCTGTGCGGCGTGTGCGTCCTGTGGCTGCTGCTGATCTGGACCAGCGCCGACTTCGTCTGGCTGGCCTTCCCGCTGTTCTTCCTGCAGCTGCATGTCTTCCGGCGCCGGCTGGCGCTGCCCGCGATCGCATTCAGCACCCTTTTTGTCATTGGAGCGCTTTGGTTCCACAACGGCGGTGCTGCATCTCCGGATCCCGCCAGTGTGGCGCCGCAGCTGCCCATGGTGCTCGGGCCCGCGTTCGGCGCAGCCTTTGCCGTGGTCACCGGGCTGGCCTACCGGGCACTGTTCCTGGAGGCCGAAAACCAGCGGCTGGCCGCCGAGGAGCTCCGCCGCACCCGTGCCGAACTCGCGCGGACCCAGCACAATGCCGGCACCCTGGCTGAGCGCACCCGCCTGGCCCGCGAAATCCACGACACCCTGGCCCAGGGCCTGTCCAGCATTGTGCTCATGGGTCGCGCGGCCGAGAAGGCCCTGGACGACGGCGAACCCGCCGTGGCACGGGAAAGGCTCCGCATTGTCCGGGACACGGCGGCCGCCAATCTTGCGGAGGCCCGCAACTTCGTCCGGGCGCTCCAGTCCCCCGATCTCGAGGACGGCTCCCTGGTGGCCGGCCTCCTCCGGCTGTGTGAAAAGACCGAGGCGGAGACCGCCGCGCGGGGTACCGGGCTGCGCTGCCGCCTCGACGTCGAAGGTGTGCCGGTGGAACTCCCCGGCGCCCACCAAACGGCCCTGCTCCGGGCCGCCCAAGCGAGCCTGGCCAACGTCCGGGTCCATGCGCAGGCGAGCACCGCCGTCGTCACCCTTTCCTTCCTGGGCCCGGAAGTGGCCATGGACATCTACGACGACGGCACCGGGTTCGACCCCGCGGCCCTGCCGGCCCGTCCCGACGGTTCCGGCTACGGGCTGACGTCGCTGCGGGAACGCGTGGCCACCCTCCATGGCCAGCTGGACATCGAGTCTGCCGCGGGCGAGGGAACCGTCGTGGCCATCCGGCTGCCACTGGGGCAAGCCCCTGATTCCACGCAGGGCACCCCGCCCGGTTCCAACGCCACGTCGGGGCAAATCAGCGGGGGCCGGCCATGAGCAGCATCCGGGTGTTCCTGGTGGACGACCACCCGGTGGTCCGGGCCGGGCTGCGGGCGATGCTGGGTGATCTGCAGGGCATCACCGTCGTGGCCGAGGCCGCCGACGGCGGCGCCGCGCTGGCCGGACTGGCCAAGCTCCACACCCTGGGCGAGCCCGCGGATGTGGTGCTCATGGACCTGCAGATGGGCGCGGGCATGGACGGCGTCACCGCCACCGGCAAGATCAAGGCCGGAGAGGCAGGGCAGCCGGCGCCTCCGGTGCTCATCATCACCACCTATGACTCTGACGCCGACATCCTCGAGGCCGTCGAGGCCGGCGCCAGCGGCTACATGCTCAAGGATGCCCCGCCGGAGCAGATCCGCCAGGCGGTGCTCTCCGCCGCGGCCGGCGGGACGGCACTGGCACCCGAGGTCGCCGCCAGGCTCATGGGCCGGATCAGGAATCCGGAGCCGGCCCTGTCCGCCCGCGAGATCCAGCTGCTTGAGCTGCTGGCCACGGGGATGGGAAACCGGGCCATCGCGAAGCAGCTGTTCATTTCCGAGGCCACGGTCAAGACCCACCTGGTGCACATCTACGGCAAGCTCGGCGTCGACAACCGCACTGCCGCGATCGCCGTGGCCGCGCAGCGCAGGATCATCCGGCGGCCCTAGGCAGCCTGGGGCGTACCCGGCGCCTTGTTCGCGGCGGTGTTATGCGACGGTGCGTGTGCCGGTGTTTTGCGCCTGGTCCATGTGACAGGGAAGTTGTCAGTGGTCCGGGGCATAATGGCGGCATGGGGAACACATCCAAACTTTCACTGGCCCTCGTGGGTCTTGTCCTTGGCGCCTCGCTGGTGGCCTGCGGGGACGGCCGGGACGGCGCGAAAGGCGCCGCCCAGCAGCTCGCTTCCGCGGTGTCCGCGCTCGACGTCGGCTCCGTCGCCTTCGACGGGAAGGAATCGAGCGCCGCCAACGACCAACTCAAGGAAATATTCCAGGGCCTGGACCCGGACAAACCGGCAGTGCAGGCCGGCGGGCTGACCTTCGAGTCGGACACGGCCACTTTCCCGCTGAACTACACGTGGAAAGTCGGAGCGGAGGAATGGAAGTACACCGTTTCCGCGCAGCTGAAGAAATCCGGCGACAAGTGGCTTCCGGTCTGGAAACCGGCCATCCTGGTCCCGGACCTGGCTGACGGGGAGATCCTCACCCGTGCCACCCACACGCCGCAGCGGGCCTCCATCCTGGGCGCCGGCGGGGCCCCGCTGGTCGCGTACCGGCCAGTGGTCAACGTTGGCATCGACAAGCCCGCACTCGGCGGCGCGGACCCCGCCGACTCCGCCACCAAGCTGGCCCAACTGGTCGGCGTGGACCCGGCAGCCTACGCCCAGCAGGTCAAGGCGGCCGGTCCGGATGCCTTCGTTCCGGCCATCACCTTCCGTGAGGACGGCTCCCGGACCATCACGGACGGGCAGATCTCCGCCATCCCCGGCGGCCGCGCCATCCCGGACAGCCTGCCGCTGGCACCCACCCGCACGTTTGCGCGGGCACTTCTGGGCACAGTCGCCGAGGCCAGCGCCGAGCAAATCGAGAAGTCCGGCGGCACACTCAAACCCGGTGACACCACCGGAGCCGGGGGCCTGCAGCAGCAGTATGACGCGCAGCTGCGCGGAACCGACGGAATCGTGATTCGGGCACAGAAAGCCGGGCTTACCACCGCGGAAATCCAGGCGGCCTCCGCCGATCCGAGGCGGGTGTTGTTCGAGACCGGCATCAAAGCCGGAACCCCGCTGAAAACCACGCTGGACCCGAAGCTGCAGCAGCTGGCGGAAGACGTGCTCGGCAAGGTCGGCCCCGCGTCGGCCATTGTGGCGCTCCGGCCCTCCAGTGGTGCCGTTCTGGCGGCCGCGTCCGGGCCAGGCAGCAACGGTTACGACACCGCGATGCTGGGACAGTACGCCCCCGGATCGATCTTCAAGATGGTCGACTCCCTGGCCATGTTCCGCAACGGAATGACCCCCGATTCCAAGGTGGACTGCCCGCCAACCCTCACGGTGGACGGCCGCACCTTCAAGAACGCCGAGGGATACCCCGAGTCCTCACTGGGCTCCGTGACACTGCGCGACGCCTTCGCACACTCCTGCAACACAGCCTTCATCAACGCCCGCAACACCGTCAGCCAGGCGCAGCTCGAGTCCGCCGCGACCTCGCTGGGCGTTGCAGTCGAAGCGCCAGCGCTCGGCGCCGCAGCGTTCTTCGGCTCGGTCCCCGGCGACGCCGAAGGAACCGAACACGCCGCCTCCATGATCGGCCAGGGCAAAGTGCTCCTGTCCCCGCTGGCCGCCGCCATCATGGCCGGCTCGGTAGCCAAGGGGGCCCCCGTGGCCGCCCAGCTGGTCTTGAATCCGAATGAGGGCGTCACTTCCCCGGGTGCCGGGAGTCCCGCCAGTGCCGGAACAGGCACGGCGCAGGCCACCCCGCCCACCGGTGACGCGACGGCGTCGGCCGCGGCACCGGCCAAGGCCGCCGAGACCCCGGTAACGGCAGCGGAAGCCGGGGCGCTGGCTGACATGATGCGGGCCGTCGTGACCAGCGGGCATGCCGGATTCCTCGCCTCCGTCCCGGGCGAGCCCGTCGGCGCGAAGACCGGAACGGCCGAGTTCGGCAAGGACACCCCGCCCAAGACCCACGCCTGGATCGTGGCTGTACACGGTGACCTGGCCGTCGCCGTCTTCGTGGAGGATGGCGGCCTCGGAGCCACCACGTCCGGACCGCTGCTCAAAGAATTCCTCACCCGAGCCAGCTGAGCCGGAAAAGTCCGCGCCGCCCGGCTGCGGTAAGAGCATGGGAAGATTGAACGCGTGGCTCATATTGACGTTTCCGGCATCGACTACTTCCTCTCCGACGGCACCCAGCTGCTCAACGGGGTGACTTTCAAGGTCCCGGACGGCACCAAGACGGCGCTGATCGGACCGAACGGAACCGGCAAGACCACGCTGTTCCGGATTATTTCCGGCGACCTCGTGTCGGATGAAGGCGTGATCGGCCGCTCCGGCAACATGGGGATCATGCGCCAGTTCGTGGGCCAGGTCCGGGATGACTCCACGGTCCGCGACCTGCTGGTCTCGGCTGCGCCGCCGGCCCTGGCCGCCGCCGCGCGCACCGTCGACGAGGCAGAACTCGCCATGGTGGAGCACGATGACGAACCCACCCAGATGGCCTATGCCCAGGCCATCGTGGACTGGGGAGACGCTGGCGGCTACGACGTCGAAACGGTCTGGGACGAGGTCTGCATGGCCGCCCTTGGCCTGCCGTTCGACCGGGCGCAGCACCGCCCGGCGTCGAGCCTCTCCGGCGGCGAACAGAAGCGGCTGGTCCTTGAGGCCCTCTTCGCCGGCCCCGACGAGCTACTGCTGCTGGACGAGCCGGACAACTACCTCGACGTCCCGGGCAAGCGCTGGCTCGAGGCCAAGCTGAACGAGTCGAAGAAGACCGTGTTCTTCATCAGCCACGACCGGGAACTGCTCAACAACGCCGCCGGCCGCATCGTCACACTGGAACCGGGCATCAACGGCGCCGGCGCCTGGATCCACGGCGGCGGTTTCGGCTCCTACGTGGAGGCCCGGGCGGACCGGAACGCGCGCTTCGAGGAGCTGCGCAAGCGCTGGGACGAGGAGCACGTAAAGCTCAAGGAACTCGTCAACATGTACAAGAACAAGGCCGCGTTCCGTTCCGACATGGCCAACCGCTACCACGCCGCGCAGACCCGGCTCGCGAAATTCCTCGAGGCCGGTCCGCCCGAGGCCCTGCCGATCGAGCAGAACGTACAGATGCGGCTCAAGGGCGGGCGCACCGCAAAGCGCGCCGTCGTGGCGGAGAAGCTGGAACTGACAGGCCTGATGAAGCCGTTCTCCACCGAGATCTGGTTTGGCGACCGGGTGGGCGTCCTTGGCTCCAACGGTTCGGGCAAGAGCCACTTCCTGCGCCTGCTCGCGACCGGCGGCACGGATCCGGAGCGGGAGCACCTGCCGGTGTCCGACGTCGAGATCGCGGAAGTCCCGCACGAGGGCACCGTGAAACTCGGTGCCCGGATCCGGCCCGGCTTCTTCGCCCAGACCCACGTCCGGCCCGACCTGCTGGGCAAGACCCTGCTCGAAATCCTGCACCGGGGCGACGAGCACCGGTCCGGGATGGGCCGCGAAGCCGCCGCCGGGGCGCTGGACGGCTACGGGCTGGCCGCGCAGTCCGAGCAGAAGTACGAATCCCTCTCCGGCGGCCAGCAGGCGCGGTTCCAGATCCTGCTGCTGCAGCTCTCCGGCGCCACGCTGCTGCTGCTCGACGAGCCCACCGACAACCTGGACCTGCACTCGGCCGAGGCCCTGGAACGGGCAATCGATCACTTCGAAGGCACCGTCCTGGCGGTCACTCATGACCGCTGGTTCGCCCGCACCTTCGACCGCTTCCTGGTCTTCGGGTCCGATGGCAGGGTCTATGAGTCCGCCGAACCGGTCTGGGACGAAAAGCGCGTCGAGCGCGCCCGCTAAAGCCAACGCGGGGACCACCAAACAACGCGGAGTCAGATACGGCCCATTCCGGGGGCGGTCATGGGCGCTAAGTGACCCCGCGTTGGTAGTGAACCCCGCAACAAATGATTAAGTGATCACAAACCGTTAGCATTTGAGCATGAACACTGATGAGCGGCACCGCCTGATCGGCGGACTGCTTCGCAACCGGGAACAGGTGACGGTGGATGACCTCATGGCCGCCTGCGGCGCCTCCGGTGCCACCATCCGGCGCGACCTCGACACCCTGGCCCTGCACGGCGTGCTGCGGAGGATCCATGGTGGAGCCAAGAGCCTGGTATTCGGCGGCGAAAACCCGCAATATGGGCAGCGTGAGCTGGAGGACCACACCGCCAAGATGCGGATCGCGGCCGGTGTGGCCGCCATGCTCCAGGACCGCGGCCACCTTTGGCTGGACAGCGGCACCACCGCCACGGAGATCGCCCGCCAGCTGCGCCGTCGCGAGATGACGATCATGCCGATGTCATTGCGAGCCGTCACCGCGCTGTCTCTGGACGATGTGCCTGCCGGGCGCCGCCCCGAACTCCTGATGCCGGGCGGCAGCCTCGTCCCCGGTGAACTGTCCTTCCGAGGGCCCATGACGGAATCCAACATCCGCTCCCTGCGCTTCGACACCGCCGTCGTCACGCCCTGCGCCCTGAACCTCAAGGACGGGCTGTTGGCCCACGACCTCGACGACGCCGCAGTCAAGCGTGCGGGCCTGGAATCCGCGGCCCGGGTGATCGTCGCGTGCGCCGGATCCAAGTGGAACGCCAGTGCCGTCGCCCTCGTCGCCTCCCTGGACGCCGTCGACGCCATCGTGACCGACAAGCAGCTCAGCCCTGAAGGCCTTGACCAACTCGCGCAACACTCGGTGGAAGCAGTGATCGTATGACCAGTACCGCAACCGTCCCGCAACTTAGAGCTGCCACCGGGGCGACTTTCCTTGTCTTCGGGATCAACGGATTAGTGTTCGCCAGCTGGGCAGCCCGCATCCCTGCAGTGACGGAGATCCTGCACATCACCGCGGGCCAGATGGGAACCCTCCTGCTGTGCCTGGCGGTCGGCTCGCTGATCGCCCTGCCCACGGCCGGATTCGTCGTCGGCCGGATCGGCACGGCCAACACCGTCCGGGGTGCCGGCCTGGTGGCCGCGGCCGCCGGCGTCGGCGTCGCGCTGTCCCTGATGGCGGCCTCCGTCCCGGGGACGGCGATTGCCCTGTTCTTCTTCGGGATCGGCGTCGGGCTCTGGGACGTTTCGCAGAACATCGAAGGTGCCGACGTCGAACACCGGCTCGGCCGGACCATCATGCCGCAGTTCCACGCGGCCTTCAGCGGCGGCGCGTTCGTCGGCGCCCTGATCGGCGCAGGACTGTCCACCCTGGGGGTCGGGCTCCCGGAGCACCTGCTGGTCATAGCCGCCGTCGTCGCCGTCCTGACCACGGTGGCCCCGCGGTACTTCCTGCCGCATCTGCCCGCCGAGGCCCCCGCAGCAGGAGACACGGACCACGCAAAGGCTGGGTCGGCCTGGCGGGATGGCCGCACGCTGCTGATCGGCGTCGTCGTCCTCGGCGCCACCCTGACTGAAGGCGCCGGCAACGACTGGATTGCCAAGGCCGCCGTTGACGGGCTGGGCGCCGAACAATCCACGGGGGCGCTGCTCTTCGCAGCCTTTGTGCTGGCCATGACCGCCATGCGCTTCTTCGGCGGCCGCGCGATCGATGTCTACGGCCGCGTGGCCGTGCTCCGCGCCAGCATGGCCGCGGCAGCAGCGGGCCTCTGCCTTTTCGTGTTCGCGGGAACCATCTGGCTGGCCGCTGCCGGTGCCGTGCTTTGGGGCGTGGGCGCCGCCCTCGCATTTCCGATCGGGATGTCCGCCGCGGCGGATGACCCCAGGAAGGCGGCCGCCCGGGTGTCCGTCGTGTCCACCCTGGGCTACATTGCCTTCCTGGCCGGGCCGCCGCTGCTGGGCTACCTGGGCGATGTCACGGGTATCAGGGCCGCCCTGCTGGCGATCGGGATTCCGATTCTGGTGGCTTTGGTGCTCGCGGGAGCCGCGAAGCCTCTGCGCGCGAGGTAGGTGCCCGCGAGGTAGGTGCCCCGCCGCGTCCGCCGAACTCTGCCTTCGGCCTGCCTCTCCGGCAGTATGGTGGTCAAATGCGATCCATGCTGAGGAAGGCCCCCGGCCGCCTGTCGAAATTCGACCGCAAACTCGTCCGCGCCGTCTCCAACCTGCCGGGCGGACGCCACGATGACTTCTTCCGCCGCCTGTCCGCGGCCGCCAACAAAGGCAAACTCTGGTTCGGCGTTGCCGGGGTCATGGCCCTGGTGCCCGGAAAGACCCGCCGGGCAGCGGTACATGGGCTCATCGCCCAAGGCGTGGCGTCGGCAGTCACGAACCTCGTGTTCAAGACCCTCCTGCCGCGCAGGCGCCCCCTGCCCGAACACCTTCCGGTCTTCCGCTTCGTTAACCCGCAGCCGACGAGTTCGTCGATGCCCTCGGGCCATTCGGCGTCCGCGGTGGCCTTCGCGCTTGGCGTCGGTATGGTCCGCCCGGCGCTGGGTGCGGCGGTGGCCCCTGTCGCGGCCGGGGTGGCCTACTCCCGGGTCCACACCGGGGCCCATTGGCCCTCGGATGTGCTGTTCGGTTCCGCGATTGGCGCCGGCGCGGCCATGGTGACGCGGAAGTGGTGGCCCGTCCGCCCGCCGTTCCCGGAAACCCGCCGTGCCGCCGCCCGCGCCGCGGAGCTCCCGGAGGGGCAGGGGCTCGGCATCGCGGTCAACACCCTCGGCGGATCCTATGCTGACGAGACGGTGGACGCCCTGCAAAAAACATTCCCCAAGGCGTATATAAGGAAAATTGCGCCCGATGAGGCCATCGATGCTGGCATCGCCCAGGTCGCCACACGGCCGGGCATTGCGGCCCTGGGCGTCTGGGGCGGGGACGGAACCGTGGGCGCCGCGGCGGCTGCCGCCGTCGAACGCTCCCTCCCGCTGCTGGTGCTCCCCGGCGGAACGCTCAACCACTTCGCCCGCGACGCCGGGACGCCCACCCTGGCGGCGGCGGTCCAGGCGGCTTCGCGCGGCGAGGCCGCTGTGGCCGACGTCGGCCATGTGAGCGTCGAACGCGGGCTCCCCGACAGCCCGGAGCACCTCGAACTGATGATGCTCAACACAGCCAGCATCGGCCTCTACCCGAACCTGGTCCGACGGCGCGAACAGCTTCAGCCGGCACTGGGGAAACCCCTGGCCGGAGTGGTGGCCATGTTCCGGACCTTCGCGGCCGGCACCCCCACCACCCTGATCGTCAACGGGGTGCAGCACCGGCTGTGGATCCTGTACATCGGCCGTGGCCGCTACTACCCCCGCGACCACGCGCCGCTGGTGCGCCCCGTCCTGGCGGACGGGGTCCTGGACCTGCGGATGATCACTGCCGATGAGCCGTTCGCCCGGCTGCGGCTCCTCTGGGCCGTGCTCACGGGCACCGTGGGCACGTCCGGGATCACCCATCTGAGCGAAACGGACCGGATCACGGTGGAACCCGGGAACGGGCCCATGGTCCTGGCTGTCGACGGAGAGGTCATGCCCGGGGTGCGGAGCGTGGAATTCACGGTCCGCCGCGACGCCCTGACCTACTACTCGCCGCTCGGCTGAGCCCGCGCCCGCCCACACGCCAGCCCGCGCAGATCCGCGGCCAGACCCCGGGCGGTCGGTGGTGTCATCCTCCCGGACTACCCTGATTCGCCCCTGAATCATCCCTGAGACCGGCGAAATACGCCGCTGGCCTCGGTAGCGTGGGGTGCAGACGGGCCCGTGACTGCGGTGCCCCGGACCATCTCCCGCTACGCAAAGGAACGCTTCCATGATCGAAGCACGAGGCCTGACCAAGGTTTATGGCGACAAGACCGCCGTCGCCGGCGTCAACTTCACCGTCGAAGCCGGCCGGGTCACCGGCTTCCTGGGTCCGAACGGGGCCGGAAAATCCACCACCATGCGCATGATCATGGGGCTGGACCGGCCGACGTCGGGCTCAGTCACCGTCAACGGGTCGCCGCTGGCCGGGCACGCCGCCCCGCTGCGCGACGTCGGGGCACTGCTCGACGCCAAGGCCGTCCACACGAGCCGCTCCGCCTACAACCACCTGCTGGCCATGGCCGCGACCCACAGCATCCCCAAGAAACGGGTCCACGAAGTCATCGAGATGACCGGGCTGGCTGAGGTGGCCAAAAAGAAGGTCGGCGGCTTCTCGCTGGGCATGGGCCAGCGGCTGGGCATCGCCGCCGCCCTCCTGGGCGACCCGCAGACGGTCATCCTGGACGAGCCCGTCAACGGTCTCGACCCGGAAGGCGTGGTGTGGGTCCGCAACCTGGTGAAGTACCTGGCCTCCGAGGGCCGCACGGTCTTCCTCTCCAGCCACCTCATGAGCGAAATGGCCGTCACGGCGGACCATCTGATCGTGATCGGCCGCGGGAAGATCATTGCCGACGCCCCCATCCAGGAAATCATCACCGGCAAGGGCCAGGGCCGCACCCGGGTCCGCACCGACCAGCCGGACCGGCTCATGCAGCTGCTGGCCGGAACCGGCGTCTCGGTGGAGGCCCGGGAGCGCGAACTCCTCGAAGTCACGGGCCTGGACCCGCGGCAGATCGCCACCGCAGCGCTGGAGAACCACGTCATGATCTACGAACTCACCCCCCTGCAGGCCAGCCTCGAGGAGGCCTACATGGAACTGACCAAGGATGAGGTCGAATACCACTCGCTGATCACCACGGGCGCCGTGCCCGTCGAAGCCGGAGGCAACTAAGCCATGAGTTCCACAACCGTTGAATCCACGCCCTCGCCCCGCGGCGCCGAAACCCGCGCGCAGCGCTCCGGAGACGGCAGCAGTTCGGGCCCCGGCCCCAGCTTCCTGCGGGTCCTCAACTCCGAATTCATCAAGTTCCGCACCCTGCTCTCCACGCTGATCCTGCTCGGCTCCACCGTGGTGGTCATGGTGGGGTTTGGGGCGCTCTCGGCCTGGGGGACGGGTCAGTTCTCCCAGGCCGCGGCCCACGACCCGGAGGCGGGCGCCAGGTTCGCGGCGCAGGGCGGTGACCTCGCCGTCAGCGTACCGACTTCCGGCATCGCGTTTGCCCAGCTGATCCTGGGTTCCCTCGGCGTGCTGCTGATGAGCTCAGAGTTCACCACCGGCATGGCCCGGTCCACGTTCGCGGCGGTGCCCAAGCGCATCCCGGCGTTCGCGGCCAAGCTCGTGGTGGTCGTGCTGACCTCCTTCATCGTCACCGCCGCTTCCACCCTGGTGGCCGGATTCGTCTCCGTGCCGATCCTGGATAATTACGGCCTCGGCCTGGACCTGGGCAGCTCACAGTCGGTCAAGCTGCTCATTGTCAACAGCATTTATGTGGCAGCGGTCGCGGCGATCGGCATGGCCCTGGGCACCCTGATCCGCAACTCGGCGGGCGGGATCATGAGCCTGGTCGGCCTGTTCTTCGTGGCGCCCATCGCGTTCCAGCTGATTCCGGGCGACTTCTTCGTGGAGGCCCGCAAATACCTTCCCGGCAACACCGTGGAGCCGCTGACCGCCGTCGAGCATCTCCCGGACACCCTCGAAGCCTGGCAGGCCGGCCTGGTGCTGGGCGCCTGG
Source organism: Arthrobacter sp. 05T420 (assembly GCF_056396305.1). Lineage (NCBI taxonomy): Bacteria > Bacillati > Actinomycetota > Actinomycetes > Micrococcales > Micrococcaceae > Arthrobacter > Arthrobacter sp. 05T420. Next base: position 156,118 of record NZ_JBFTLG010000002.1, on the reverse strand, counting down.
GTTGTGGTCCCGGTGCTCCTGGCCGGCATCCTGCTCAAGAAGCGGGACGTCTAAGCCGGGCCCGGCGTCTAGGCTCAAAGCATGATCGATGCAGTACCTGTAAGGGACGCGTCGGCCGGTCCGGCCGACGCGTCCCTCGCCGAACTCACCGCCCGCCGCCGCGGCCGGTTCCGGCGCTACCTGCTGGCCAATCCGCGGGTCATGGATGTGCTGGTGGCGCTCTGCTACCTGGTCCTGGTCACGCCCACGGCGGTCGAGTCGATCCTGCACGGCGACTGGCCGGTGGCCGTACTGCTCGCCGCGGCCGCGCCGGTGCTGCTCTTCCGCCGGGCCTATCCCGTGCAGGTGGCGGTGGCCGTCGGGGCACTGGAACTGGCCGTCACCTTCCTGCATCCGTGGGGATCCAATGTCTCCGCCGGGCTCTGGTTTTCGCTGTACGCCGTCGCGGTGGTCCGCTCGCGGCGGTTCGCCCTTGCGGCGCTGGCCCTGACCACCGCCCCGCTTCTGCTCCTGTACTTTATGCTGGCCGTCGGCCCGCTGGACGGGCGGCTGCCGGACATGGCGGTCCGCACGCCGGAGAATTTCCAGCTGCTCACAAGCATCGCGGCCGGCATCGGCATCACGCTCTCCAACGTGATCGCTACGGGGATCGGAATCTCGGTGCGGCAGCGCCGCGAGCACGAGCACGAGATCGCCGCCTGGGCCGCCCGGGCCCAGCAACTCGGTTCGGTCACGGAACGGAACCGGATCGCACGCGAAATGCACGACGTCGTGGCGCACTCGCTGACGGTCATGATCAGCCTGTCGGACGGCGCCGCCGTTGTGGTCAAGAAGGATCCGGCGCGCGCCGCCGGCGTCCTGGCCGAACTCTCCCGGACAGGACGCACCGCGCTGGCCGACATGCGGCGCGTCCTTGGCGTGCTGCGCGAGGACGCCGCCACCGGACAAGCCCCGCGCGAGCCGCTGGTGGCCGCAGGCAGCCTGGCCACACTGCTGGAGGGCTTCCGCACCGCGGGACTGCCGCTGCATTACACGCACACAGGCCCGTCGCTGCCCGGCGATGCGGCGTTCCAGCTGACCGTGTACAGGATCGTGCAGGAGTCGCTGACCAATGTGCTGCGCTACGGCCGTGCGCTCAGCCGCGTGGACGTCAGCATTGTCCGCAACGGTTCCCGGGTCACCATTGAAGTGGTCGACGACGGCAGGGGCACCGTTGACTCCGGCAGTCCCGGCGCCGGCGCACAGGCGAAGCCCGATGCACTGGATACCTTCGGCAGCGGGCACGGAATTGCCGGGATGCGTGAGCGGGCCAGGATTTACGCCGGCACCGTGCACGCCGGGCGCGCGGGTGAGCGCGGCTGGCGCGTGCACGCGGAACTGAATTGCAATGGCGAGAATGCCACGGACACAGGGGGGAACAATGCTCGACAAAGAGCCGGTACGCGTTCTGCTGGTGGATGACCAGCCGCTGCTTCGGATGGGCTTCCGGCTGATCCTGGAGGGCGAAGACGATTTGTGCATCGTGGGCGAGGCGTCCAATGGTGCCGAGGCGGTCCGCCACGTCAGGGAACTCGCGCCCGACGTCGTCCTGATGGATGTTCGGATGCCGGTGCTGGACGGGATCGAGGCCACCCGGGCCATCGCCGCCTCGGGTTCGGAGGCCAAGATCATCATCCTGACCACCTTTGACCTCGATGAATACGCCTTTGCCGGGCTGCGGGCCGGGGCCTCGGCGTTTCTGCTCAAAGACGTGGCCCCGGCGGACCTGATCAGCGCGGTGCGGGTGGTGGCCAGCGGCGACGCCGTCGTGGCCCCGCGCGTTACACAGCGGCTGCTGGAGACCTATGTCCGCGGCGCCGGAGCCGGCATGGATCCTGCCGGAACAGACCCCGACGGCGGCAGCCGGCGCGCCGGGCCGGACGGCGGCGGCCAGCCGGCCGGCAGCCCGGCGCGCCCGGCGAGGGATCCTTTGCTGGAGGACCTGACGCCCCGCGAAAACGAGATGCTCGGAGCGCTGGCGGAGGGGCTCTCCAACGCAGAAATCGCGCACAGGTACTTCCTGTCGGAGGCCACAGTCAAGACCCACGTGCGCCGGATCCTCACCAAACTCCACCTCCGCGACCGGGTCCAGGCCGTCGTGTACGCCTACGAGACCGGCCTGGTGGTACCGAGCAACGCGGACTACTGACAGGGGCTGCCTCCCGGCGGTGCGGACCGGCTAGGGGTGGGTAGTGCCTGAAGCAGTGGTTTCAGGCACATTGCCGAATTGCCAATAGGGCAACTTTGGTTGCCTTGGAGGCCCTTCTGTTGGGGAATGGCCCGGTCCGGCCGGTCGTCATTTGTGGGATTGCACAAGACGGAGCGTGCGCCGGGCGGTCTAGTGTGAAACGACACTGTGGTCCGCCGCACAGCATGGATTCGATTCCGTGCCGGCAAAGAGCGGGCCTGAACCCCCCACGAAGGACGGCGCTTCCATGCCCGCTGACCAGCAGCTCTCAAAATCCCTGAAACCCAGGCACCTGTCCATGATCGCCATCGCCGGCGTGATCGGCGCCGGACTGTTTGTCGGTTCGGGTGCGGCGATCCAGCAGGCCGGCCCGGGCATCCTGGTTGCCTACGCCGCGGCGGGTCTCGTCGTCATCCTCGTCATGCGGATGTTGGGTGAGATGGCTGCGGCCAACCCGGAAACCGGGTCTTTTTCCACCTACGCGGACAAGGCCCTGGGCCGCTGGGCCGGGTTCAGCATCGGCTGGCTGTACGCATGGTTCTGGATCATTGTCCTCGGCATCGAGGCCACGGCCGGGGCTGCGATCATGCACCGCTGGGTCCCCGGCATTGACCAGTGGGTGTGGGCCCTTGTCCTCATGGTGCTGCTGACGTTGACCAACCTAGGGTCCGTGAAGTCGTACGGCGAGTTCGAGTTTTGGTTCGCTTCCATCAAGGTCGCGGCAATCGTGCTCTTCCTGCTCTTCGGCGCTGCCGCGATCCTCGGCCTCGTCCCCGGCGTTCCGGCGCCCGGCCTGGACAACCTGATCGGCAACGGCGGGTTCATGCCCAACGGCCCCGGCGCCGTCCTGGCCGGCATCCTCGTGGTCGTGTTCTCCTTCTTCGGGGCGGAAATTGCCACCATCGCCGCCGGCGAGTCCGAGAACCCGGTCGACGCCGTCAAGAAGGCCGTGAAGTCCACGGTCTGGCGCATCCTCGTCTTCTACATCGGCTCCATCGCCATCGTGGTCACGCTGCTGCCCTGGAACTCCGCCTCCGTCGCCAAGAGCCCCTACGTTGCGGTCATCGAACTCTTCGGCATCCCCGGCGCCGGAACCATCATGGACATTGTGGTGCTGACCTCGGTGCTCTCCTGCCTGAACTCGGGCCTCTACACCGCCAGCCGCATGCTGTTCTCGCTGTCCCGCCGCGGCGACGCCCCCAAGTCATGGATGCGGATTTCCAAGCGCGGCGTGCCCGCAGCGGCCGTGCTGGCCTCCACGGTGGTCGGCTTCGTCACCGTCGGCCTGAACTACATTGCCCCGGACACGGTCTTCCTGTTCCTGGTCAACACCTCCGGCGCCATCGCGCTGTTCGTGTGGCTCGTGATTGCGTCGTCCCAGCTGATCCTGCGCCGCCGCATGGGCGCCGCCGCCAAGGACCTCCAGCTGAAAATGTGGCTCTTCCCGTACCTGACCTGGCTGTCAATCGTCAGCATCGTGGCCCTGCTGATCGGCATGGTGATTCTGGAATCCACACGGGAATCGCTCCTGCTCTCGCTGGCCCTGGCCGCCGTCGTGGTGGGGATCGGCGTGTTCCGCTACCGCAGCAACGGCTCCAAGGCCATCGTTCCCGCAGCAGGTGCCGCCGAGACTCCTGCCGGGGACGCAACGGTGGGCGCCGGAAAGATCTCCTAGGTTCCAGCGGTCCAGACCACCGGACATGCCCTCCCTTGGCTCCCACCACTGGACATAGTGGCATTATGTCCATCGCTCGGCCCAAGGGCGGGCATGTCCACGGGGATCGCGGGACATGTCCAGTCCCGCTTGCGCATGGGGTGCCGCTCCGGGGGCAAAAGGGGACATGTCCATTACGGTGTGAAGGCGGGAGTGCTGGTCCGCGGAGTCCACGGGACATGTCCGTTCCCGGGGGCGGGTGGGAGCGCCGGTCCGTGGGGCATGCGGGACATGTCCATTCCAGGGTGCACGCGGGATTGCCGGTCCGTGGGGCACGCGGGACATGTCCATTCCAGGGTGCACGCGGGATTGCCGGTCCGTGGGGCATGCGGGACATGTCCAGTCCCGGCGCCGACCAGTGGACATAGTGGCCTTGTGTCCATCCCTGGGCGCGAGAGATGGGCGTGCCCGTGGGACACGGGGGACATGTCCATTTGCCGGGGAGCAGTTCAGGCCGAGGCGAGGGCATGTCCAGCCAAGGCACAGTCGATTCACAGGCACAGCCGCTTCACAGGAAGGGACTAGCCAGCCCATGGCGCTGCCGGGTTCGATGGGATCATGACAAAGAGGCCCCAGCCCCCGCACGAGCCGCACCCCAACCATGACCTGCACCCCGCTGGCGGGCGCCGCCGTCTACACCTGGCACTGTGACCGCGAGGGAAGATACTCCATGTACGATTCCGGGCTCCAGAATGAGAACTACCTGCGCGGCGTCCAGGAGGCCGACGCCAACGGGCAGGTCACGTTCAAGACCGTTTACCCCGGCGCCTACAGCGGCCGCTGGCCGCACATCCACTTCGAAGTGTTCGAGTCCATGAGCAATGCGACGGCGGCCGGCCAGATCCTGGCGGTGTCCCAGATTGCGCTGACCGAGGCGGCGTGCAAAGAGGTCTACGCGACGGCCGGCTACGAATCCAGTGCGCAGAATTTTCCCCGCACCACACTGAAATCCGACAACGTCTTCGGCGACGACGGCGGGATCTACCAGCTCGCCGCGATGAGCGGCTCGGTAACCGCGGGCTACGCCGCCGGTCTCAACGTCCCCGTCTAGCCCAGGCCCCCGTCAACCCCGGCGCCCGGCCCAACCCCGGCGCCCGGCCCAAGCCCGGCCGCCCGGGGCCCCCTGCGTGCCGGGCTAGACTCGGAGCCATGCCAACACCGAGCACTGCCGAAGAGCACATCCAGGACCTCGGCGCGTACGTCAGCGCGTCGCCGTCGAGCTTTCACGCCGTCCACGAAGCCGCGCGCCGCCTGGACGCGGCGGGCTTCACGGGCCTGGACGAACTGCACGCCTGGCCGAAGTCGCAGGCCGCCGCGGCCGGCAAGTTCTATGTGATCCGCGACGGCGCCCTCATCGCCTGGGTGGTGCCAACAGGTGCCGGACCGACCACTGGCTTCAACATCCTCGGCGCCCACACAGACTCGCCGTCCTTCAAACTCAAGCCGAAGCCCACAACAGGCAAATTCGGCTGGCTGCAGGCCGGCGTCGAGGTCTACGGCGGACCCCTCCTGAACTCCTGGCTGGACCGCGAACTCCAACTCGCCGGCCGGCTCGTCATGCGCGACGGCACACAGCACCTCACGGCCACAGGCCCGCTGCTGCGCTTCCCGCAGCTCGCCATCCACCTGGACCGAGCCGTCAATGAGGGCCTGGTCCTGGACAAACAGCAGCACATGAATCCTGTCTATGGCCAGGGCGATCCCGCAGGCGAGGACCTGCTCGGGCTCCTCGCGGACAGGGTTACCGGTGCCGCGGTGGATCCGGCGCAGATCGGCGGGTACGACGTCGTCATCGCGGACACCCAGGCCCCCGCGGTGTTCGGCGCGCGGGGCGAATTCTTCGCCTCCGGCCGGCTCGACAACCTCTCCGCGACGCACGCCGGGCTCACCGCGCTGATCGCCCACGCCGCAGCGCCGCCGGCGGACGGCGCGCCGATCGCCGTGCTGGCCGCCTTCGACCACGAGGAAATCGGGTCAGCGTCCCGCTCCGGCGCGTGCGGGCCCATCCTTGAGGACGTCCTCGTGCGGATCTCCGACGGGCTCGGCGCCTCGGCAAGCCAGCGGCGGCAGGCCTTTGCGGCGTCCTTCTGCGTCTCGGCGGACGCGGGCCATGCCGTGCACCCGAACTATCCGGAGCGGCACGATCCCGCCAACCGGCCGGTACTCAACGGCGGGCCGCTGCTGAAGATCAATGCCAACCAGCGCTACGCGACCGACGCCGCCGGGGCCGCCCTCTGGGCGCGGCTGTGCACCGACGCCGGGATTCCGTACCAGGAATTCGTCTCCAACAACGTGATGCCGTGCGGCTCGACGATCGGCCCGCTGACCGCCACCCGGCTGGGAATCCGGACGGTCGACGTCGGTGTGCCCCTGCTCTCGATGCACTCGGCGCGCGAGCTCTGCGGAGTCCAGGACCCGCACCGGCTGGCCACGGTGACGCGGACGTTTTTCCGGACGGCGGCGTAAGGTCCCGGTGCGGACTACGCGGCGACCCCGACCACGAGGTTGATGGTGGTAGCCAGGATGATTGTCCCAAAGAGGTAGGACAGCAGGCTGTGCTTGAGCGCCTCTGCCCGGATGCCATGGTTCTTCAGGGCGGTGTCCGAAACCTGGTACGTCATGCCAAGGCTTGTGGCCAGGTAGGCGAAGTCGGTGTACTGCGGCGGCCGGCTCTGGTTGAAGTCGATGCCGCCCACCGAGGAGCCCGCCTTCCGGCCCGTGCCGTAGTACAGCTCCGCATAGCGCAGCGTGAACAGCGTCTGGACCAGCGTCCAGGACAATGCCACCGAGACCACCGCGAGCAGGCCGCCCCCGATCCGGGACGCGATGTCGGTGTTGTTGTGGGAATCCACGATGACCGCTCCCGCCGCTGCCAGGCTCGCCACATTTGCGGCGAGGATGAGCAGGTCCGTGGTGCTCCGGGACGGATCTTCCGCTGTGGCGTGCAGCCGTGTGTCCGCCGGATCGAGGCGGCCGATGACCAGCCAGACCCACACGATGTAGGTCAGGGCAGTCGCGCACCAGCCGATTGTAGGAGCCTGCACCCAGTGCCCGGCCAGGCCGGCCGCCGTTGCGGCAAGCAGTCCCGCCAGCAGCATGACGGCGAAGCGAAGGCGGCTCTTTCTGGTGCGCACGGCACGTCGGTGCGCGGATCCGGTGTTCATTCCCTGATCATGGCATGCCGACGGCGGCAACTCCCCCGCAAGGGTTATCCACATGCCCCTCCGGAACTCTTCCGGGCCCGGCCACAGGGCCGTACGGTGGGGGCACGGAATCGCCGAAACCGGTGCGGATGCACTAAGCTATTGAAGTCTGTGCTGCGCCCTGCCTCCGTTCCGGCGGCCGGGCATTGCATGGCACCGCAAATGAACCTCCTGTTACGGAAATGCCGTAACCGCTTAGCCCAAAGGAGGTGGGTTCACATATGCGTCCTTACGAATTGATGGTAATCATCGACCCCGAGGTCGAAGAGCGTGCCGTTGAGCCGTCGCTTCAGAAGTTCCTGAACGTCATCACCAACGATGGTGGAACCATCGAAAAGGTTGACATCTGGGGCCGTCGTCGCCTGGCTTACGAAATCCAGAAGAAGTCCGAAGGTATCTACGCCGTGGTGAACTTCACCTCTGAGCCGGCTACCGCCAAAGAACTTGACCGCCAGCTGAGTCTCAACGAGACCATCATGCGCACCAAGATCACCCGCCCCGAAGAGCAGAAAGTTGTTGCTGAGTAATTCAGCAACCAACCTTCAATCTTCATCCCCGCAGGAACGCACAAGGAGGCAGTAGATGGCAGGCGAAACCACTATCACGGTTGTCGGTAACCTCACCAATGACCCCGAACTCAGGTTCACACCGTCCGGTTCGGCTGTAGCGAATTTCACCATCGCGTCTACTCCCCGCACCTTCGACCGGCAGTCCAATGAGTGGAAGGACGGGGAAACCCTGTTCCTCCGCGCGTCGGTCTGGCGCGAAGCAGCCGAAAACGTCGCCGAATCCCTGACCAAGGGCATGCGCGTGATTGTCTCCGGCCGCTTGAAGAGCCGTTCCTACGAAACAAAAGAAGGCGAGAAGCGCACCGTTATCGAGCTCGAGGTCGATGAAATCGGCCCGAGCCTGCGCTACGCCAATGCCAAGGTCAACCGCACCCAGCGCTCCGGCGGTCAGGGTGGACAGGGTGGCTTCGGCGGCGGCAACAGCGGCGGTGGCTTCGGTGGCGGCCAGGGTGCAAGCCAGGGCGGCAACACCGGCGGAACATGGGGCGGCAACCAGCCCGCCGCGCAGGAAGACCCGTGGGCCACGCCCGGGGTCAGCAATGCGGGCGGCGGCTGGGGCAACGGCCCGGATTCCGAACCTCCCTTCTAAACAACATCTAAGGTCCGGCGACGAAAACCGCGTGGACGCCGCAAGGCGGCCGGGTGCAGACCGCGCCGGATCACCACCATCCCGTGGATCAATATCCACGGGCTCCATCGAATAGGAGCTCCACGATGGCTAAGGCTGAACTCCGTAAGCCCAAACCAAAGTCCAACCCCTTGAAGGCCGCTGACATCACTGTCATCGACTACAAGGACGTAGCATTGCTGCGCAAGTTCATCTCCGACCGCGGAAAGATCCGCGCCCGTCGCGTCACTGGCGTCACGGTGCAGGAACAGCGCAAGATCGCCCAGGCAATCAAGAACGCCCGCGAAGTTGCTCTGCTGCCTTACTCCGGCGCTGGCCGCGGCTAAGGAAGGGATTAACTAACATGGCAAAGCTCATTCTGACCCACGAAGTAACCGGTCTCGGTGCTGCTGGCGATGTTGTCGAGGTCAAGGACGGTTACGCACGTAACTACCTGCTGCCCCGCAACTTCGCTCTGACCTGGTCCAAGGGTGGCGAGAAGCAGGTTGAGTCCATCAAGGCTGCTCGCGTTGCCCGCGAGCACGCTTCCCTGGAAGACGCTCAGAAGCAGGCCGCTGCACTCTCCGCCAAGCCGGTCAAGCTGATCGTCAAGGCTGGCGCAACCGGCCGCCTGTTCGGCACCGTCAAGCAGGGCGACGTCGCCGACGCTGTTGAGGCCGCTGGCCTGGGCCGCATCGACAAGCGCAAGGTTGAACTGCCGGCACACATCAAGTCGACCGGTTCCTACCAGGCAAACGTCCGTCTGCACGACGACGTTTCCGCTGTGATCGAACTCGACGTAGTCGCAGGCAAGTAGCCCTCACCGGCTGCAGTCCTGAACTGCTGGAAGGCCCCCGCCTCCGGATCCCTCTGAGGGACCGGAGGCGGGGGCCTTCTGCTTTTAACCACAACGCGGGGTCACTTGCGGTCCATGGTGGGCGACGTCATGGGCCGTAAGTGACCCCGCGTTGCTTTGGCGGAGGGTTCCCCCTAGCCGTGGTGCAGCTCCGTGGTGACATGCCGGTAGCCGAGCCGGATCAGTTCCGCCAGCACAGCCTCGTCGACGTCGTCGAGCTTGGTGACGTACAGGCACCCGGTGCTGAGCTTGTGCTTGCCCAGCCTGCAGAGCAGATCGGCGGCCTCCGGCCCGTTCGTGAGGCCGTAGAGCGACAGGCTGGCTTTCCTGGGGGAGAATCCGACCGCTGCCGTGTCGCCCTCCCTGCCGCTCGCGTACTTGTAGTGATAGCGGCCGAAGCCCACAATCGTCGGACCCCACATTTGCGCCGGTTCCCCTGTGATTGCGGACATCAGCGCCAGAAGCCGGAAGCCGTCCCCGCGCCGGACAGGATGCTCGACGGCCGTCAGGAACTCCTCCACCGACGCGCCGGTTGCCTGCGTCTTGTTTTCAGCCATGAGGGCAGTCTGGCAGAGCGCGGCACTCCTGTCAGGCAACGCGAGGGCCCGGGAATAAATCCATGTACCCGCCGCTTCTAGAAGTAGATGCAAACGCATGTAAAGGCGTTGCTGACCAGGATCAACTTAGGAGCACCTCGTGGAAACCCGCCGTATCACCGTTATCTCCGCCGGACTCGGCGTCCCCTCGTCGAGCCGCCTGCTGGCGGACCAGCTGGCGGCATCGGCCGAACGGCAGCTCGCCGCGGCCGGCTACGCCGTGGACATCGAGGTTGTGGAGCTGCGGGACCTCGCCGTGGACATCGCCAACAACTTCGTGACCGGCTATGCGGCTCCCCGGCTGGCCGAAGTGATCGCCGGCGTCGAGGCCTCTGACGGCCTGATCGCCGTCAGCCCCGTGTTCAGCGCCTCCTACAGCGGGCTTTTCAAGTCCTTCTTCGACGTGCTCGATCCCAAGGCGCTGGAAGGCAAGGCCGTTCTGCTCGGGGCCACCGCCGGCACGGACCGGCACCAGATGGTGCTGGACTTCGCGATGCGGCCGCTCTTCACCTACCTGCGCACCCGGATCGCCGCCACCGCGGTCTTCGCCGGACCGCAGGACTGGGGAAACAACGACGACGACGGCGGCTCGCCGCTCTCGGTTCGCGTAGACCGGGCAGCGGGGGAGTTCGTCGGCCTGCTCCGGGACTCAGGGCCGCAGCAGAAGCCGGCCGCGCTGGAATCCCTGCCGTTTGAGCAGCTCCTCGCCGGGATCAGCGGCCAGCGGTAGAGGCAGCCGGGCCTTCCGAGCCTGCAGGGCCGCCCGAACCTTTTCGGCGGCCCGCTCGTTGCACGGGACATGAAGTGTCCCGTGGATTCTATTGACCTGATGATGAGTGAACGCAGCGGTGTGGAGATCGACTACTGCCCCCAATGCCGTGGAGTGTGGTTGGACCGGGGGGAGCTGGACAAGATCATCGACCGTGCGGCGGAGTCCCTGGTCCCGGCGGCAGCCGCCCCCGCCGCCCCGCAGCCGCCGACCGCGTTCCCACCTGCGGCACACATTCCGCCGCCGCTGTACAACCTCGACCCGCGCCGGGATGAACGGCGCCCCGACGACCGCCGCTATGACGACCCTAGGTACGATGAGCGCCGCGACCGTCCCCGCCCTGAACAGTCGCGCCCTGAACAGTCGCGCACAGTACAGTCGCGCCCTGAACAGTCGGGGTATCAGCCGCCGCGTTACGATGACCGCCGCCGTCCCAAGAAGAAGGAAGGCTGGCTGGGGGACCTGTTCGACTTCTAGGCCTGCGGATTCCGGGCTTGCCGTGCGGAGCGCGCCGGGCAGGCCCCCGGGAAGTCCGAAGGGAGCCCGGGCCGCCTGTGCTCAGTCGCTGAGCAGTGCGATGAATTCCCTGGCCTGCTTCATGGAAATATCCGAGTGGCGGGTCAGGGCTGTCGCCGCCGCCTCGGTGTCGCCGCTCTTGGCCAGGGTGCGGATCCTGCCGTAGATCTCGTCGTTGAGCATGTTGCTGCTCACCTCGCGCGTGACATCACCTTTGCTGGCGATCGCGCGGTAGCGGTACGCGAACCGCTGTGGCACGTCGTCCTCGTCCGGAACGGGCTCCGGTGCCGCCTCCGGGGCGCGGAACGGCTGGGGGTGCTCCGCCAGTGCCGCGACAGCGTCGCGGGACGCCCGGAGGCCCTCGCCCGTGGCCTCGAGGTACACCTTGATGGCTGCCATCGCCTGCCCCTGCGCGATCAGGGCATACAGCTGCCGGTGCTGCTCCTGGGTGAGCCTTGCCGCCGCCGCACGCGCCAGCTCCGCCGAGTCAGGGCCCGGCTGCGGCATGGGGGCAGGCCTGGGGCGATCGCCGCGGCGGCTCCAGGCGCGGACCACCATCAGCACGCCGGCGGCCACGAGCACCAGGATCAGTACGGGAATGAGCATGGAGTCCATGTGCTACAGCCGATCTACGTAATTCTTTGCGGTCTTGAAGTCCGTGTGGGTCGACTCCCGCAGCAGCCGGGCGGCCTTCGTCTTCTGGCCGTCTCGGGCCAGTGACTGGAGTTGCAGGAGGAGTTGGGGACTCAGGTGTCCGACGGCGAGCAGGGCGTCCTCGCGGCCGTGGCGCGTCCGTGTGGGAGCGGACCCGATCCGGGCAAGCAGGGCGGAACGGGCGTTGTCGGCCTGCTGCGACTGCTGCTGGGAGTTTTGGCTGGGACGCGTGGTCGCTTCAACCCGGGCCCGGGCGGCCTCGGCAGCCTGAACCTGCGCCGCGTAGTGGGCCAGGGACTTCACCGCCAGTTCCCGCTGGTAGCGCTCGGCGTCGGAGATGCCGAAATTCCGCGGCTTCAGGGCCGTGGTCACCGCCCAGAGCACTGCCGCCAGAATCAGGGCAGGCAACATGACTAGCAGTACATCGCCCATGATTAGAGCTTATGCCAGATTGCCGTTATCCACAGCATGTTCCGCGCCTCGCATACAGTGCGCCGCGGCCGGCGTCAATTCGGCGTGGTGGCATGAGTCCGGTCACGAAATGCGCACATCGGGCGGCAAATGTGGCCTCCGGCGCCGCGGTGTATCCCCAGCCGTAAGGTGCAGGCTGTGGATGAAGCTTGGCGGAAAATGTTTTGTGTCCACAAGATGAATCCAATGTTTCCGCAGGTCAAGAACGGATTTCGGGTCCAACTTTTTTTCTATCCACAGCTCTACCCACAGACTGTGCACAAGCATCTGGCACTAGTGCACAGGTTATCCACAGGGCACAGGGTCGGCCGGGTTGGTGCCTGACCGATCGGCGGATAACGTAGCAGGATATCGGGCCTGGGAAGCGGAAAACCTGCGGTCGCCAGGTGGTGCCAACCAGGCCCCGCCCCCGGACCGCGGTGGCACACGGCCGCACCAGCGCTGTGGATAACGGCAGGCCGGTCCGGCGCTGACTGTCGGAGCTCACTGATAAGAATTGGGCTGCCGGCATGTGCCAGGTTTTGGCGCTGGCAAGCAAAGTAGTTGGGCAGCACAGTAGTTGGTCAGCACAGCAGTTGGGCAGCAACGTAGTTGCTTGGGCGGCGTGGCCGGTGGGCACTGCGGCCGGGCACACCGGCAGTTGAGCATCAAGGCACTGGGCACGCAGGCGTCGCGCACTAAGGCGCTGGTATCAAAGGCACAGCGCATCAACGCACTGGGCACACGCGCCGCGGCGAACAGACATCCGCCACGGCACACAATGAAGGACGGCAGTTTTGTCAGTTACGCATCTGGACTCGGTCGAGGGTACGCGGGGAGGCGAGGGCAGCCGCAAGCCCCCGCAGGACATCCCCGCGGAGCAGTCAGTCCTGGGCGGCATGATGCTGTCCAAGGACGCCATCGCCGACGTCGTCGAGATCCTGCGTGGCCAGGACTTCTACCGTCCGGCGCACGAGACCATCTACGAGGCCATCATCGACCTCTATGGCCGGGGCGAACCAGCTGACGCCGTGACGGTCTCGGACGAACTGACCAAACGCGGCGAGATCAACAGGATCGGCGGACCCGCCTACCTGCACGAACTCATCCAGACCGTCCCCACAGCCGCCAACGCCGGGTACTACGCCGAAATCGTGGGCGAACGCGCGGTCCTGCGCCGCCTGGTCAACGCAGGCACCAAGATTGTCCAGCTCGGCTACGGGCAGGACGGCGAGGTCGAAGACCTTGTCAACCAGGCCCAGGCCGAGGTCTACGCCGTCGCCGAACGCCGGACCGCCGAGGACTATGTGGTCCTCAAGGACGTCATGGAATCCACCGTTGACGAGATCGAGGCCTCGGGCCACCGCGGCGAGGGAATGACGGGCGTGCCCACGGGCTTTTACGAGCTCGACGAGCTGACCCACGGCCTGCACCCGGGCCAGATGATCGTCATCGCCGCCCGCCCCGCCGTCGGCAAGTCCACGTTCGCGCTGGACTTCGCCCGCTCGGCCGCCATCAAGAACAACCTCGCGACCGTCATGTTTTCCCTCGAAATGGGCCGCAACGAGATCGCCATGCGCCTGCTGTCCGCCGAGGCCACCATCGGTCTTCAGGACCTCCGCAAGGGCACCATCAAGGACGAGCAGTGGTCCAAGATCGCCACCACGATGGGCCGCATGAACGATGCCCCGCTGTTCATCGATGACAGCCCCAACATGTCGCTGATGGAAATCCGGGCCAAATGCCGGCGCCTGAAGCAGCAGCATGACCTCAAGCTGGTGATTCTGGACTACCTGCAGCTCATGAGCTCGGGTAAAAAGGTGGAATCCCGCCAGCAGGAAGTCTCCGAGTTCTCCCGCGCCCTGAAGCTCCTGGCCAAGGAACTCCAGGTGCCCGTGATCGCACTGTCGCAGCTGAACCGTGGCTCCGAGCAGCGCCAGGACAAACGCCCCATGGTCTCTGACCTGCGCGAGTCCGGCTCGATCGAGCAGGACGCCGACATGGTGATCCTGCTTCACCGCGAAGACGTCTATGACAAGGAGTCCCCGCGCGCCGGCGAGGCGGACATCCTGATCGCCAAGCACCGTAACGGCCCCACAAAGGACATTGTGGTGGCCTTCCAGGGCCACTACTCGCGGTTTGCCAACATGGCGGCCGACGCCGGCGGTGGCGGCGGCTTCTAGCCGGACCTAGCCCTTGCCCGCCCCGAGCAGGTGGTTGGGCAGCCGATTCCCCGGCGCCCGCCCGCGGATTTCCAGCAGTTCGCGGGCGTGGGTGTGGAGCCGGACGTCTTCTTCGGACACCGGCACCCACTGCGGAATCGGGACCGAGGTGCCGGTCTCGTCGCGGGCGACCATGACCGTCAGACAGTACGTCGTGAGGTTCAGCTCGCGCCCCTTCGGGTCCCCGGACCGGACATGGACGGCGATGTGCATGCCCTTGGTCCCGGTGTAGACCAGCCGGGCCTCCACCTCCACGACGTGGCCGATCAGCAGCGGCCGGTAGAACCGCACGCCGCCGGAGAACACAGCCACGGTGTCCTTCCCGCAGTAGCGGGAGGCGCAGACGTAGGCCGCCTCGTCGATCCACTTCATGACGATGCCGCCGTGGACCTTGCCGCCCCAGTTCACGTCCGTTGGTGCCGCCATGAACCGCAGCACCACGCGCTCTGCCGAGCCGGCGTCGGTATATTCCTGTCCGCTCATGGCCTGGACGATGTCCTCGCGGACCTTGATCCGGGCCAGCGCGTCGTCCCTCTGTTCGATTTCTTCCGGTGTCACCGGTTCAAACTGCGGCACCGGGATGGGCTTGCCGTCCGCGCCCACGGCCACAAAGATCACGATGCACTGGCTGCGCATGGTGGCCGGTCCGCCCTTGGGGTCGCCCGAGGACACCACGGTGCGGATATGCATCGAGGACCGCCCGGTGTACACGATCGTGGCCTCGACCTCCACCATGTCGCCGCTGTTGACCGGGTCCGCGAAGTGGATGTTCCCCACGTAGGCCGTCACACAATAGGACTTTGCCCAGCCGACGGCGGCGGCGTAGGCCGCCTTGTCCACCCACTCGAGCACGGTGCCGGCGTCGACTGAGCCGCTGTGGCCGACGTCGGTGGGGGCGGCCAGGAAGCGCAGGGTCACGGAATTGGGCGCGTTCTCGCTCATGCTGCGAGTTTACTGAAAGGCCCGGCTGGCGCCGCGGGCCGGCGACACAATCGCTGTCCGGGACGCCATAACCCGCAGTCACGCGACGGCGGGCGGCCACCAGGAGGTGACCGCCCGCCGTCGTGCGCTATGGGCTTGGGGCTATGCCGTGAATGCCTTAGGCCAGGACCCGGAGCTTCGAGTCGGTGCGGCCGAACAGCGCCTTGTCCACGGAGACTTTGCCCGCGCCGACCAAGGCCACGGCCAGGGCGGCGGCAGCGAGGATCAGGACGAGCTCGTAACCGCCGGTAGCGGCAAACACTCCAGCGGAGGCGTGGACCAGGAACAGGGCACCGAGCATGTCCACGGCGAGGAGGGCGGCGAACACGCGGGTCAGGACGCCCAGGATCAGGGCGATACCGCCGACCAGTTCCAGGGTCGCGATCACCGGGGCAGCAACTTGCGCCGCCGGGACGCCCATCTGGGTGAAGGCAGCCTGGGTGCCGGGGATGGTGAACTCGGAGAACTTCTGCCAGCCGTGGGCGGCAAACAGGAATCCCGCGATGACGCGCAAGACGGTTCGGGCGGAGGTGGTCAGGGCGGGCTGGTTCATGGGAAATACCGTTTCGTAGATAGGAGGCGTCGCGGCTGGTTGCGGCCGCGACTTCGGTTGCGTTCACTATCAAGTCTTCCCGACTTTTAGTTGAAATGTCAACTAAAAGTCGTGCGGTGTCGATTCGTCGGCCCGGCTAGGGTTAAGCCGTGCATCCCTCCCCGCCGCTGTCCACCACCCTGCCGCCGTCTACAGGGCACCGGCGGGAGATCCTGCGCCTGGCAGTGCCGGCCTTTGGCGCGCTGATTGCTGAGCCGCTGTTCCTGCTCGCGGATTCGGCGATCGTGGGCCATCTCGGCGTGGCCGAGCTGGCCGGCGTCGGGCTGGCCTCGGCGGTCCTTCACACCGCAGTCGGGCTCATGGTGTTCCTCGCATACTCCACGACGCCGGCCGTGGCGCGGGCCGTCGGCAACGGCCAACTGGCGAAGGCCCTCGCCGCAGGACGCGACGGCGTCTGGCTGGCGCTCCTGCTGGGACTCGTCCTGGCTGCCGCCGGGTTCCTGGCCGCCGGGCCGCTGCTGGAACTGATGGGCGCCCGCGGCGAGGTGCATGGGTTTGCCGTGGACTACCTGCGCGGGTCCATGCCAGGCCTCGTGGCGATGCTCCTGATCTTCGCGGGCACCGGGGTGCTGCGCGGCCTCCAGGACACGCGGACGCCGCTGATTGTCGCCGCCGCGGGTTTCACGCTGAACATCGCGCTGAACCTGGTCCTCGTCTACGGGCTGGGCTGGTCCGTGACCGGCTCGGCCGTCGGCACGAGCATCGCGCAGTGGGCCATGGCGGCCGTCTATGTGCTGATTGTCCGGCGCAACGCCCGCAACAACGGGGTTCCCCTGCGGCCGGACTGGCGCGGCATCCGGGCACTGACCAGGGTGGGCTCCTGGCTGATGCTGCGCACGCTCAGCCTCCGCATCGCGATTCTCGCCACGGTGGTGGTGGCCACCGCCCAGGGGCCCGTCAACCTCGCCGCCCACCAGCTGGCCATGACCATCTTCACGTTCTTCGCCTTCGCGCTGGACGCCCTTGCGATCGCCGCCCAGGCCCTGATCGGCAAGGAACTCGGCGCGGCCCGGCCGGTGGCGGCCCGCGCGCTGACGCGCACCATGACGCGGTGGGGGCTCGGCTTCGGCGTCCTGACCGGGATCGTCCTGGCTGCGGCGGCCCCGTGGGCGGGCGCCCTCTTCACGTCCGACGCCGATGTCCGGGGGGCGCTGACGCTCGCCCTTTGGGTGCTCGCCGCCGGGCAGCCGCTGGCCGGCTACGTCTTCGTCCTCGACGGCGTCCTGATCGGCGCGGGCGACGCCCGCTACCTGGCGATCGCCGGCGTCGTCAATCTCGCGGCCTACCTGCCGCTGCTGCTGGCCGTGGGGTACTCCGGCGCCAGTGCCGGCGCGGGACTGCTCTGGCTGTGGGCCGCCTTCTCCCTGGGCTACATGGCGGCGCGCGCGCTGACGCTGGGCCTCCGGGCCCGGACGGAGAAGTGGATGGTCCTCGGCGTGCGCTAAGTGCGTTGAGCCGGAACCCCCGGGCGCGCACTGCGCCGAACCGGCGCGCGCAGTGGCGGCTTCGCACTAAACTGGACGGGTGACTCTTCCCGCAGCGCCTGACGCGACCCCTGCCATCCGCGCCGCGGCCGACCTCTGGAAGCCCGTGCTGGTCAGGGCGGCCGTTGCGCTCGTGTTTGGTGCGGTAACAGTGTTCTGGGCCGCGCCGTCCGAGGCCGGCATGGGCTGGGCCGGCGGCCTCTACCTGCTGGCCACCGGTGTGGTGATGCTCTGGACCGTGCCCAAGACCGGATTCCGCCCCCGCGAAGGCGTCGGCAAGTTCCTCTCCGCCGGCGGAGCAGCCCTGTCCGGGGCCGGCGCTGCCGCGGCACTGATCCCCGCCCCACTCGTTTTCGGCACGATCGCGGCCTTGGGCCTAGGCGTTGCCGGCGCCGCAGAGCTCTTCGCGGGCCTTTCCGCCCGCGGCCGGTCCGTGCTGGCCCGCGACTGGATCGCCTCCGGCGTGATCGGGCTGGGCACTGCAATCGCTCTGCCGTTCTTCATCGGCCTCGGCCCGCACGCACTCCTCGGTGTTGCGGGCGGCGGGGCCATCATCAGCGGCGTTTTGTGGATGCTGTCCGGCCTGACCCTGCGGCATGATGCTCCGGGTGATTCCGCGGAGGCCGTAAACTAGTACGGACAGGTTCTACCCGGCGTAGAACAATTGCGGTAACAAGACAGCCACGCTTCCCCGCGCGGGCTGCAGGAGGAAAGCACCTTGGCACAGCAGAAACCCGGAGCGTCCCGCAGCCTGCGGACATCGGTCAAGGGACCGCTCATGTTCTCCGCGTTCTGGGCCGTGGTGGTGTTCTTCGGCGTCCTGATCTTCGCCTCGGGCGGCAGCGCCCGCTCACCCCGGTTCGACCTCGCGCTCATCGGCGCCGGGATCGCCTTCATTGTGATCCTGGTGGTGGCCGCCATGCTCGCGATGAGCCACAAGGACAACCCCGAGGACCTGGGCAAGGGCTCCGGCGTCAACCTCAGTTCCAAGCGCCCGTCCTCCGGCCACGGCCCTTCGGCGCGGCCCCGCCCCGAGGCCGGCCCCGGCGATTCCCGTGACGGCGGCCCGCAGGCCTGACGGCCCAGGCCTAACGCCGCAGGCCTGACGGCCAGCCCTAACGCCGCAGGCCTAGCAACGAGGGCCGCAGTAGGCGGCCGTGGCCGTCACGATGCGGCTTTCCGCGCCCGGTATGCGGCCACGTGTGCACGGTTGGCACAGTTGCCCGTGTCGCAGTAGCGCTTCGAGCGGTTGCGGCTCAGATCCAGCACGACGGCGTCGCAGTCATCCGCGGCGCACACCAGCAGGCGGTCCATTTCCTTGCTCCGGATCACGTCAACGATCGCCATGGCCGCCTCCGTGCTCATCCGATCGGCCAGCGGCGCCTCAGGGGTGGTGGCGTGCAGGTGCCAGTCCCAGGGATCATGCTTGACCAGCTGGGGGAGTGCCCGAGCCTCACGGAGCAGCCGGTTTACGGTCTCCGCGGCAGTGGCCTCCTCCGCCAGCCAGAGCTCGGCGAGCTCCCTGCGCAGGCGCCGCACGCTGGCTAGCTCGGACTCGTCGCGGGTCCGGGAGCCGGTGAAGCCCTCGGACTCCAGGAAGTCATCCAGATCCTTGGCCGTGGCCAAGTGTTCCTCACCGTTGGCGGCGGTGTTGATGAGGTTGACCACAGAACGCAGGGCAACTTCCGTGTCAGGGGCAAAAACCATCTTGACTCCTTACCTCGTCCGGGCGTAATGTCATGACCATAACCCTACTTTACTCCTGACAGGAGATTGCCGTGTCTGCCCCCCAACGCCCCGTCGCCGCTCCGGTCCGAGACCTCGCTGCCCTGCGGCCTGCCTCCGAACCGGCCAGCGCCACGCGGGGCGCGGGGCCGGGTGCCGAGCGGGGGGCCAAGCGGGCCGGCGCGGCGTCGGGCTTCATGGCCTCGGGTCTGGGGGTCGCCCTGTTTTCGTCCGCGGTATTCGGGCTTTCCGGATCTTTCGCCAAGGCGCTCCTGGAAACGGGCTGGACCCCCGGCGCCGCCGTTACAGCCCGGCTCACGGGCGCGGCCCTGATTCTGGCCATCCCCGCCCTCGCGGCGCTGCGCGGGCGGTGGCACCAGCTCCGTGACAACTGGGTGACCGTCGTGCTGTTCGGATTCATCGGCGTCGCCGCCTGCCAGCTGTTCTACTTCAACGCCGTGTCCCGGCTTTCGGTCGGCGTCGCCCTGCTGCTGGAGTACCTCGCGCCGGTCCTGATCGTGCTCTGGCTGTGGGCGGCCAGCCGGAAACGGCCGCGGCCGCTGACCATTGCCGGCACGCTCCTGTCCCTCGGCGGACTGGTCCTGGTCCTGGACCTCACCGGCGCTGTGAAAGTCGACCCTATCGGCGTGCTGTGGGGCATCGCCGCCGCCGTCTGCCTCGCCATCTACTTCTTCATCACCGCCAAGGAAAACGACACCCTCCCGCCGATCGTCCTGGCTTCCGGCGGGCTCATGGTGGGCGCCATCGTCATGTGGCTGACCGCGGCAACCGGGCTGCTGCCGATGGCCTTCAGCACTGCCGACACCCGCCTGGGACCCTGGATCACCCCGTGGTGGGTGGCCCTCGGCGGCCTCGTGGTCCTGGCCACGGTGGTGGCGTACGTGTCCGGCATTGTCGCCGCGCGGGCGCTCGGCTCGAAGGTCGCCTCCTTTGTCTCGCTCACCGAGGTGCTGTTCGCCGTCATCTGGGCGTGGCTGCTGCTCGGCGAACTGCCCGGACCCATCCAGCTCCTGGGCGGGCTGCTGATTGTCGGGGGCGTGGTGTTGGTCCGGCTGGACGAGCTCCGGGCCCCGGCCGGCACCGGTGCGGCAGCGCTGGACCACGCGAACGACTGCGAGCCCGTGCCGTAAGCCACGCGCGTTGGCACCCGGCGGGCCTGCCTGCCCGGTGCCAGCATTCTCGCCTCGGGCCCTCGTTCCCTGGGCAGAAGGCACCTAGCATGGAGATATGTGCCGAAACATCCGGACCCTCCACAATTTTGAGCCCCACGCCACCACCGCCGAGGTGGAGGCCGCGGCGCTGCAATACGTGCGCAAGATCAGTGGCAGCACCAAGCCGTCCAAGGCCAACGAAGAGGCCTTCAACCGGGCCGTGCACGAGATTGCCCACGCGACGCAGCACCTGCTCGACGCCCTGGTGACCCATGCCCCGGCCAAGGACCGCGGGGAGGAAGCCGCCAAGGCCAAAGCCCGGGCTGCCGTCCGCTATGGCGCGGCCTGAGCCAGGGGCGCCGCCCGGGCGAGGGCGGCCTTAGCTGCCGAAGCTGCGCAGCCGCAGCGAGTTGGCCACCACCAGCACCGAGCTGGCGGCCATCGCGGCGCCGGCGATCATCGGGTTGAGCAGGCCCAGTGCTGCCACCGGGATGCCCACGGCGTTGTAGAAGAAGGCCCAGAAAAGGTTCGTCTTGATGGTGCCGAGCGTCCGGCGGGAGAGCTCGATCGCCTGCGCCACCTGCCCGAGGTCGTTGCCCATCACCGTCAGATCCGCGGCCTCGATGGCGACGTCGGTGCCGGAGCCCATCGCGATGCCCAGGTCCGCCTGCGCCAGCGCCGCGGCGTCGTTGACCCCGTCCCCGGCCATCGCCACAGTGGCGCCCGCCGCCTGCAGCTTCCGCACGGCCTGGACCTTGCCCTCGGGGAGCACACCCGCGAAGACGTCGTCCGGGCTGATCCCGACGGCGGCCGCCACCTGCGCGGCCACGGCGGCGTTGTCGCCGGTCAGCAGGATCGGCCGGAGCCCCAGTTCCCGGAGCCGGGTGACCGCGGCGGCGGAGCCGGGCTTGACGGTGTCCCGCAGGCGGATGATGCCGGCGGTCTCGCCGTCAACAGCAACCCAGATGGCCGTGGTGCCCGAGTCCTCGGCAGCGCCCAGCACCTCCCGCTGGGCCGGGGACGGGGCGATGCCGAGCTCCAGCAGCCAGCCGGTGCGCCCGGCGGTGACCAGCCGGCCGTCCACGGTGCCCTGGACGCCCCCGCCGGGCGCGGAACGGAAGCCGGCCACGGCGGGGTGGCCGGCGCCGTCGTCGTTCAAGCAATCTGCGGCCGATGCTGCAGTGGCGATGGCCCGGGCGATCGGGTGCTCGGAGGCGTATTCCACGGCCCCTGCGAGGCGCAGGACCTCGGCTGCACTGTGCGGTCCAAAGCCCTGGATGCTGTCTACGGCAAGCCGGCCGGTGGTGACGGTCCCGGTCTTGTCCAGCAGGATCGTGTCCACCCTCCGGGTGTCCTCGAGGATCTGCGGCCCCTTGATGAGGATGCCGAGCTGGGCGCCGCGGCCGGTTCCGGTGAGCAGCCCCACCGGCGTGGCCAGCCCCAGGGCGCAGGGGCAGGCGATGACCAGAACGGCGACGGAGGCCGTGAAGGCTGCCCGGACCTCGTCGGGGCCGGGGGCCGGCCCGGCCGCCATCAGCCAGGCCCCGAAGGTGAGGGCGGCGATGGCCAGGACGACCGGTACGAAGACGGCGCTGATGCGGTCTGCGAGCCGGGCGATGGGGGCTTTCCCGGTCTGCGCCGCGGAGACGAGGCGGCCCATCTGGGCCAGCGTGGTTTCAGATCCGACCCGGGTGGCGCGGACCAGGAGCCGGCCGGAGGTGTTGATGGTGGCTCCGGTGACCTGGCTGTCCGGGCCAACTTCCACCGGCACGGATTCGCCGGTCACGAGGGAGGCGTCCACGGCCGAGGCGCCGTCGAGGACCACGCCGTCGGTGGCGATCTTCTCGCCGGGGCGGACCACCATCACGTCGCCGGCGGCCAGCTGGTCGGCCGGGATCCTGTGCTCGGTGCCGCCGCGCAGGACGGTCGCGTCCTTTGCCCCGAGGTCCAGCAGGGCCCTCAGGGCGTCGCCTGCCTTCCGTTTGGCGTTGGCCTCGAGGTAGCGGCCGAGCAGCAGGAACGTGGTGACTACTGATGCGACCTCGAAATACAGGGCGCTGGAGCCCATCCCCTCCGCTGCCGGGTGTGCGGTCATGCCCGGATCGGCAAGGAGCTCGCCGGCCGAGAACGCGTAGGCAGCAATCACGCCGATTGACACCAGGGTGTCCATGGTCGAGGCCAGGTGCCGGGCGTTGGCGGCCGCGGCGCGGTGAAACGGCCACGCCGCCCACGTGACCACCGGCAGGGCCAGGACGGCGGCCGCCCAGCCCCAGTTCGGGAACTGCAACGCCGGGATCATCGAGATCGCGAAGACCGGGACGGTGAGTGCGGCCGCCACGGCGAGCCGCGGGCGGAGCGAGGGCGCGGCTGAGCCGGCCGGAGTCGCGGTGCTGGCCGGGGGTCCCGTGGGCTCACGCGGGGTGTCCGGGTACCGGGGGGTCCGGACCGTGGCCTTGTAGCCGGCGGCCGCGATCGTGGCGGTGATTTGGTTGTCGGTAATGTCCGCCGGGACGCTGACGCGGGCCGACTCGAGTGGCAGGTTGACGCTGGCCTCGACGCCGTCGAGCTTTCCGAGCTTGCGCTCGACGCGGTTGACGCAGGAGGCGCAGGTCATGCCCTCGATATCAAGGTCAATGACCCGGCTTCCGGCCCGGTCCAACAACTGATCGCTGCTCACTGTGTCTTTTCCCTGTCGCTTCGTTTTGTGCCGTCCGACGGCGGCGGGCTTGCTGGCCGGCGGCCCCGCTGGCCGGCGGCTGCGCCCGCCGGCGCGAAGGCCACTCAGGCTTCGCTGGCGACCACGAGGTAGCCGGCCTCGGCGACTGCCTCGCCGATCTCGGAGGAGGAGAGTGTTTCGCTGGAGGTGATCGTGACGGCGGAGATGCCGCCGGCCTTGAGATCGACGTCGACCTTTTCGACTCCGGAGAGCGCCTCAAGTTCCTCACTGACGGAGGACACGCAGTGGCCGCAGGTCATGCCGGATACGTTGACGGTGGTGGAAACGGTGGCCATGGCGTGCTCCTTGTCGCTGGGCAGGTGCTGGTTCCCCGGCCCGGTGGTGTGATGGGTGGTGCAGGTCCTAGCGCAGGAGGCGTCCGATGGCATCGGTGGCTTCCTTGACTTTGAAATCGATGGCCTCGGCCCGAAGCTCGGGATCCGGTTCGGCGGCGGCGCCGACTACGCAGTGGCCGATGTGCTCTTCGACGAGGCCCAGGCTCACGGCATGCAGGGCCTTGGTGACGGCGGCGACCTGGGTGAGGATGTCGATGCAGTACTTGTCCTCGTCAACCATCCGGGCGATGCCGCGGACCTGCCCTTCGATCCGTTTGAGTCGGCGGAGGTAGGCATCCTTGTTGGCCGTGTAGCCGTGCTGCTCGTGGGGTGATAGGCCGAGGGGCTCCGCGTCCAGGCGCGCCGTGCCGGGGAGTTCTGTCTCGCTCATGTCCCCAACTTATACCCCCTAGGGGTATGTTTCAAGCCTCCGTGCGGGCCGGTGCCTCATCTGGGCCGTGGGGCAAATTAAAGAGCTCCGGAGTGCGTTATTGGGGGATACGCACTCCGGAGCAGCTTTGGGGTAGACGGTTCTTCCCGCCTACACATCGAGCTTACTCGGCGGACGTGGGATAACACCAGAACCCCGAATAAGTACTTTCGCTTTATTTTCTACCGGCCGGAGCGGCCGCCGGGACAATCAGGATCGGACGGTCCTGATGGTGGCTCAACCACGCCGCCACAGAGCCGTTGAGCGCCGCGGAAATGCGGTGGCCGATGCCGCGCTCGGGGGTCCCCACCACGATCATGCACGCGTTGGCGTCCGCGGCCAGCCTGCCGATAGCCCTGGCGGGGTCTCCGGCCAGGGTGCGCAGCGTCCAGTCGATCCCCAGACTGGCGCAGCGTGCCTCAATGACGGAACGCAACTCCTGGGTGGTCTCCCGGATCCGGGCGTCGTCCGCGTCCGGGCGCAGCGACAGGCGGTGCGCGGACCGCACAGGATCCCACTCCACGAGGTAGCTTGCCTCATCCACGTAGGCGCAGATCACTGGCGCGGCGAGGGTCTTCGCAAGAGATGCCGCCGTCTGCAGCACTTCGGGATGCTGCCCCGGGACCACGCCCACCACGAGGGGCGCCGTGCCGTTGGCGGGGTTGTCGGACATACTTCATTCTGGCTCCGGGGTGCCGCCCTGAACAGGGGCATACTCCCCGTTCCCGCAGCTCGGGGCGCTTCTGGCGCCGTTTGCCCCGGAGTCCCTTGAACAGCCCGGGGCCGGGGCCTACGGTTGAAGGACACAGGAGGAGGTGGCCGCCGTGGAGATCTACATGTGGTGGTTGGATCTGGATTTGGCGAGCAAGGAATGGCTCCGGGAAAACCTCCGGACCGTCGAACTGCCCGACGCCGTACAGCAGGGGATCGCCGCCGCAGGCGGCCCCCGTCCCGCTGAATCATCCGCCGGCGGCGCCGCGGTATTGACCTCTGCGGACTGGGACTTCATCGAGACGCAGTCGGAGTTCGTCGACTGATACGGATGCCACCGGCGCGGCAGCGCATACCTGCGGCGCGGGGTTGAAAACCATTGCGGCTGTCCGGCGGGGATGGTTGCATGGGACGCATGGCTACTGCAGAGAGTTATGTCCTGGCGATCGGGACCAAGAAGGGCCTTTGGCTGGCGACCAGCCCGGACCGAAGGGAGTGGTCCCTGTCCGGGCCGCATTTTCTGATGAGTGAGGTCCCCAGCATCGGCATCGATACCCGCGACGGCAGGACCCGGATCCTCGTGGGCGTCCGCTCCGAGCACTGGGGTCCCACGATTTTCCACTCCGATGACCTGGGCGGAACCTGGAGCGAACCCGAAAACGGCGCCATCACGTTCCCCGACGGCACCGACGCCGCCTTGGAACGGATCTGGCAGATCCATCCCGACGCCGATTCCCGCCCCGGCGTCGTGTGGGCGGGCTGCGAACCGATCTCCGTCTGGAAATCCACCGACGGCGGCGAGCACTTCGAGCTTAACCGCGGCCTGTGGGACCATCCGCACCGCAGCGAATGGGGCGCCGGCTATGGCGGCGCCGCGGCGCACTCGATCGTCGTTGACCCCACGGGGGAGAAAGTCCACGTTGCCATGAGCACAGGAGGGGTCTACCGCTCGCTCGACGGCGGCACCTCCTGGGAGCCGCGCAACAAGGGGATTTCTGCTTACTTCATGCCGGACCCCAACCCGGAATTCGGCCAATGTGTCCACAAGATCGCGGCCGACGCCGCCGTCGACGGCCGCCTCTACGCACAAAACCACCACGGCGTGTACCGCAGCGACGACGACGCCGAATCGTGGGAGTCGATCGCCGAGGGGCTGCCGGCGGACTTCGGCTTCGTGATGCTGACGCATCCGCGCCGGGCCGGTACAGCCTGGGTGATCCCGCTGAAGGCTGACGGCGAACGAATTCCGCCGGACGGGAAGTTGGCCGTGCACCGGACGGATGACGCCGGTGCCAGCTGGAAGCGGCTCGACGCCGGGCTCCCGGAAGCCGAGTACAACGCCGTGCTGCGCGATGCTGCCAGCGTGGACGGCGCGGAGCCCGCGGGCGTCTACTTCGGGACGCGGGGTGGCAGTGTCTACGCCAGCGCCGACGAGGGGGAACACTTCACCGAAGTGGCCTCGCACCTGCCGGATGTGCTGTGCGTGCGGGCTGCGGTGGTTTCCGCCGCCCTGCTTTCGGCGCAGCTGTGAAGGGATGACCAATCGCATGAACAGCGCCATGATCAGCCGCGAGCCCATGCCGGCGGACTCCGCGATCAGCGTTGTCCTGCCGAGCGTCCTTCAACCGCTGGCCGGCGGGCAGTCCGTCCTGACTGCGCCCGCGGGGGAGGCGGTGACGGTGGAGTGGCTGCTGGATGCGGTGACCGGGGACTATCCGGCGTTGTCGCGGCGGTTGCGGGACGAGACCGGGGCTGTTCGCCGTTACGTGAATATATACGTCAACGGGAATGAAATCCGGCGGCTGCAGGGCCTGGTGACCGCCGTGGCACCAGGCCAGGAAGTCCTCATCATCCAGTCAGTGGCGGGAGGCTGACGCCTCAAGCGACCCGCCAGACGGAGCATTCGTCGGCATTGATGGCTTTGCGCATGCCGGTTTGGCGGTCCATGATCCAGACGACGCCGATTCCAGGGGCCGTTTCCTGGACGCTGCCGCGGCGAACCACGACGTCGTCGTAGTTCGGGCCCACGCGCAGGCGGGCCTCGATCTCGTCGCCGCGGTGCAGCTGGTCGAGGGCGCGGATACGGGTTACATGGGTTTTCGCTTCCTTCAACATGGCGGGGCCTCCCGGACTGGAGTTGTGCCTGCTCTTGCCGGCAGTTCCAGTCTCCTGCGCCAATGTTGCGTCCGCGTTTCAGCACGGTAAGGGGACCGTTAGTTTTCGACGGCGCCGCGGTTACCGGCCTCCTTCATGCCGGTTCCCGGTAGGTCGGCGGCCGCCAATGCAGGCTGGAAACCTCAGGGGAGCTGGCGTTCCCCCGGGTGCTGGATCCTGAACCAGCGGTACCCGTAGCGGTCCAGCGGGAGTTCGAAAGATCCGTCGTCGGAGAGCGGGATGTCCTCGCGGCCGAGCAGGTCCCGGAGCACGGCACCGGCGTACGAAGGCCCGGCACCGCCCGTTCCGTCCGGAGCCTCCGGCCCGCCTTCCTCGCCTTCCCCGAGCTCCCCCGGCGATTCCGCCGGCACCGTGGCCGTAACGAACGCCGGCTCGGCGCCGAAGTTGTGCGCGACAATCACCATGGAGCCGTCCCAGGTGCACCGGTGCAGCAGCACTGCCGGCGAGGCCTGTTTGATGAGCTCGAACCTGCCCCAGCCGAGTTCGGGGCATTCCCGGTAACGCTGGATCAGCGTCGCGACGAAGTTCCACAGCGAGTCCGGATCCCGTTTCGCGGCCGCGGCG
Source organism: Arthrobacter sp. 05T420 (assembly GCF_056396305.1). NCBI lineage: Bacteria > Bacillati > Actinomycetota > Actinomycetes > Micrococcales > Micrococcaceae > Arthrobacter > Arthrobacter sp. 05T420. Next base: position 128,829 of record NZ_JBFTLG010000002.1, on the reverse strand, counting down.
TTGATGTGCGCCGGGCCGAAGGGTCCGTCCACGGGCTGGGCCACGAGGTCCCCGGCCGGGGCGGTCGAGAAGCCGCCGTTCCCGGTGTCGTCCCACTGCATGGGGGAGCGGACGGCCGAGCGGCCCTTCGTCCGCAGGTCCTCGCCCATCCCGATCTCTTCGCCGTAGAAAAGTACGGGGGTGCCCGGCAGCGAGAACATCAGGGAGTAGACCATCCGGATCCTGGCCGGGTCGCCGTCGAGCATGGTGGGCAGCCGCCGCCGCAGTCCCCGGCCGTACATCTGCATGTCGGGATCCGGGCCGAAGGCCGCGAAGACTTCCGCGCGTTCGGCATCGCTGAGTTTGTCCAGCGTGAGTTCGTCGTGGTTCCGGACGAACATGGCCCATTGGTTGTCCGGGTTGATCTTCGGACGGCTGCTGAGCGTCCGGGCCAGCGGCCGGGCGTCCTGCCGGGCCAGTGACAGGTACATGTTCTGCATCGAGAGGAAATCAAACTGCATGTTCAGCTCGTTGCCGGCCGGGCCGCCGAAGTACTTCAGCTGCTCTTTGTACGGGAGGTTGACCTCGCCCAGCAGCACGGCACTGCCGTGGCGGCGGTTGAGGAAGCTGCGCAGGGCGCTCAGGTACTGGTGCGGATCGATTTTCGCGGCTTCATCCTTGGGCTCGCCGAGCAACTCCAGGAAGAAGGGCACCGCGTCCAGCCGGAAGCCGTCCAGGCCCAGCTGAAGCCAGAATCCCATCGACTTCGCGATCTCGTCCCGCACCTTGGGATTCATCACGTTCAGGTCCGGCTGGTGTTTGGAGAACATGTGCAGATACCACTCACCGGTCGCCTTGTCCTGGGTCCAGATGGACGTCTCCTCGCCGGGAAACACCACCTGGTCCGAGGTGTCCGGCGGCGTGTCCTTCCGCCAGACGTAGTAGTCGCGGTAGGGGTTGTCCACGGATTTGCGGGCCTGGACGAACCACGGGTGCCGGTCGGAGGTGTGGTTGATGACGAAGTCTGCGATCACCCGGATGCCGCGGTCGTTGGCGGTGCGGATGAATTCCACCAGGTCCCCCGGGCTCCCGAGCCGGGGGTCCACGCCGTACATGTCGGTGACATCGTAACCGTCGTCCCGGTCCGGAGAGGGGTAGAAGGGCATGAGCCAGATGCAGGTGATTCCGAGCGCGGCAAGATAGTCCACGCGCTGGATCAGCCCGCCGAAGTCCCCGGTGCCGTCGCCGTCGCCGTCGAAGAATGTCTCCGGGTCCAGGCAGTAGATCACCGCGTTTTTCCACCAGAGGTCAGAGGTTTCGGCGATTCTCACAGCGCACGGTCCGTTCCGGTCAGGGTCGATCCAGCTGGCCGGAGCTGGGGGAGGACGTGTTCGGCGAAGACGTCGATATACGGCGCCTGCTCCTGGCCGACGAAGTGCAGGTACAGCTCATCGAAGCCAAGGTCAAGGTAGGAGGCGAGCCAGTGGGCGTGCTGACCGGGATCGGCGGAGATGTTGACGGCCGCCCGGACCTGGTCCTCCTGGACACCGGCGCTGACGCCGTCGAAATGGGCCGCCGTGGGCAGGTCCCAGGGAATCGGCGGTGCAAAGACATTGGTGCGCCACTGGTCCACGGCGATCGCGACGGCCTCGGCCTCTGTCGGCGCCCAGGACAGGTGGACCTGGAGGGCGGCGATCCCGCGGCCACCGGCGTCCCGGTAGGCCGCCAGCATGTCCTTCAGCTTTTCTGGCGGCTGGTTCACGGTGACCAGTCCGTCCGCCCAGGCCGCCGCCCGGCGCGCTGTTTTCACGCTCACGGCCGGGGCAATGAGCGGGGGTTTGGTCTCCGGAACGTCCCAGATCCGGGCTTGCTCCACTGTGACGAGCCCTTGGTGTGTGACCAGGTCGCCGGCGTGCAGCCGGCGGATGATGTCAACGCACTCTTCCAGCCGGCGCTGCCGCGTTTCCTTGGGCGGCCAGGCCTCGCCGGTGACGTGCTCGTTCATGTACTCGCCGCTGCCCGGGGCCATCCAGAAGCGGCCGGGGAACATGTCCGCCAGGGTGGCCGAGGCGTGGGCGATGATCGCCGGGTGGTAGCGCTGGCCGGGCGCCGTCACCACCCCGAAGCGCAGGCCGGTGGTGGCCAGCGCGGCCCCGAGCCAGGACCAGGCGAACCCGGAGTGGCCCTGCCGGGCGGACCACGGCTCAATGTGGTCCGAACACATGGCGGCATCGAAGCCGGCCTGCTCGGCCAGCTTCACGTCCTTGAGGAGGCGGCCGGGGCTGATCTGTTCATGCGAGGCGTGGAACCCGATGGAAGCCATCACCCATGTCTACCGTGGGGGCGGGGCCGTGTCGAGGAAACCCCTGTTGAGGAAACCCTCGTCGAGCAACCACTGCGCGGGGGTGGCGGTGCCCGGTCCGCGGCGCAAGAATGGGCGCTATGCGACTGCCGTTGATGCCTCCCATTGCGCCCATGCTGGCCAAATCACTCCCCGCCCTGCCGGTGCCGGACACCGGAAAGGGCTGGCTCTTTGAACCGAAGTGGGACGGATTCCGCTCCATCATTTTCCGTGACGGCGACGAGGTGGAGATCGGCAGCCGGAACGGCAAGCCGATGACGCGCTACTTCCCCGAGCTCGTCGAGGCGCTGAAGACCGGGCTGCCGGAACGCTGCGTGGTGGACGGTGAGATCATCCTGGTGGCGGCCTCCGGGGACCGGCTCGACTTCGATGCGCTCCAGCAGCGCATCCATCCGGCCGCCAGCCGGGTGAAGCTGCTCGCGGCCCAAACCCCGGCGCGTTTCGTGGCCTTCGACCTGCTGGCCCTGGGCGACGAGGACCTCACCGGCAAACCCTTCGCCGAGCGCCGGCGGGAGCTCGAACGCGCACTCGCAGCCAGCGCGGCTCCGGTCCACCTGACTGCCGCGACCGCCGACCGGGACACCGCGCAACGCTGGTTCCGGCAGTTCGAGGGCGCCGGACTGGACGGCATCGTGGCAAAGACGCTGGAGGGCACCTACCAGCCCGACAAGCGCGCGATGGTCAAGGTCAAGCACGAACGGACGGCGGACTGTGTGCTCGCCGGATACCGCGTGCACACCTCCGGTCCGGACAGGATCGGCTCGCTGCTCCTGGGACTCTACGACGACGCCGGGGTGCTGGCGAATGTCGGCGTCGTGGGTGCCTTCCCGATGACGCGGCGCATGGAGCTGTTTGCCGAGCTGCAGGAGCTGGTCACCGGTTTCGAGGACCACCCCTGGGCCTGGGCCCGGCAGGAGGACGGGGCGCGGACGCCGCGGAATGCCGAGGGAAGCCGGTGGAGCGGCGGCAAGGACCTGTCCTTCACCCCGCTGCGGCCCGAGCGGGTGGTGGAAGTGAAATACGACCACATGGAGGGCGCACGTTTCCGCCACACCACCCAGTTCGTGCGCTGGCGTCCGGACCGGGATCCGCGCTCCTGCACCTACGACCAGCTGGAGGAGCCGGTGAAGTTCGATCTCGCCGAGGTGCTGGGCGCCGGCAACAGCTAGTGGCGGCCGGTCTCCTCCGCGCTCCTTCCCGGTTGCTTTTCAGGCCGTGCCCCGACACACCGAAAAGCCCGGCGTGTCCTGTGGACACGCCGGGCAGTCGGGTCGGCAAGTGGGCGGGAACGCAGCGCCCGGCCTAGTGCTGGCCGAGTTCCCGGGTGGGGACGCGGAAGGTTTCCTTGGCCGTCAGTGCCGCGACGGTGGCGATCAGGCAGATGATGCCGGTGAAGATGCTGATCTGGACCCAACCGCCGGCCTGGATGCCGCCCATGGCCGCGACGATCGCCGGAGCGAACCCGGCCATCAGGAAGCCCAACTGGGTGCCGATCGCGAGGCCGGAAAAGCGGACGTTCGTGCTGAACATCTCGGCGTAGAAGGAGGGCCAGACGGCGTTGGCTGCAGCGTAGCCGAAGGAGAAGAACCCGATTGCCGCGAGGAACATCAGAGGGACACTGCCGGATTCGAGGCTCAGCAGGAACACCGGCGTCAGGACCGCGCTGGACAGTGCGCCGTAGATGAAGACCGGTTTGCGCCCGATCTTGTCCGCGAGCATGCCGAAGAGCGGCTGCGTGCCCAAGGCCATGAAGTTGGCGCCCACCACGAGCCAGAGGGTGGTGGTGCCGTCCACGCCGGCGACGTTTTTGGCGTAGCTGATGGCCAGGGTGCCGAAGACGGTGGACACGGCGGCGATGAAGGCGCAGGCGATGACGCGGAGGACATCGCGCCAGTGGTCCTTGAGGAGGTCGGCAACCGGGAGCTTGGAGATCTGCGCGGTCTTCTTCGCTTCCTCGAACGCCGGGGGCTCATGGAGGGTGCGGCGGATGAAGAACGCGATCAGCACAACCACGGCGCTGAGCCAGAACGGGATGCGCCAGCCGATGGAGTACTTGATCTCATCGGGCAGGGCCAGGACGGGGATGAAGACGAGGGCGGCGAGGATCTGGCCGCCCTGGGTGCCGGTCAGGGTCCACGAGGTGAAGAAGGAACGGCGGTTGTCCGGGGCGTGCTCGAGCGTCATCGAGGACGCGCCCGCCTGCTCGCCGGCTGCGGACAGGCCTTGGCAGAGCCGTGCCAGCACCAGCAGCGCCGGAGCCCACCAGCCGACCGTTTTGAAGTCCGGAAGGCAGCCGATGACGAAGGTGGAGGCACCCATCAGCAGCAGCGTGAACATGAGGACCTTCCGGCGGCCCACCCTGTCGCCGAAGTGGCCGAGGATGACCGCGCCGACCGGACGGGCCACGTAGGCGAAACCGAAGGTCGCGAACGACATGATGGCCGCGTTGGTGTCCGCGTCCGGGAAGAAGACGTGCGGGAAGATCAGCGCCGCCGCGGAGCCGAAGATGAAGAAGTCGTAGTATTCGACGGCGCTGCCCAGGAAGCTGGCGAGGGCGGCCTTCTTCGGCGTCCCTCCTGTGGTGATACCCGGCGTCGTGGACGGGACAGTGTGGCTCATGGTGTTCCTTTGGTGTGACGACGTTGTCGCGGATGGATCAGGAAGGTCTCGGCTGCCGTTTGTTCAAGTGTGGTGCAACCGGAAGTCCGTGGAAAGACCCGAACTAGTAGCCACATGGTGGAAGCTACTTGTGCGATGTAGCAAGCATGACTGTGAGCGCAGTCACTTGTCAAGAGAAATAATCACCATCTAGATATAGCTCTCACTATGTGGGAGCATGAATACATGAGTGTGAATCAAGACACAGATGTACCCGCTGTTTCCGGCCTACCGTTAGAAGCTCCCTCGAAGCCCGCTAGGGCCGCCAGGGAGGGCTCGAGGACGGACATGGTGGGCAAGGCGCTGGGCCTGCTGGTCCTCCTGGGGGATGAGCCGCGCGGCGCCAGTGCCGCGGAAATCTCCCGGCGGGCCGAGCTGCCGTTCAGCACCACCTACCGCCTGCTCGGCTCCCTGACGCGGGACGGATTTGTCGACTACGAGCCGGACGGCCGCCGCTACCACCTGGGGCTGCGGGTCTTCCAGCTCGGCCAGCGCGTCTCCAACCACCACGGGTTCGCAGGCACGGCCCTGCCCATCCTGCGGCGAGTCACCGAGGAGACGGGCGAAGCGACCATCCTCTCCGTACGGGACGGCATCCACCACCTGACGGTGAACAAGGTGGACGGCCCGCAGACCTTCCGGGTTACCAGCGATCCCGGCCACCTCGGGGCACTGCACACCACCTCGGTGGGCAAGGCGCTGGTGGCGTTCGCCGATGACGCCGCCCGGGCCCAGCTCGTCGACGAGCTGCCCCTGGAGCCACTCACGGCGCTCTCCATCACGGACCGCGACGCTTTCCGGGCGGAAGTCGAACAGGTCCGGCGCCAGGGCTACGCCACCATGGACGAGGAAAACGAGCTCGGCATGCGCGCCGTCGCGGTCCCGGTCTTCAATGCCCAGGGTCACGCCTTCGCCTCGCTGGCGACGGCGGTCCCGGTGTTCCGCCTGAGCATGGAAGCGCTGGTGGCCCTGGTGCCGTTGCTGCAGGCGGCGGCGGCGGAGTTGTCGGCCAGGCTGCCCCAGCGGTAACGGACAGGCCGCCGCAGCGGTAACGGCCGGACCGCTTCAGCGGCGGAGGCGAGCCCGCCGGCGCAGCAAGGGGTTTCGTAATAAGAAGTTCGTCATTCGAACAATAGTGCAACATGTGAACAAAGTCTGTAATGTAATCCCCATCACCCGGCCCGCCGCGGACGCCGCAAGCGTCACCGCCCGCCGAGTGCAGTTGTCAAAGGAGCTAACCGGATGAGCAATCGAGCAGAGTCCTTCCTCGTAGGCCTCGTGGGAGACGGCGTCATGCCCTCCCTGACGCCCTATATGCACGAACGCGAGGGCGACGTGCAGGGCCTCCGGTACCTCTACCGCCCCATCGACCTCACCGAACTCGGCCTGCCCGGCCAGGCCGTGGGGGAGCTGCTCGCCGGCGCCCGGAGCCTGGGGTTCAACGGATTGAACATCACGCACCCCTGCAAGCAGCTGGTGCTCGACTACCTCGACGAGGTCTCCGCCGACGCCCGGCGCCTGGGCGCCGTCAACACCGTGGTCATCCGCGGGGGCCGCTTCATCGGCTACAACACCGACTTTTCCGGCTTCGCGGCGGCGCTGGCCTCCGGGCTCCCCGGGGCCACCCTGGACCGCGTGGTGCAGCTCGGTGCCGGCGGCGCCGGTTCCGCCGTCGCCTACGCCTTGCTCACCGCGGGAGTCCGCGAGCTGGACCTCGTGGACACCGACGCGGCGCGCTGCGCCGCCAGGGCGGCCGAACTCGCCGGATTCTTCCCGGACCGGACCGTCACTGCCCGGACGACGGCGGAGCTCCCGCAGCTCATGCCGCAGGCCGACGGTCTGGTGCACTGCACCCCCGTGGGCATGGCCGCCCACCCGGGCGTTCCGCTGGACATGTCCCTCGTGGAGTCCCGGCACTGGGTGGCCGACATCGTGTACCGGCCGATCGAAACCGAGCTGGTCCGCGAGGCGCGCGCCAAGGGCTGCAAGGTGCTCGACGGCGGCCGGATGGCCGTGGGCCAGGCGGCGGACGCGTTCCGGATCTTCACGGGGCGCCCGGCCGACGCCGACCGGATGCGCTCCCACTTCCTGGAACTGGTCGCCGCGGAAGAAGTGTCCGCCTGATGCGCACCGGAATCGCCACCGTCTGCCTCGCCGGCACCCTGCGGGAAAAAATGCAGGCCTGCGCTGTGGCCGGCTTCGACGGGATCGAGATCTTCGAACAGGACCTCGTGACCTCCCCGCTGAGCCCGGAGGACGTCCGGAAACTGGCCGCAGACCTCGGGCTCACCCTGGACCTCTACCAGCCGTTCCGCGACTTCGACAGCGTCCCGGAGGACTTGCTGGCCGCCAACCTGCGCCGCGCGGACGCCAAATTCCGGCTCATGTCCCGCCTGGGCATGGACACCATGCTGCTCTGCTCCAACGTCGGCACGGCCACGATCGACGATGACGAGCTCCGCGCCACCCAGCTCGCCCGGCTCGCGGACCTCGCGGGCGAACACGGCGTCAAGGTCGCCTATGAGGCCCTTGCCTGGGGCAAGTACGTCAACGACTACGAGCACGCCCACCGGCTGGTCGAGACGGTGGACCACCCCAACCTGGGCACCTGCCTGGACTCCTTCCACATCCTCTCCCGGGACTGGGACACCGCGCCGATCGAGGCCTTCAACCCGGAGAAGATCTTCTTCGTGCAGGTCGCCGATGCCCCCAAGCTGTCCATGGACGTGCTGTCCTGGAGCCGGCACTACCGGGTGTTCCCGGGCGAGGGCCAGTTCGAGCTCGCCAAGTTCATGGGCCACGTGGTCCGCGCCGGCTACACCGGGCCGGTGTCGCTGGAGGTGTTCAACGACGTCTTCCGCCAGTCCGACGTCGAACGTACCGCCGTCGACGCCATGCGGTCGCTGATTTGGCTCGAAGAGCAAAGCGCCGCCTGGCTGGAGGCAAACCAGGCCCCCGCCGCAGGTGGTGTGACAGCAGGCGGTGTGACAGGCCAGGCGCCCGGCGCCACCTCCCGGCGCCGCTACCCCATGGAGCTCGCCACGCTTCCCCGGGTGGCCGAGCCCGCAGGCTTCAACTTCGCCGAAGTCCGCGCAGGGGACACCGCAGGCCTGGAAACCCTGCTCGGCCAGCTGGGGTTTGCGTTCAACGGGCGGCATCGGACCAAGGACGTGCAATTGTGGACCATGGGCCATGCCCGCGTGATCATCAACGAAGAGCCGCCCGCCGGCGGCCAGCCGACGGCGGCCCCCGCTATTTCCGCTGCCATTTCTGCCGTTGGCTTCGACGTCGACTCCCCGGTGATCGCGGCCGCCCGCGCCCAGCAGCTCAAGGCCCCGGCCGTGCCGCGCAAGAGCCAGGCCAATGAGGAGATCTTCCAGGGCTTCGCCGCCCCGGACTCCACCGAAATCTTCCTGTGCCAGGGAAACCCGGACGGCACCGCCGCGTGGACCCGGGAATTCGGCGACGGCCTGGACCAACCCGCGGCGGAACAGGTCGGGAACCCGGGCGCCGTGATCGACCACGTCAATCTCGCCCAGCCGTGGCAGCACTTCGATGAGGCCGTGCTCTTCTACACCAGCGCCCTGGCGCTGGAACCGCAGCCGTTCGCCGAGGTGGCCAGCCCCACCGGGCTGGTCCGGTCCCAGGTGATGCTCACGCAGGACCGCGGCGTCCGCCTGGTGCTGAACCTGGCCCCGCTGATCCAGCAGGAAGGGAGCGCCCCAGGCGCCGCTGGCGTCGCAGGGACAACCGGCCCCCGCCCCGGCTACCAGGAACACATCGCGTTCGCGGTGGATGACCTGGTGGCGACGGCCCGGGCCGCCCGGGACCGCGGCCTGGATTTCCTGCAGATCCCGGCGAATTACTACGAGGACCTCGATGCCCGGTTCGCGCTGGAACCTGATTTCCTGGCCACGCTCCGCGAGCTCAATCTGCTCTACGACCGTGATGCCGACGGCGAATTCCTGCATTTCTACACGGCCACGGTGGGCAGCGTGTTTTTCGAAATGGTGGAACGCCGCGGCTCCTACGACGGCTACGGCGCTCCAAACGCGCCCGTGCGGCACGCCGTCCAGTACGACCACCTGCACCAGCTGGCCCGCCGTTCCTGATCACTGCCCGAACAACAATCACACCATCGAAAGGAGGCTGCTGTGCCTGAAGAAATCAACCTCGAGATATTCAATGCCGACCCGATCACCGAGGACCTGGCCAACCAGACCACGGAGGCCGCACCCAAGCTACATGCCAGTGCTGTCCCTGCCGGGGATGCCGCCGCTGAGACCCAGGCCGACCTCAGTGCCGAGATGAGGGCGATCGGCGAGGCCTACGCCCGGGCCCTCGAGGACGGAGCCCCGGCCGAGATCCAGCCGCGGCTGGATTACGCGCCGTACCGCAGCAGCGTCCTGCGCCACCCCACGAAGAGCCTGCACCACGCGGACCCGGAAACCATTGAACTGTATTCGCCGGCGTTCGGGCACATGGACGTCCACGCGCTCGAGTCGGACCTCACCATCGCGCACCACGGCGAGCCGCTGGGCGAACGCATCCTCGTCTCCGGCCGCGTGATCGACGGCGACGGACGCGCCGTCGCCGGGCAGCTCGTCGAAATCTGGCAGGCCAACTCCGCCGGCCGCTACATCCACAAGCGTGACCAGCACCCGGCGCCGATCGACCCCAACTTCACCGGCGTCGGCCGCTGCATCACGGGCACGGACGGCACCTACAGCTTCACCACTATCAAGCCCGGCGCCTACCCGTGGAAGAACCACCTCAACGCCTGGCGGCCGGCCCACATCCATTTCTCCGTGTTCGGCTCCGAATTCACCCAGCGGATCATCACCCAGATGTACTTCCCGGGCGACCAGCTGTTCCCCCTGGACCCGATCTACCAGTCGATCGTGGACCAGGACGCCCGCGACCGGCTGGTGGCCACCTACAACCACGAGCAGACCAAACCCGAATGGGCCATGGCCTACAACTGGGACATCGTCCTCACCGGGTCCAAGCGGACCTGGACCGAAAACGAGGCCCTCGGAGCGGAAGGCGACCACCATGAGTAAACTCACCCCGACACCGGGCCAGACAGTCGGACCGTTCTTCGGCTACGCCCTGCCCTACGCCAAGGACCGCGAGCTCCTGCCCCCCGGTTCCCCGGGATCCATCCGGCTTCAGGGCACCGTGTATGACGGCGCGGGCCACCCGATCCCGGACGCAATCCTGGAAATCTGGCAGGCGGACGCGGACGGCAACGTCCCGCACCGGGCGGGCTCCCTGGTCCGTGACGGTTACACCTTTACGGGCTTTGGCCGCACTGCCGTGGGGAACACCGGCACGTTCACGTTCACCACCGTTAACCCGGGACCCACCGAACCCGGGGCCGCGCCGTTCATCGCGGTGGCCGTGTTCGCCCGCGGCCTCATGAACCGCCTGTTCACCCGGGTCTACCTGCCGGAGGACGAGGCGGCACTGTCCCAGGACCGGCTGCTCAGCTCGCTGGACCCGGAACGGCGCCGGACCCTGATCGCGCGCCGGGATCCCGACGGCGGCCTGAGCTGGGACATCCGCCTGCAGGGCGAGGGCGAGACCGTGTTCCTGGATTTCAGCGACGCCGAGGGTCCCTCGACGTGACGTCCTTCGAAGCCGACGACGGCCTGCACGCTGACTCTGGCCTGCACGCTGACTCTGGCCTGGACGGCGACTTTGGCCTGCTGAGTCCCGTGTCGTCGTCGCCGCTGGTGGCGGCGCTGACCGGGGACCGTGCGGTGCTCGCCGCCATCCTCAAGGTGGAGGCCGCTTGGGCGGCGGTCCTGGACGAGGCGGGCCTCGCCCCGGCCGGGTCCGCCGCGGTAGTGTCCGCCGCCGCAGACGTACAGCGGTACGACGTCGCGGCAATCGCCGTCCGCGCCCAGGGCGGCGGCAACCCCGTCATCCCGCTGCTGGCCGACCTCCGGGAACAGGTCAGGAACCTGGACGGCGCCGGACTTGGCGCTGTACAGGCCGTCCACACGTCGCTGACCAGCCAGGACGTGCTCGACTCGGCCCTGATGGTGCTCGCTGCCGGGGCAGTGCGCGAACTGCTCGCTGAGCTCAAGGCGGCAACGTCCGCTCTTGCCGGCCTCGCCGAGGCCCATGCGGCCACGCTTTGTGTGGCCCGCAGCCTGACCCAGCACTCGCTGCCCTATAGCTTCGGGCTGCGGGCCGCGCAGTGGTTCAACGGGCTCGCCGCCGCGGCCAGCCGGCTGGAAACCCTCGAACTGCCGGTGCAGACCGGTGGCGCCGCCGGGACCCTCGCCGCCGGCGCTGTGTTGACCGATGGTGCTGTGTTGTCCCCCTTGGACCTCGCCGACCGGCTGGCCGCCCGCCTGGGTCTCGCCACCGTGCCGGCCCCGTGGCACACCAACCGGCTGGCCGTGACCTCGCTCGGCGACGCGCTGGCGGCCGTGACGGACGCGGCCGGCAAGATGGCCGCCGACGTCCTGTTCCTGAGCCGGCCGGAAGTGGCCGAGCTCGCCGAGCCACGCGCCGCCGGGCGGGGCGTGTCCTCCGCCATGCCGCAGAAGCAGAACCCCGTGCTGTCCGTGCTGATCCGCAGCGCCGCCCTGCAGTCCCCGGCCCTGGCCGCACAGCTGCACCTCGCCGCCGCCAATTTCAACGACGAACGCCCCGACGGCGCCTGGCAGAGCGAATGGGCGGCCCTGCGCCAGCTGCTGCGCCTGGCCCTCGGCGCCGCTGCGCAGCTGCGCGAATTGGCTGAAGGGCTGGAGGTCTTTCCGGTGGCGATGCGCCGCAACCTGGACCTCGCCGGCCCGCTGCTGCTCTCCGAAGCCGTCAACGCTGCCGTCGCGCCGCTTCTGGACAGGCCTCCGCTCTTGGACGGGCGCCGCGCCGGGACGGGACCAGGCCGGACCGGGAAACAGCGGTTGCAGGCCGTCGTCGACACAACACTCCGGGCCCCGGCCGCGGAGCAGGCGGCCACCTACCGGTCACTGCTCCGCGCGGCCGTCCCCAACGATCTGCTCTCCGACGCCCGGCTTGAGGAGCTTTTGAACCCGGCCAACTACCTCGGCCAGGCACTCGACATCTCCCGCCGCATCCTCGCGGCCTACCCGCAATACGCCGCCGGCCCGGCCTCACCTGAAGCTGACCGTACCAGCGCCCCCCACCTCCAGAATGGAGCCTCCCGTGGCTAGACCCACAGTCAAAGCAGTCCTCCTCTCACCCCAGCGCCCGCTGGGCGAGAAGCCCCTCCTCATCGTCGGACCCTCGCTCGGAACATCCTCCCTCGTGTGGAGCCAGGCCGGCGCGCTGCTGGGGGACGACGTCGACGTCGTCGCCTGGGACCTGCCCGGGCACGGCGTCTCGCCGGCGGCCCAGGAGACCTTCACGGTCGACGACCTCGCGGACGCCGTGATCGGCCTGGTCGATTCGATCGCCCCGGGTGCGCGCTTCCACTACGCCGGGGTGTCCCTCGGCGGGGCCGCCGGCCTGCAGCTGGGTATCAAGCACGGCGACCGGCTCAAGAGCCTCTCCGTGCAGTGCTCCGGCGCCAAGATCGGCACTCCCGAGGGCTGGCTGGAGCGCGCCGAAACCGTGCGCACCCAGGGAACCCCGGTGATGATCCAGGGCTCGGCGCAACGCTGGTTCGCCCCGGGATTCATGGAGAGCCAGCCCGAACTCAGCAGCCGGCTCCTGCACACCCTCCGGGACGCCGACCGCCTCAGCTACGCCTTCTGCTGCGAGGCCCTGGCCGGCTTCGACGTGCGGGACCAGCTCGGCACCATCCGCGTCCCCACCCAGGTTGTGGCCGGCGCCCTGGACGCCGTGGCAACGCCGTCGATGGCCGAGGAAGTCGCCGCGGGCATCGCCGCCGGCGGCGGCACGGCCACGGCCGTCAGCCTGGAGGGCGTGGCCCACCTGGCTCCGTTCGAGGCGCCGGGCCACGTCGCCGAGCTGCTGAAGGGCCTCATCACCTGGACCGAGACCCAGGGAGCGGACGCATGACCGGCCCCGAACGCAACGGTGTGGTCCAGCCCGGCGCGACCAGCCAGGAAATCTACGACGGCGGCATGAAAGTCCGCCGCGAGGTCCTCGGCGCCGCGCACGTGGACCGCGCCAACGCCAACACGGATTCCTTCACCGAGGACTTCCAGGACATGATCACCCGGATCGCCTGGGGCGGCATCTGGACCCGGCCCGGGATCAGCCGCCAGATGCGCTCCGCCGTCACGCTTACGGCCATGGTGGCCCACGGACACTGGGAAGAACTGGCCATGCACATCCGCGCCGCCATCACCAACGGCCTGAGCCGGGACGAGATCAAGGAAATCCTGCTCCAGTCCGCCATCTACTGCGGGGTCCCCTCCGCCAACACCGCCTTCAAGACCGCCCAGCAAGTGTTCCATTCCATGGACAACACAGGAATGGACGACACCGCGATTGACGCAGCCACCCCGCCCAACTAGCTAGCAGCAGGGGCCGTTTTGAGCCGTCATAACGGCCTTAACTGCTACCTAGTTGGGAATCTCAGACGGAATTAGAGGAACAGCTATGAACCAGGCATTTGTGTACGACGCCGTCCGGACCCCGTTCGGCAAGTTCGGCTCCGGCCTCGCAGCCGTCCGCCCGGACGACCTCGCCGCCCACGTGATCCGGGAGATCGTCAAGCGCGCCCCGGCCCTGGACGTCGAGCGGATCGACGAGGTGGTCTTCGGCAACGCCAACGGCGCCGGCGAGGAAAACCGCAACGTCGCCCGGATGGGCACCCTGCTGGCCGGGCTGCCGGTCTCGGTCCCCGGCACCACGGTCAACCGGCTCTGCGGCTCCTCCCTGGACGCGGCGATCATCGCCTCCCGCCAGATCAATACCGGCGACGCGGAACTCATGCTGATCGGCGGCACCGAGTCGATGTCCCGCGCCCCCTGGGTGCTGCCCAAGACCGAGAAGACCTACCCGGCCGGGGACCTGACCCTGGCCTCCACCACGCTGGGCTGGCGGCTGGTGAACCAGGCCATGCCCACGGACTGGACCATCTCCCTGGGCGAGGCCACCGAACGGCTGGCCGAGAAGTACGGCGTGAGCCGGGAGGCGCAGGACGAGTTCTCCGCGAACTCGCACAACCTTGCCGCCGCGGCCTGGGACGAGGGCTTCTACGACAACCTCGTCGCCCCGGTCCCCGGCACCGACCTGGTCCGCGACGAGGGCATCCGGGCCGGGTCCTCGGCCGAGAAACTCGCCGGGCTGAAAACGGTGTTCCGGACCGGGAACGGCACCGTGACCGCCGGGAACGCCTCCCCGCTCTCCGACGGCGCGTCCGCCGCCTGGCTCGGGTCCGAGGCCGCCGCCGGGATCCTGGGTATGGAGCCGCTGGCCCGCATCGCCGGGCGCGGCGCGCACGCCGACGACCCCCAGTACTTCGGCTACGCCCCCGTCGAGGCCGCGAACAAGGCCCTCGCCAAGGCCGGCATCGGCTGGGACCAGGTGGGCGCCGTCGAACTGAACGAGGCGTTCGCCGCGCAGTCCCTGGCCTGCATCAACGCCTGGGGCATCGACCCCTCCATCGTGAACCGGCACGGCGGCGCGATCGCCATGGGCCACCCGCTCGGCGCCTCCGGCGGGCGGATCCTCGGCACCCTGGCCCGGTCCCTGCAGGCCTCCGGTGAGCGCTGGGGCGTCGCCGCGATCTGCATCGGCGTCGGCCAGGGCCTCGCCGTCGTGCTCGAGAACGTAACTTCGGAAGTTAAGGGCTAGGCCATGCTGAATTTTATTGACACCGTCGGCGAGGCCGTCGCCGGCATCAATGACGGCTCCACCGTGATGATCGGCGGCTTCGGCAACGCCGGGCAGCCCTTCGAACTGATCGACGCGCTGCTCGACGGCGGCGCCACCGACCTGACCGTGGTGAACAACAACGCCGGCCAGGGCGACCAGGGCCTGGCCCTGCTCATCAAGGAAGGCCGGGTGCGGAAGATGATCTGCTCCTTCCCGCGGCAGTCCGACTCCTGGCACTTTGATGAGAAGTACCGCGCCGGCGAGATCGAGCTCGAACTCGTCCCGCAGGGGAACCTGGCCGAGCGGATCCGTGCCGCCGGTGCCGGGATCGGCGGCTTCTTCACGCCCACCGGCTACGGCACCATGCTCGCCGAGGGCAAGGAAACCCGCTATCTGGACGGCAAGTGGCAGGTCTTCGAGACCGCCATCCACGCCGACGTCGCCCTCATCAAGGCCCTCACGGCAGACGGCAGGGGCAATCTCGTCTACCGCAAGACCGCCCGGAACTTCGGTCCCATCATGGCCGCCGCCGCGAAACACACCATCGTCCAGGTGTCCGGAATCGTCCCCACCGGCAGCCTGGACCCGGAAGTCATCGTGACCCCCGGAATCTACGTCAACAGCGTCGTTCGTGTGAACACAGAAAGTGTGGCCTGAGATGAGCATCCAAACGACGATCCAGACCTCCGACAAACCCCTGGGCCGTGATGATCTCGCCCGCCTCGTGGCCCGCGACATCGCCCCCGGATCCTTCGTGAACCTCGGCATCGGCCAGCCCACCCTGGTCTCGAACTACCTCGAGCCGGGGCAGAACATCACGCTCCACACCGAGAACGGCATGCTCGGCATGGGCCCGGAAGCCGCCGGGGACCAGATCGACGGCGACCTCATCAACGCCGGCAAAATCCCCGTGACCGAGCTTCCCGGGGCGTCCTACTTCCACCACGCGGATTCCTTCGCGATCATGCGCGGCGGGCACCTGGACATCTGCGTCCTCGGCGCCTTCCAGGTCTCGGCCACGGGGGACCTCGCCAACTGGCACACCGGGGCGCCGGACGCGATCCCCGCCGTCGGCGGCGCCATGGACCTCGCCACAGGCGCCAAGGACGTCTTCGTCATGATGACGCTCCTGACCCGCGACGGCGCATCCAAGATCGTCGAGGCCTGCACTTACCCGCTCACCGGAATCGGCTGCGTCACCCGCGTCTACACCGACAAGGCCGTCTTCCTGACCGGACCCGACGGCGTCCAGGTGCGCGAGACGTTCGGCTGCACGCTTGAGGAACTTCAGGCCATGGTCCCCGTGCCGCTCCGGGCCGCGGACCCACGCTGACAGTCCTGCGGCCGGATGACGTGTGCCCCGCTAAAGTGATGCGGGACCGAGAGGCGAGAAATGATTGAGCCAGCCAAGAGCGGCGGCGCGCCCGCGGCCAGCGACCAGTACGTGCAGTCGCTGGCGCGCGGGCTCGCCGTGATCCGTGCGTTCGACACGGATCACCCCAAAATGACGCTGACCGAGGTGGCGGCGCGGACCGAGCTGACCCGGGCCACGGCCCGGCGGTTCCTGCACACACTCGCGGAATTGGGCTATGTCCGCACCGACGGCAAGATCTTCGCCCTCACCGCCAAAGTGCTGCAGCTCGGCTACGCCTACCTGTCCGGGCTGTCCCTGCCGCAGCTGGCCCAGCCGCACCTGGAAGAGCTCTCGCTCGAACTGGGGGAGTCGACGTCGGCCGCGGTGCTCGAGGGCACAGACATCGCCTACATCGCCCGCGTGTCCACCCGGCGGATCATGACGGTCGGCATCACGGTGGGCACCCGTTTCCCCGCCTACGCGACGTCCATGGGCAGGGTGTTGCTCGCGGCCCTCCCGCCGGCCAAGCTGGAGGACTACCTTGCGGCCGCCGCGATCCAGGCCCTCACGCCGGGAGCCATCGGTACGCAGGCGGCCCTACTGGCGGAGCTGGACACGGTCCGAGCCCAGGGCTGGTGCCTGCTGGACCAGGAACTGGAGCTGGGCCTGATGTCCATTGCGGCGCCGGTCCATGACGGGCCCAAGGTGGTGGCGGCGATCAACGTCTCGCTGCAGGCCCAGGCGGTGTCCGCGCAGGCGGACCCCGAGGCCTACCTCAAAGCCGTGCGTGAGGCCACGGTGGCCACGGCCGAAGTCATCTCCGAGGACCTGACCTCGGGACGGTGAAACATAGTCCTGACCGGCTGTCTGGGAGGAGAGCCGTCAGGGTGCGGTGTCTGGTATGGGCTCTGTGGAAACCGTGATGGTGACGCCACCGGGCTCATCACTGATTTTCAGGTGCAAGTTCCTGCCCACCACCAGGGCATGGATGTCCTCGCTGTCATCGGGCGCGATTTGCTCGGCCAGCCGCGTGAGCGCCAGTGCCATCGCCCGGCCCCAGTCGTGGGGATCCATGCTGGATGATTCAGCCGTTGCTGAATACTTCTCTGGTTCAGTCATCTGCCCCCGCTTTCGGCGTCCGGAGTGCAGCCCCCGGAACATCACGAAGCCCAGTCTAGTGAGGTGGCGGAGCGCACGTCCACGATTTGGGCTGGCCCTGCGGAGGTTACGCAGGCACTGCGGCTAGGATTTCAGTTCGGGTACTACCTGGCCCAATTGCCCCTAAGGACGCCATGACAGAGAACAACACCGCGACTCCGGAGGCCCCGGACAGCGCAGCTTCCCGGCGCGCCGCCGTGGTTATCAACCCCATGAAGTCTCCCGGCAAAAGCTTCCGTGCCTCCTTCTTCCGCCTGTGCGAGACCCAGGGCTGGGCCGAGCCGCTGTGGCTGGAGACCACCAAGGAGGACACCGGGATTGGCCAGACGCGCGAGGCACTGGATGCCGGAGTCGACGTCGTGATCGCGGCGGGCGGGGACGGAACGGTCCGCTGCGTGGCGGAGGTCCTCGCGGGCACCGGAACGCCGATGGGCCTGGTGCCCCTGGGCACCGGCAACCTGCTGGCCCGCAACCTCGGCATCGACATCACCGACCCCGTGGCCGCCAGCTATGACGTCCTCAGTGGCGCGGACACCAAGGTGGACGTGGTCAAGGCCACCCTGGACCATGCCGAGAAGGAACACATCTTCCTGGTCATGGCCGGTCTCGGCTATGACGCCGCCATCATGGCCAACACCGTGGACGAACTCAAGGACCGCGTGGGCTGGCTCGCCTATGTCGAGGCGGGCATCCGGCACCTGCCGGGAAAGCCGATCAGGGCAAAAATCAGCATGGACGGCCAGCACGCCGTGCGGCGCCGGATCCGCAGCGTCATGGTCGGAAACTGCGGCAAGATCATGGGCGGTGTGGAGATCTTCCCCGACGCCAAGGTCGACGACGGCATCCTCGACGTCGTTATCCTCGCCCCCGTCGGCCGGCTCGGCTGGCTGGGCGTGCTGGCCGGCGTCTTCGGCCGGACCAACCCCAAGAACACGTCGGTGGAATACTTCGCCGGAAAGTCAGCGGAAATCGAGCTCGCCCACGAGCAGGACTTCCAGCTCGACGGCGACCCCCTCGGTAAGGCCAAGCACCTCAAAGTCACGGTGGAGCACGAGGCCCTGACCATCCGGATGACGGGCGTCTGACCCGGCCAGCCGCTTCGATTTCCGGCCCGGCCGGGGCTAGCGTGCCGCGGTCCGGTGCGCCAGGATCTCGGCGAGCTCGGCCAGCCGGTGCGCGCGGGCGGATTCGGCCGGCGTGAACGGCTCACCGGGCCGCGAAAACGCAATGGGCCCGTGCCACGCCGTAGGGATTTTCAGGATCGTCCCGTCCCCGCCCGTCCGTGGTGGCACTTCGGCGTTGCCGGCGGCCGGTCCCGGGATGATCCGTGCCCGCAGGAGTTCCGCGACGGCCAGCGGCAGCTCCTCCGGACTGGCGGCGATCCGGGCGGCCAAACTCAGTGCGCCGGTTTGCCCGTCGGCCATGGCCAGGGCGGTGGTCGGCCAGACATGCGGATCCGCTCCGCCGCCCGCCCGCAGCGCCCGGAGCAGCTCGGCTTCGCTCACCTCACCCGGTGCCGAGAGCACGAACTCGTCCAGCACGCCGCCGGCCACGGGGTGAACATGAATGCTGAGGATGTTCGTGTCCAGTCCGGCCAGGGCCTGCGTCAGTTTCTGCAGCGACCCGGGCTTGTCCCTCAGTACGGTCCGCGCCCGCCACAGGGCAGGTGCGGCGACCAGCCGTTTGCGGTGGCGGAGGGCCGGAGCATGCAGCCAGCCCCTGAGCATCCGGGCTGCCGAGGGTTCGGCCACCCAGATCACCAGGATGGTCGCGGTCATGGTCAGAACCAGGACCTTAGCAACGTATGGCAGGTGGGTTCCCACCACGGCCGCGTGGACCAGCAATTCAATCGGAAGCATCACGGCCACATTGGCCAAGGTCAGCCGCGCCTTGGTCGGTTCGGGCATCTGGCCACACACTTCGCAGCTCAACTCGGAGGCGGCGGGGGACTGGGGTTTGGCAGGGGTTCTGGCAAGGTTTTTGCCTGCGGCGGTGCGCGTCATGTTCCCATGATTCCGGCCAGCTGTTTCGGCCGGGTTGCCGCCGGGTGAAAGTTTCGGACGGCACGGCGGCTGGTTTTACGCCTGGTGGCGGCTTGCGACTCCGGCAGGGACGGCCGACGGCGCGTTCCCGTCCGGGCGCTCCGCGGCGCGGGCGCGGCCGCCGTCGGACGCCGGACCAGCCAGCGTGGCCAGGAGGTCGCGGATCTCGGCCAGCAGCGCGGTGTCGGCAGGGATCGGCTTCTCCTCGGGCTCCGCGGCGTTGAGCCGGTTCTTGACCATCCGGTTGATCCGGTTCATGGGGGCCACGAAGATGAAATACACCACCGCGGCGGTGATGAGGAAGGTCAGGAAGGCCGTCACCACGGCGCCGATGTTGACGAAGGTCTTGTCGTTGCCCGGCCAGACGTAGAAGCCCAAGCCGTGGGTCTCGACGCCGCCGGCGGCAGCGAGGATCGGGTTGACGACGTTCGAGGTGAAGGCGCTGACCAGGGCCGTGAACGCGGTGCCGACCACGACGGCGATGGAAAGTTCGATCACGTTGCCGCGCAGGATGAAATCCTTGAATCCTTTGAGCATGGGGAACCTCCGGTGTGCGTTGCTGCTTGCTTCAACCGATAGACGCTACCACTTCGCGGGCGCCCGGCCGATCCCGATCAATGGATTCCGATGCCTATGCTGCACCGTTCCGGCGTAGACTCCGACGTGGATGCCAGCGCCGCCGTCGTACCACTCCGACCGCTGCGAAAAGGAGCCCCAACCCGTGAAGACACGCCCGTGAAGGCACGCCGTGAAGTCGTACCGCCGTGGAGCTGGCGCTGGGAGCCTGACGCTGTGAGGCCGGCGCGGTGAAGCTGTTCTCCGAGATGTTCACCATCGCCCCGGGCAATAAGGACCACCAGGTCGCCTTCCGCTGCGCCGTGGGGGTCTTTGTTCCGCTGATCACCCTGGTACTGCTGGGCCGCCTGGATCTGGCAATCTTCGCTTCCTTCGGAGCGTTCACCGGGATTTACGGCCGCAATGAGCCACACGCCAGGCGGCTGACCCTCCAGGTGCGGGGCGGTGGGCTGATGCTCCTGGTGATGTTCCTGGCCGCCCTCACGGCGCGCGTGGACGCCCTTGCCGGGCTTTCTGCGGCAGCCACCACCTGGGTCCTGGTGGTGGCCACCACGGTGATCGCGTGGGCCTGCTCCCTGGTTGTCGCGTGGTGGCGCCTGCGCCCCGCGGGTTCGCTGTTCCATATCTTTGCGTTCGCGGCCATCGCGTCGATCCCCAACCAGCCGCCGCTATGGCAGTGCATGCTCGTCGCGGTGCTCACAGTCGCGTTCTCCCTGCTGCTCGGCCAGTCCTCGCGGGTGGCCCGGAATCGCCGGACCCCGTGGGTGAATCCGAGTCCGGCGGGCCTCACGCCGGAGGAGAAGCGCATCGCGTGGCACGAAAGCTGGGGCTACCTCGTGGCGGCAGGCGTGGCGGGAACATTGGGGACCCTGGCCGGGGAATGGCTGGGCATTGGCCACAATTACTGGGCGATGGTGGCCGCCGTCGTACCGCTCGTGGGCCACACCACCCGGCACCGTGTCGGTCGTGGCCTGCAACGCATCGCGGGCACCGCCCTGGGACTGGTGCTGCTCGCCGGAATCCTGCTCCTGCAGCCGACGCCCTGGCAGACCGTGCTGGTGATCGCCGCATGCCAGTTCGGCGCCGAGATGTTCATCGCGCGGCAGTACCTGCTGGCGCAGGTTTTCGTCACGCCGCTGGCCCTGACGTCCACACTCCTCGTGGCACCCGTGCCGCCCGGCCTTTTGCTCCGCGACAGAATCGTGGAGACGATCATCGGTGCCGCCGTCGGCATCGCCGTCGTGCTGGCGCCCGGGGCGTGGCGCCGGCTGCAGGGCCGCCACGGGGCGAGGACCCCCGGGCGCTTCTCTTAGGAGTGCCCCACGCTGGCGCCGGTGCGGGAGGCTGCCACGACGGTCTGCGGGACGAAGGCGAGGGCGAGGACCGCCAGGACTGCGGCGGCGGCGAAAACGTAGAAGCCCCACGGGTAGGCAATCCCGGCGGCGACCAGGGCGCCCGTGACGGCTGGGCCCAAAATGGCTCCCAGCCGACCCACGCCGGCGGCGAAGCCCAGGGCGGTCCCGCGGAGCCGGACCGGGAAGAGCTGGCTGACCCAGGCGTAAACCAGGACCTGGGAGCTGAAGACGAACACCCCGGTGACGAAGACGGCGGCGTAGAGCACCACTTCGTTCTGGATCTGGATGCTGAGTGCGGCGAGGAACACGGCGGAGAGACCGAACCAGAGCAGGACGATCCTCTTGGTGCCGTGCCGGTCCGCCAGGACCCCGGCGATCAGGAGACCCACGACGGCGCCCACGTTCAGGACCAGGAGCAGGGCGAGGCCGGCGTTCAGGCTGTAGCCGGCCGAGGCCATGAGCTGCGGCAGCCAGGTGTTCAGGCCGTAGACCAGAAGCAGCCCCATGAAGGACGCCACGGCCACGCCGGCTGCGATCAGCGGGTAGGGCTTCCGGCCCAGGTCCCGGAAGCTGGCGCGTTCTTCCGCTGCCGGAGCCGGGAGTGTGGCCGGCGCCGTTTCCGCGCGGACCGGTTTTCCGGCAGGCGTTGCGGCCGGGGACTTCACGGCCGCGGGGATGTGGATGACCGGCGGGAGGGTTTCCGGAAGCTTGAACCACAGGAAGGGGACCAGGGCAAGGCCGGCCAGGCCGCCCACCACGAACATGGTCCGCCAGCTGGGAATCACCATGAGGGCCAGGAACGCCGTGGCGACGGCGCCCACGTGGTAACCGGTCATGGTCCGGGTGGTGGACTTTCCGGCTGTTCCGGCAGGTGCGTAGTCGTTCATGTAGGCCAGCGCGGCGGGCAGGCAGGCGCCCAGGCCGAGGCCGGCGAGCAGCCGGAATGTGCTGAACCAGGCCACGCTCGGTGCGAAGACGACGGCGATCGTAAAGATGGAGAACCAGCTCACGCAGGCCACCAGCAGGTTCCGCCGGCCGAGGCGGTCCGAGAGCGGGGCGATGAAGAGCGCCCCGAGCCCCACGCCCACCAGGGAGATGGTCGCCGCGAACGTCGCCCCGACTGCGTCGAAGCCAAGTTCCTGCGACTTGATGAGGGTGGGAATGACCGTGCCGAGCACCACCAGGTCAAAGCCGTCCAGCACCATGGCCAGCCAGCAGAGCCACACGGGCCACCGTGATTTGTTTCCCAATGACGACATTGACATTGTTACCTCAGCGCTAGAATTTACGTGATTCCGGGCGGCCGGCCGGTGTTGGCGGGACCCTTCCTATTGTGAGAGTTCTATCACTCGAGGGTGTTGCGTGGGACACTAAAACCCATTCAATGGAAGGAAGAGCGTGGCCAATTCGAACTCCGGAGACTCGGTGGTGGACCGGATCCTGCGGCTGATTGCCGCCTTTCCGGAGGGTGCCGCCGTCCTGCAGCTCTCGGAGCTGGCCGCCCGGGCGGAGCTCCCGCTGACCACAGCGCACAGGCTGGTCCGGCAGCTGGCCGGGCACGGCCTGCTTGAGGTCGGCTCCGGCGGCTCCGTCAGCCTGGGCCTGCGGCTCTGGGAGCTCGCCAACCGCAGTTCCCCCACGCTTGAACTCCGCCAGGCCGCCCTGCCGTTCATGGAGGACATTCAGCAGGTGCTCCACCAAAACGTGAACCTCGCCGTGCTGGACGGCCGGGAAGCGCTCTTTGTGGAGCGGCTGTCCCGCCGCGGCTCCGTCGCCAACCGCGCGCAGGTGGCCGGCCGGATGCCCGTGCACGTGTCGTCCGCCGGACTGGTGCTCATGGCCAACCAGCCCCGAACCGTCCAGGCTGAGTACCTCGAAGGATTCAGCGATCCGACCGGACGGCTGGTCCCCGAAGACCTCCGCGCCCTCCTCGGCGAGGCCGCCCACCAGGGCTACGCGCAACTCGCCGGTGTCGTAGACCCTGACACATGGGGGATCGCCGTGCCCGTGCTGGACCGCAAGAAGCGCGCCGTCGCGGCCCTCGGCGTCGTCGTTCCCCTTCGCGAAGTGCGCCTCCAGGCGCTCGTTCCCGCCCTCCAGACCGCAGCCCGCGGGATCGGGCGGCGGCTTGGTGAGACCCGGCAGAGCACATCATTCCATTCAGCGGAATCATTGTAACGCGCATCACGCCTTCGGGAGCACACTGTAAGCCGGAAGACGACAACGGCCCCCGGTCCCCGGACCCCGCAGCGAAGCGAGACGCACATGGCACAGCGAAAAGTCATTAACACGCAGGTAGCCATCATGGGTGCCGGCCCGGCCGGGCTCATGCTGTCCCATTTGCTGGCCAAGGCCGGCATCGAATCCACCGTCCTCGAACTCCGCAGCCACCAGGAGATTTCCGCGACGGTCCGCGCTGGCATCCTGGAGCATGGCTCGGTCAACATGCTCGTCGACAGTGGTGTCTCCGACCGCGTGCTGCGCGACGGCGACCGCCATGACGGGATCGAGCTGCGCTTCAACGGCGAAAGCCACCGGATCGACTTCCAGGACCTCGTCGGGGAATCGGTGTGGCTCTACCCGCAGACGGACGTGTTCCTGGACCTCTCCGCGCGCCGAAAGGCCGACGGCGGGGATGTCCGGTACGGCGTCACGGACACCACCATCCATGGCCTCGAAGCCAAGCCCAAGGTCTGGTTTACGGATGCGGACGGCGCCGCGTACGAACTCCAGGCCGACTTCATCGCCGGCGCGGACGGTTCGCGCAGCCTCTGCCGCCACCAGATTCCCGAGGCGCAGCGCAAGTGGTACTTCCACGAATACCCCTTCGCGTGGTTCGGCATCCTGGCCGAGGCCCCCCGCAGTTCCGACGAGCTGATCTACGCCAACTCGGAGAACGGCTTCGCCCTGATCAGCCAGCGCACTGAAACGGTCCAGCGGATGTACTTCCAGTGCGATCCCAGCGAGGACGTCAACAACTGGGATGAGGATCGCATCTGGGACGCCTTCCGCAGCCGGGTGAACGGCAACGGCTTCGAGGTCAAGGAAGGGCCGGTGATCGACAAGACGGTCCTGAAATTCCGCAGCTTTGTCCACGCCCCCATGCGGCACGGCAACCTGTTCCTCGCCGGAGACGCCGCGCACACCGTGCCGCCCACCGGGGCCAAGGGATTGAACCTGGCGCTAAACGACGTCAAGGTCCTGTTTGAGGGCTTCGACAGCTTCTACGCCACCGGCTCCACCGCGCTCCTTGACGCCTACAGCGGGCGAGCCCTGGACCGGGTATGGAAGGCCCAGCAGTTCTCTTACTGGATGACCTCCATGCTGCACACCCCCGCTGACGCCGACGACTTCTCCCGCGCCCGCCAGCTTGGCGAACTTCATTCCGTGGTGTCCTCCCGCCCCGGCCGCGCCTACCTGGCGGAGGCCTACACGGGCTGGGCCGGAGCCAGCTAGGACCCCTCGCCGGGGCGCGCATTTTCCGTCGACAGGCACCGGGGTCAGGACTACCCTTGAACCGTCCCAGCATGACCCGACAAGCAGGACCGACAAGGATGACGGAGAGGTGTCCGACCATGGGAACCGCAGAGAATGTTGAACTGGTCCGGCGTGGATACACGGCCTTCAACGCAGGGGATATAGCGACCCTCAGCGACATGTTCGCGGAGGACGCAGTCTGGTACGTTGCCGGCAGCGGCGTGCTGTCCGGAGTCAAACAGGGCCGGGACGCGATCATGAGCTACTTCGGCGAGCTCGGCGCCCGATCCCAGGGTTCCTTCCAAGCCAACCTCGAGGACGTCGTCGGCGGTGAAAAGTACACCGTGGGCATTCAGCAGACGCAGGCCCAGGGCAACGGCAAGACCCTGAACATGGCCACCGTCATCACGTTTGTGGTCCGCGACGGAAAGATCGTGGAAGGGCGGGAGTTCTTCGAGGACACGGCCAAGGCAGACGATTTCTGGGCGTGACCGAACCGGCGCCGCCTGTTCCCGGCCGGCAGACGGTTTCCATCATCGGCGGCGGCATCGCCGGACTGGCCCTGGCAGCAAGCCTCGACCCCGCACGGTTCGACGTCACAGTCAACGAACAGCGCGACGGACTCCCGGCCGTCGGAACATCACTTGCAGTGTGGCCCGCGGCCCAGCGGGCCCTTGGCCGCCTAGGAATCCTGGACGCGGTCCGGGAAGCGAGCCCGGTGATCGAGGGCGTGAGCGTCCGCGCGGCTTCCGGCAGGCCGTGGACAGCGGCACAGGCGACTGGACTGATCGGCGTTTCCCGCATTGACCTCATCCGGCTGCTCGACGCCGCCGTCCCGGTCAGTGTGGGCCGGGCATCCGGCCGCATCGACGTCGTCCGGCCGGGTCCCGCCGGCCTTGTGGTGGGCGCCGACGGCGTCCACAGCTCGGTCCGCCGCAGCTGCTGGGGCGCCCGCTCCGGGGCGCAGCCCACACCATATCTCGCGGTCCGCGGCGTGGTTCCGGGACGGCTGTGGCGCGGGCACACGGGCGAATATTGGGGCCGGGGGCAGCTCTTCGGGATTGGTCCCGCGGCGGCCGGGACCAACTGGTACGCGGCGTTCCGCTCCGGCGCAGGAGCCGGGAGCCTGGATGCGGCCGCCGTCCTGGAGGAAACACGCGCCCGCTACGCAGGCTACGCCCCGGGGATCCTCGAGGTCCTGGCCGCGGCAGTACCGCAGACATCCCTGGTGCAGCGGGTCTGGACGACGCCGCCGCTTGGCAGCTACGTCCGCCGCAGGGTGGCCCTCATCGGCGATGCCGCCCACGCGATGACGCCGAATCTTGGCCGAGGGGCCTGTGAAGCGCTGGTCGATGCCGTGACCCTTGCGGAGTTTCTCAATACCCGGCCCGTAGACGAGGCCCTGACGGCCTATAACCGGGCGCGCCACCTGCGCACGCAGGCGCTGCGGGCGGCGTCGTCGGCCGTGATGCGGCTGGCCCTGGCCGAACGTGGCCAGCCTGCAAGGGACGCGCTGGCCGGCATCATCGGATGCCGCTACCTCTCCGGTCCGGACTCCGGCTAGCTCCTGGTTTTGGCTCCTGGTCCGTTTCCCCGTCCTGGGCCTAGTCCTGGTCCAGGGTCTCGGTCAGGTGGTGCGTCGGAATCCGGTCCCGGTCATAGGTGATTTCGGTGTAGCCATGCGGCTCGGGCTTCCCGGACGCGCTGAGGTTCACGAAGACAATCTCGTCAATGGTGAGGATGCTCCGGCGCGTGATCATGTTCCTGACTTCAGCGCGCATGGTCAGCGACGTCCGGCCGAACCGGGTCGCGGTCAGGCCCATTTCGATCAGGTCGCCCTGGACGGCTGAGCTGACGAAGTTGATTTCGGAGATGTACTTGGTGACGGCCCGGCCGTTGCCCAGCTGGAGGATGGCGTAAATGGCCGCCTCCTCGTCGATCCACTTCAGCAGGCTCCCGCCGAACAAGGTGCCGTTGGCGTTGAGGTCCTCGGGACGCACCCATTTGCGGGTGCGGAAAGTGATGTCGGCCGATTCCATAGTGCGAGGTTAGCCGAGTCCGCGGCAGCCGGCGCTGTGTGACGCAGCGTTCCCCCGGCGCCCGGCCTCCGGCGCCCGTTTCGCTGCCGCCGGGACCTACGCCATGGCGGTGTGCGCGGCGCTGTGCGAATCGATCGGCTTCGCGTAGCAGTAGGAGTGCACCACGCCGACATACGGCCCGAAGTTCGGCACGGACACAAAGCCCGAGTTCTCGTAGAACTGCCGTCCGTCGGTCTGCACCGAGCCGGCCTCCGCCGTCAGGGTGGTGACCCCCAGCGCGTGGGCGTGGGCTTCGAGCGCCGCGAGGATGGAGCTAGCCACCCCGGAGCCGCGGGTGTAGGGCAGCACGTAGAGGCGCTTGATTTCGGCGGTCTGGGCGTCCAGCATGCGAAGACCGCCGCAGCCCACCGGCTGGCCCGAGGCTTTGTCGTGCGCCACCAGGAACACCGCTGTGTCCGCTTCCGACGGCGGCGGTCCGGGTTCGTGGTCGGGCCGGCCAAAGCGCGCTTCGAGTTCCGCCTGCTGGGCGGCCCTCAGGTCCGCGCCGACGGGGTTTGCCCAAGTGACCTGACGGATGTTGAGCCGCGGGTTGGTCTGCATCACTGCCTCGATTCGCCGAAGTGTTATGCAATCCAAGGCTAGGCGCCAGCGGTTTCGGCCGTGTTTCCTGCCGGTAAGCGTTGCGCTACGCCGGACGGCCGGTGGGATCCTCCGCCGTCGGGTCCGCCAGGGCCAGGCCGCCCACGGGGCTGTCGTCCCAGTGGATGAGCTCCCAGCCGGCGTCGGGATCGCCGTCCAGCGCCACGATTCCGGTGTTGTCCAGCTCGTGCTTGATGGCAAAGTCCGGGTTGATGTTGGCCGCGCGCAAGCCGGCCCACACCCGGATGGCTGCGCCGTGGCTGACCACGGCCACGGATCCTGGGCCGCCCGCGTCGTTGGCCCGTTCCGCTACTGCGGCGATCGCGGCGTCGTAGCGTTCAAAGAAGTCCCGGCCGCTGGGACCGGCAGGCATCCTGCGGTCCAGATCGCCGTCCGCCCAGGAAAAAATGGTGGCCATGTACCGCTTGATCGATTCGCGGTCCGTCAGCTTCTCCAGCGCCCCGGCTTCGATCTCGTGAATGCCCTGCAGGACCTCGGTTTCCAGCCCGTGCAACCGGGCGAGGGGCGCCGCCGTGATCTGCGTCCGGACCAGGGTGGAAGCGTAGAGGGCATGGATCCGCTCGTTCGCCAGGGCGCGGGACAAGGCCTCAGCCTGCCGCTCCCCGAGTTCGGTCAGCCCGGGTCCGGGGTGCGCGGTGTCCAGCTGGCCGAGGACGTTCCCGGGCGTCTGGCCGTGGCGGATGAGCAGGAGCCTCATTTGAGGTGGTCCACCAACTGGTCCGCGATGCCGGTGTACTTGCCCGGAGTCAGGGCCAGCAGCCGGGCTTCGGCGTCGGGGGACAGGCCGAGGCCCTGGACGAATTCCTGCATCCGGGCAGCGTCCACGCGTTGCCCGCGGGTCAGGTCCTTGAGCCGCTCGTACGGGTTCTCCATGCCTTCGACGCCGGCGATGGCCTCGGCGCGCATGACCATCTGGATCGCCTCGCCGAGGACTTCCCAGTTGGTGTCCAGATCAGCGGCCAGCGCGTCCTCGGCCACCTTGAGCCGGTCCAGGCCCTTGGCGACGTTGGAGATGGCGAGCAGCGAGTGGCCGAACGCCACGCCTATGTTGCGCTGCGAGGAGGAATCGGTGAGGTCGCGCTGCCAGCGGGAGGTGACCAGGGTGGAGCCCAGCACGTCCAGCAGGCCCGAGGAGATCTCGAGGTTTGCCTCGGCGTTTTCGAACCGGATCGGGTTCACCTTGTGCGGCATCGTCGAGGAACCGGTGGCGCCTGCCACCGGAATCTGCACGAAGTAGCCGATCGAGATGTAGCTCCAGATGTCGGTGCAGACGTTGTGCAGGATGCGGTTGAAACGCGCGACGTCGGCATAGAGTTCGGCCTGCCAGTCGTGGCTTTCGATCTGGGTGGTCAGCGGGTTCCAGGCCAGGCCGAGGCCTTCGACGAAGCTCTTGGCGACGTGCTCCCAGTCGGCGCCCGGGACGGAGGCAACGTGGGCGGCGTAGGTGCCGGTGGCGCCGTTGATCTTGCCGAGGTATTCGGTCCGGGCAATCCGGTCCAGCTGCCGGCCAAGCCGGTGCGCCATGACGGCCAGTTCCTTGCCCAGCGTGGTCGGCGTGGCGGGCTGGCCGTGGGTGCGGGAGAGCATCGGCACGGCGCGGTTGTCCTCGGCCATTGCGCTGATCTGGGCAACCAGGGCGCGGGCAGCGGGCAGCCACACGTCCTCCACGGCGCCCTTGACGCCCAGGGCGTAGGAGAGGTTGTTGATGTCTTCGGAGGTGCAGCCGAAGTGCACCATGGCGGTCAGGTGATCGATCCCGATGCCCGGCAGGCGGCGGCCGATGTAGTACTCGACGGCCTTGACGTCGTGCACCGTCACGGCCTCGATCTCGGCCAGTTCCGTGACCGAGCCGGCGTCGAACTCCGTGACGATCGCGCGCAACTGCTGCTGCTGTTCCGCCGTGAGCGGGCCGGCCCCGGGCAGGACGCTGTTGCCAGTCAGGTGGATCAGCCACTCGACCTCCACAGCCACCCGGTCGCGGTTCAGGGCCGCCTCGGAAAGGTAGTCCACCAGCGGCGCGACGGCGGACTGGTAGCGGCCATCCAGCGGGCCGAGCGCGATCTGGTGGTCGGACGCGGCGAGGGCCAGGCGTCCGGACGGCGTGCGGGTATCAGCTGTGGCGGCAGTTTCAGGCATGTGCCGATTCTTTCACGAAGTGCCGCCGGGCCTTAAGCGCACCGGTCCGTGTGACTTTGCCGGCCCGTACGGGATTGCTGTCCGGGGCGTTGTCCACATAGCCGGCCGGCGCTCTTCAGCCGGTCCTGGCCGCAAGCTAGCGTCGGTTCATGAATAGCGGGACGACGCACGGCAGTTGGATGTCACACGGACCGGGAGGCAGCGTGGCTGTTTTTGGCGTGACGGCCGCCGATGCCCTCCAGTGCGCGTCACGCAGTTATGAAATCCAGCAGCTGGCCGCGCGCGTTTCGCGGTGCGCCGATGAGGCGGACGCGGTTCTGGCCGCACTGGGCCGCCTTGAGCTGCAGACGTGGCAGTCGCCGGCCGGCCGCGCCTACCGGCTGGCCCTGTCCTTGCACGCGGCGGCGCTGCGCCGAAGCCGGGACTCCCTCCTCGATGCTGTTGCCGTGGTGCTCCGGCACGCCCGGAACGTGGCGCAGCCAACGGACCGGATGGGCCGCTGATGGCCGAGGTGACCCCGGCAGGTTCCGGCGGCACGCCAGGGGTTTCGGCGCCGCCGGCTGACGGCAGCCTGCGGATCCGGGGCGGAGTCGGCGGGGTGAGCTTCCAGTTTGAGGAACTGCTGGCCGGTGCTGCGGCACTGGACGGGCTGGTCCGGCAGTTGCAGTCGGTGGAAGTGGAGGCCGAGGCCGCCCGGCGCGCGCTTTTCCCCTATCAATCCGACTCGTACACCAGCGGCAGCAACGCCATCATCGCCGTGGGGGAAGCAGGCCGGGATGTCGGCCGCGTCCGGTCAGAACTCCAGCGCATCGGCGACGACGTCCGCGCCAGCCACCGCGAGTACGAATACGCCGAGGCCCGGAACGCCTTGCTGCTGCGGATGGGGCTTCACGGCTCTGAGTACGGCTCTGAGTACGGCTCCGAATTCGGTGCCGCGCCGGCGCCCTTCGCCCTGCCAGAGGTGCGCGGCATCGTTGAAGACTGGATCGCCATGGCGCCCCGGAATCTCGCTGTGCTGCTCGGCCTGCCCGGGCCCCTGGCCGCCGTCGCCGGAGCCCTGAGCGGGCCCACTGACATCCGCCGCCTGGTCCGGGACGCCTCGGACGCGCCCGGGCTCACGTTCCTCAAGCCCCGGCCCGTCAGGATTGTGGGCCGCGAGACGTTTTCGGCCGACGTCGACCTCTCACCGGCCGGGCTGTTGCGCCGCGCCGGGGCGGTGGGGGAGGAGGGTGGCCGGATCGAGGTCATCGAGGTTGACGGCGCGACCCGGGCCCGGCCCGCGTGGGTGGTCATCATCCCCGGGACCCAGCAGGGCGGCCAGCCGGAAGGCACCAACCCCTTTGACCCCGCCGGAATCGCCGAGGCCCTGGGCTACGACTCGGCATGGACGGCAGCCGCCATCCGGCAGGCCTTGCAGCAGGCCGGAGCCGAGGCCGGCGACCAGCTTGTGGCTGTCGGCTACAGCCAGGGCGGGATCCATGCCATGAACCTCAGCAAAGACCGGGCGGTCCTGGACGAGTACGATCTCAAATTCGTGCTGACGGCGGGCTCGCCGGTGGGCGGGATCAGCCCGGGGCCGGGGATCCGCAGCCTGCACCTGGAACACGAACAGGATTGGGTGCCGGGAGCGGACGGACTGGCCAACCCGGACACCCGGAACCGGGTGACCGTGACCCTCACCAACCCGCTAGCCGTGCCGCCGCTGCAGGACTTCGGCCTGGGTCCCGGGCACCGGCTGGAGAATTACGCGGACGGGGCAGCGCTCGTCTCGGCAAGCCGGGACAACACCCTGCAGGACTCGACGGCTGCGCTGGCCGCAGTGGTGGGAACCGGCGGGGCGGCGACGGTGACCCGGTTCGCGCTCCGGCGCGAGGCCCGGCCGGCATCACAAGGAATGCCGGCACCGCGGGGAACATCCGCGGCCCCCGGGCCGCCCGCGGGTTCTGGACCGCGGCAGGGCCCGGGAGCCTCTAGCGGTCGAGGGCGGGAAGGAAGCTGGCCACGAGGGACACCGCGCTGATGATGATGGCGGCGAACACGGCCGTCCAGAAGAACGAGTCGATGGTGAAGTGCACGGTGGTGTAGCTGCTGATCCAGGACGTCAGGTAGAGCATCGCCGCGTTGATGACCACCGTGAACAGGCCCAGGGTCAGGATGGTGATCGGCAGCGACAGGATGCTGACGATTGGCTTGACGAAGGCATTGACCAAGCCGAAGATCAGGCCGATGAACAGGTAGCCCAGGATGAGGCTGATGGTGCCGTCGCTCTGGGTGGAAATATCCAGCCCGGTGAGGATCCAGCAGGCGATCGCCAAGGCCAGCCCGTTGATGATGACTCGTACGATGAATGAGCGCATGGCCCCATGCTGTCATACGCCCAGCGACGGCGGCAGGGACCATCTTCCCCTTTGTTGCGGCGGCCATCCCCCAACAGCACTAGCGACCCGAAGTAGGCTAGTTGGCATGACTTCATCAGAGAACCCGGCCGGGGGCATCAGGCCCCGTCCGGTGGTAGACCTCCTTCCCCGCTACGCGGCCGGCAAACCGCCCGTCCCCGTGGAAGGCCTGGTCAGTTACAAGCTGTCCTCCAACGAAAACCCCCTGCCCCCGATCCCTGCAGTGCAGCAGGCCATCGCGGCGCAGACCGACTTCAACCGCTA
This sequence comes from Arthrobacter sp. 05T420, assembly GCF_056396305.1. NCBI lineage: Bacteria > Bacillati > Actinomycetota > Actinomycetes > Micrococcales > Micrococcaceae > Arthrobacter > Arthrobacter sp. 05T420. The sequence goes on along the minus strand of NZ_JBFTLG010000002.1, from coordinate 96,602 downwards.
CCCCGATCCGCTCAGCAGCAAGCTACGCGAATCGCTCGCCCGCTTCCTGGACGTTCCCGCCGAGGACATCGTCACGGGCGCCGGCAGCCTGGGCGCCCTCAACCAGCTGCTGGCCACGTTCGCCGGCCAGAACGACGACGGCAAGGCCGACGAAGTCATTTACGCCTGGCGCTCGTTCGAGGCCTACCCGATCTGTGTTGGGCTGGCGGGCGCCGAGAGCGTCCGGATCCCGCTGACGGCCGAGGGGCGCCATGACCTGGACGCCATGGCCGCCGCAGTGACCGCCCGGACCCGGATGATCCTGCTGTGCACGCCCAACAACCCGACCGGACCCATCCTGACCACGGAGGAAACGGAGCGCTTCATCAACGCCGTTCCGGCCGACGTCGTGGTGGTCATCGACGAGGCCTACCAGGAATTCGTCCGCGCCGGCGACGCCGTGGACGGCATCGCCATGTACCGGAAGTACCCCAACGTCGTCGTCCTCCGGACGTTCTCAAAGGCGCACGGCCTCGCCGGACTCCGCGTGGGCTACAGCGTCTCCCGGCCCGACCTGACGCAGCACCTGCGGGTAGCCGCGACACCATTCGCGGTGTCCCAAATCGCGGAGACGGCTGCCGTCATGTCGATCGAGCATTTCGCTGATGTTGTAGAAAGGGTACAAAGCCTGGTGGACGAGCGGGACCGGGTCACGGCCGGACTCCGGGAGCTCGGATGGTTCGTTCCGGAGGCCCAAGGCAACTTTGTCTGGCTCAATTTAGGCGCAGACAGTGCGGAGTTCGCCGCCCTGGCTGCCGAGCGGGCATTGTCCGTGCGCGCCTTCGGCAACGAGGGCGTCCGGGTCAGCATCGGCGAAACGGAAGCCAACACCCGGTTCCTGGAGCTCTGTGCGATCTATACAAAGCCGCCACAGCGTTCCTAGCGCTTAACACGGCACGATCGGTCCGCCCTGTGCGGATAAAGTAAGGACCAGTAAGCCAAAATATATGCCGGATACGGAATGTATTCCCAGTCCGGCATATATCCCAGCGATTGCGGCGCATTCGGATGCGGCAAGCAAGGAGACGGTATGGGCGCCACACATCTGCCCTCTACCGAGTTCGACGGAACCGAGATGGATGACCAGCTCGAGGCGGAGGCGGAAGCCCAATTGGGCGCCCCGGCCGAACCGATGGTGCAGTTGCTGGCCCCTGACGGCACCTTGGGCTCGGATCCGGTTTTCTCAAAGTACGCCGAGAAGCTGGATCCGGCCATGCTGCGCGGGTTCTACGCGGACATGGCCAAGATCCGCCGCTTCGACGTGGAAGCCACTGCCCTGCAGCGGCAGGGCCAGCTGGCCCTGTGGGTTCCGCTGACGGGACAGGAAGCCGCCCAGATCGGCTCCGGCCGGGCCAGCCAGCCGCAGGACTACATCTTCCCGACCTACCGCGAGCACGGCGTGGCCCTGACACGGAACGTGGACCTGGCCGAGCTCTTGCGTCAGTTCCGCGGCGTCTCCAACGGCGGCTGGAACCCGAAGGACACGAACTTCCACCTCTACACGCTGGTCCTTGCCGCCCAGACCCCGCACGCCGTCGGTTACGCCATGGGCATCCAGCGGGACCAGAAGCTGGCAGCCGCCAACGCCGTGGCCGGCGGGGAGGCAGGACAGGCCGTGGAGCCGAAGGCCGCCGTCATGGTGTACTTCGGCGACGGCGCCAGCTCCGAAGGCGACGTCCATGAATCCATGGTGTTCGCCTCCTCCTACCAGGCGCCCGTGGTCTTCTTCTGCCAGAACAACCACTGGGCCATCTCGGTGCCGAGCTCCGTGCAGACCCGCATCCCGCTCGCCAACCGCGCCAAGGGCTACGGTTTCCCCGGCATCCGGGTGGACGGCAATGACGTGATCGCCGTCCACGCCGTCACCGAGTGGGCGCTGGAGCAGGCCCGCGAAGGCAACGGTCCGGTCCTGATCGAGGCCTTTACCTACCGGGTCGGGGCGCACACCACGGCCGATGACCCCACCAAGTACCGCGAATCCGCCGAGGAAAGCCTGTGGCGGGCCAAGGACCCCCTGGAACGGCTGGAGAAGTATCTCCGCGCCGAGGGCCTCGCGGACGACGCCTTCTTCAACCAGGTCAAGGCCGACGGCGACGAGCTCGCAGCCTACGTCCGCAAGACCACCTACGACCTCGAAACCCCGGACATCCGGACTGCCTTCGCCAATACGTATGTGGAGGCCCATCCGCTGGTGGCCGAGGAACTGGCCTGGTTCGAGGAATACAGCGCAGGGTTCGCCGACGCCGAAACCGGACAGGCAAAAGCAGATCCGGCACAGGCGGAGCGGACAGACAGGGCGGCCCAGTAATGACCACCATGACCATTGCCAAAGCCATCAACGAGGGCCTGCGGGCCACGTTGAAGAACAACCCCCGCTCGCTGCTGATGGGCGAGGACATCGGGGCCCTCGGCGGCGTCTACCGGGTCACCGACGGTCTGATCACCGAGTTCGGCGCCGACCGCGTCGTGGATACCCCGCTGGCCGAATCCGGCATTATCGGCACCGCGATCGGCCTCTCCCTGCGCGGTTACCAGCCTGTCTGCGAGATCCAGTTCGACGGCTTCGTCTTCCCGGGGTTCAACCAGATCACCACCCAGCTGGCCAAAATGCACTCGCGCAGCAACGGCAACCTGACCGTTCCTGTCGTCATCCGGATCCCGTACGGCGGCGGCATCGGCTCGATCGAGCACCACTCCGAATCGCCGGAGGCGCTGTTCGCCCACACGGCCGGCCTGCGCATCATCACGCCGTCCAATCCGCACGATGCCTACTGGATGATCCAGCAGGCCGTCGACTGCCAGGATCCCGTCATCGTTTTCGAACCCAAACGCCGCTACTGGCTCAAGGGCGAGGTCGACACCGAGACCCCCGGCGCGTCCGCGGACCCCTTCAAGGCCCATGTGCTCCGCGAGGGAACCGACGCGACCGTCGTCGTTTACGGGCCGCTGGTGCCTGTGGCCCTGGCAGCGGCGGAGGCCGCCGCCGAGGACGGCCACAGCGTCGAGGTCATCGACCTCCGCTCCATCTCGCCGATCGACTTCGACACCGTCACGGCATCGGTCCAGAAGACCGGCCGGCTGATCGTGGCCCACGAGGCCCCCACCTTCGGCGGCATTGGTGGCGAAATTGCCGCCCGGATCAGCGAACGGGCATTCCATTCGCTGGAGGCCCCCGTCATCCGCGTCGGAGGATTCCACATGCCCTATCCCGTGGCCAAGGTCGAAGAAGACTACCTGCCGGACATCGACCGCATCCTTGAGGCGCTGGACCGCGCCCTGGCGTACTGACGAGGACCCATGACGCTCAACAAGTTCAACCTTCCCGACGTCGGCGAAGGGCTGACCGAGGCCGAAATCGTCGCCTGGAAGGTCAAGCCCGGCGACGCCGTGGCCATCAACGACGTCCTGTGCGAGATCGAGACGGCCAAATCCCTGGTGGAACTGCCCTCGCCGTTCGCCGGGACGGTCACGGAACTGCTGGTTCCCGAGGGAGTCACGGTGGATGTCGGCACGCCGATCATCAGTGTGAGCGACGCCGTCGCCGCCCCGGAACCGGCCGCGCCGGCACCTGCTGCCGCGGCCGCTCCCGCCCCGGAGCAGGCCGCCGCGGCGCCCATGTACGGCACGCTGCCGGCTGACACCTCCGACGCCGGCGAAGCCGCCGGGCGCCCCGCCGGTGGCCCGCTTGTGGGCTCCGGTCCCAAGGCCGACGCCGTCAAGCGCCGCCGGCGGATATCCGCCCCGGCGGCCACGGCCGGCCCCGGCGCTGCCGCCCCGATGGTCGAGCCTGTGGAGCCCGTGGGGGCCCACGACATCTGGATCAGCCCGGTCGCCGTCGGCAACCCGGCTGCAGAGGCCTCCGGCCCGGCGGACTCCGTTGACCTGCGCCCCACGCTGGGCGGTGCCATCAGCGGCCTGGTCGGCAAGGTGCTGGCCAAGCCGCCGGTCCGCAAGATCGCCCGGGACCTCGGGATCAACTTGGCTGACGTCGTCCCCACTGGCGCCCGCGGTGAAGTGACCCGTGAGGACCTGGTGAGCTACCAGGCCCAGCGTGACGCCGAGGTGGACAAGGCGGACTCGTTCTGGGGCAAGTCCGGCCGCCCGCAGGACCAGCGGATCGAGCGGATCCCGGTCAAGGGGGTCCGCAAGGCCACCGCGAAAGCCATGGTCGAATCGGCTTTTGCGGCGCCGCACGTCAGCATCTTTGTGGACGTCGACGCCAGCCGCACCATGGAATTCGTCAAGCGCCTGAAGGCCTCCCGCGACTTCGAAGGCATCAAGGTCTCCCCGCTGCTGATCCTGGCCAAGGCGGTCATTTGGGCGGCAGCGCGAAACCCGAGTGTCAACGCCACCTGGGTGGACAACCCGGACGGCAGCGATTCCGCGGAGATCCACGTCAAGCACTTCATGAACCTGGGCATCGCGGCCGCCACGCCCCGCGGACTGATGGTGCCGAACATCAAGAACGCCCAGGACCTTTCGCTCAAGCAGTTGGCTCTGGCCCTGAACGAGCTCGCCACCACGGCGCGCGCCGGCAAGACCCAGCCCGCCCAGATGCGGGGCGGCACGCTCACCGTGACCAACATTGGCGCCCTCGGGATCGACACCGGCACGCCGATCATCAACCCGGGCGAGGTCGCGATCGTGGCGTTCGGCACCATCAAGCAAAAGCCCTGGGTCCTGGACGGCGAAGTCATTCCGCGCTGGATCACCACTCTCGGCGGCTCCTTCGACCACCGGGTGGTGGACGGTGACCTTTCGGCCCGTTTCATGGCCGACGTCGCCGCCATCCTGGAGGAGCCGGCCCTGCTGCTGGATTGACGCTGCCCGCGGACCGCCGCCCGCCACGTTCCTTCCCAGTTACATCGGCTCCCGCAGCCGTGCGCCCGCGGGATACCGCGGTTTCCCCGGCCGCCGCCATGTCCCGCGGCCGGCAACTGGGACGGAGCGTTGGACCCGCGCCGCGGCCGGGCGGCTCAGTATCCCGAGTACGCGGTCAGTATCTGAACCATGGCGGGATCGCCACTCATGCCTGCGACGGCGGCCGAGGCGGCAAGCATCAGGCTCCCGAGCCCCGCGCCGCACGCGCTGATCGCGGTGAGGAACTTCCAGTCTTCCCGGAGCACGCTGCGCAGGGTGTCGGGCATGCGCAGGCCCGGGGCAATCACGTTGGGGGCGCTGTCCGTTGATCCGTCGTCCAGGAACGCGACAACGCGGCCGGCGCTGCGGTCCACGCGCATGGCGCTGATGTGGTTGCCGTGCCGGGCCAGGAGGATGTCGTGGCCAACCAGCTGGCGGCGCTGAAGAGCGATCATGGGGGTTCCCTTGGGTAGATGGGTTCTTGGATGTCCGCACCATCGCAGGGCACTTCCCATTTTATCGGGCGGCCCTGTTCCGGACGGCCCTACGGGCGGTGAGGCTGCCCACGGGAGGGGGTGATCCTGATCAAGTTTCGATTCACAGTCAAGGCCGTGCCGTCCTGTCCGGGAGCTACACCCCGGCATTAGAGTGACACCAGCCGCCGACAGCCCGGGCGGACGCGGATCAAAGGAGATGTTGCGTGTTTTCAAGCCCGTACCCCGACGTCGAAGTTCCCAACCTCGGCATTTACGACTACCTCTTCGGCGCTCTGGCAGAGGAGGACCTGGACCGGGTCGCCGTCGTCGACGGCGCCAGCGGTGCGGGAACGACGTACCGGGCACTGCGTGGGCAGATCGATGCCCTCGCCGGTGCCGTGGCCGCCCAGGGCCTCGGGGTCAACGGAGTGGCAGCCATCCTGTGCCCCAACGTCCCCGCCTTTGCGGCCGTCTTCCACGGCCTGCTCCGGGCCGGCGCCACGGTCACCACCATCAACTCGCTGTACACGGCGGACGAGATCGCCAACCAGCTCACCGACGCCGGCGCCGGCTGGCTCTTCACCGTCTCGGCGCTGCTGCCGGCCGCCCGGGAGGCCGCCCAACGGACCGGGATCCCGGCCTCACGGCTGGTGGTGCTCGACGGCGCCGACGGCCACCCCTCGCTGGGTGACTTGCTCGCCATGGGCGCACCGGCGCCCCGCGTCGACTTCGATCCGGCCACGCATGTGGCCGTGCTGCCCTACTCGTCCGGCACCACGGGCCGGCCGAAGGGCGTCATGCTCAGCCACCGGAATCTGATCGCCAACGTGGAACAGGCCAGGGGGCTGCTCGGCGTCGGCTCTGAGGACCGGCTCCTGGCGCTGCTCCCGTTTTTCCACATCTACGGGCTGACCGTGCTGCTGAACCTCGCCCTGCGCCAGCGTGCCAGGCTTGTCACGATGCCCCGGTTCGATCTGCCCGAGTTCCTGCGGATCATCCAGGAGCACCGGTGCAGCTACCTGTTCATCGCACCTCCCGTGGCGGTGGCGCTGGCCAAGCACCCGCTGGTTGCCGAGTACGACCTCGGCTCGGTGCACACCACCCTCTCCGGCGCGGCGCCGCTGGACGGTGAGCTCGGCACCCGCCTGTCCGAACGGCTCGGCTGCCGGGTCCTGCAGGGCTACGGCATGACCGAGATGAGCCCGGTATCGCACCTCATCCCGCGTGACAGCCGCGATGTCCCCGTTAGCTCTGTGGGCCACACCGTGCCCAACATGCAGTGCCGGCTCGTGGACCCGGCCACGGGAGAGGACATCCCCGTTCCCGCGGAAGGAACCAGCGCGCCGGGGCACCTTTTGTGCCGCGGGCCGAACGTGATGCTCGGCTATCTCAACCGGCCGCAGGAAACCGCCGACACCCTGGACGCGGACGGCTTCCTGCACACCGGAGACATCGCCACAGTACGGGCGGATGGGGTTGTGACGATCGTGGACCGGCTCAAGGAACTGATCAAGTACAACGGCTACCAGATCGCCCCGGCGGAGCTGGAGGCACTGCTCCTCACGCACCCCGGCATCGCGGACTCCGCGGTGATCGGAACCCTCGACGCCGACGGCCAGGAAGTGCCCAAGGCTTTCGTGGTCCGCCAGCCCGGCGCAGACGGCGATGCCCTCGACGCGGCGGGCGTCATGGACTTCGTGGCGGCCAAGGTGGCGCCGTTCAAGAAGATCCGCCGGGTGGAATTCATCGAGGCCGTGCCAAAGTCGGCCTCAGGAAAAATCCTGCGCCGGATACTCAAGCCGACAGAGCCGGCTGCAGAGCCGGCTGCCGTGTCAGAGAAGCAGTAATGCCCTAGTCGGCGTCGGTCTTGGCGATGTAGACGTCGCAGGGGGCGTTGTGGGCCACGCTGTTCGCAACGCTCCCCAGGACCCGGCCGATCCCGCTCATGCGACGGTTGCCGACCACGATCATCCGGGCACCGGTCCGCTCGGCTTCCCGGATCAGGGCCTCGGCGGGCTTGCCCCGGGCCGCGGCATGGGTGACGTTGGTGTCGGGGCGGCGCAGGCCGTCCGCCACCGTCCGTGCCACCTTCTCCGCGTTGCCGGCGTCGGAAACGATCCACTCGTCACTGCCGCTGCCGAAGACCTGGGTCCTGTCGCTGTCAAAGGCGCTGACCACATGAAGTGTCGCCCCCATGGAAACTGCGAGGTCGCGCGCGGTCTGCGCGGCCCGCAGGGCAGTTTCACTGCCGTCGACGCCGACAACGATAATTCCGGTCATGGACTGCTCCTCTTTGAACGAGTAATGCTGCTTAGTGTGCCTGTTCGACGGGCCCTGCTGTTCAGGAACCAGCGCTGTTCAGCGACTAGTGCTGCTCAGCAAGTCCAGCCGAACCTGCCGGTGTTCACGCTACAGTTCTTCAAACTACAGTGCGGCCAACGCTTCCCGCAGGACCGGCGCGAGCCGCCGCACGCCCTCACGGATAGACTCGGGCGGCACCGCGCTGAACGCCAGCCGGATCTTGTTCGAGGTGTCGTCCGACGGCGTGAAGGCCGCTCCCGGGATGAAGACGACGCCGGCGTCGATGGCCTTCGACAGCAGCGGGTACGTGTCCACGCCTTCGGGCAACGTGACCCACACGAAGAAACCGCCGTCGGGTTGCGTCCAGCTCAGTCCCTCTGGCATGTATTCGGCCAGGGCGGCAAGCATTGCGTCGCAGCGTTCCTTGTACAGCCCGCGGTACGTCTCGATCTGGCCGCGCCAGTCGTAATCGCGCAGATAGGCCGATACCAGCATCTGGTTCAGGGTCGGCGGGCACAGGGTGACGGCCTCTGATGCCAGGTAATACCGGCGCTGCAGGTGGGCCGGGACGAGGGCCCAGCCGATCCGCAGGCCCGGGGCGAAGATCTTGGAAAAGGACCCCATGTAGATGACGTCGTCCGGGTTGGCTGCCCGCAAGGGGGTCAGCGGCTTGCCGTCGAAGCGGAGCAGGCCGTAGGGGTTGTCCTCCAGGACCAAGATATTCGCGTTTCGGCATATATCCACCACCGCCTGCCGGCGTTCTGCGGACAGGGTGATGCCGGACGGGTTGTTGAAGCTGGGGATGGTGTAGAGGAACTTGACGTTCTTGCCGGCGGTCTGGAGGGCGGCGATTTTCGCTTCCAGCAGGTCCGGGACAATGCCGTCGCCGTCCATCGGCACGGTCTCGACTCCCACCTGGTAGGCCTCGAACGTGTTGAGGGCGCCGACATAGGTGGGATCCTCCACGAGCACCACATCTCCCGGATTGCAGAAGACCTTGGCGGCCACATCCTGGGCGGACTGCGAACCGGCCGTAATCACGATGTTCGCGGGATCGGCGTCGAGGATCCCCTCTGCCGCCATAACCTCGCAGATCTGGGCGCGGAGTTCATCGGTACCCTGGCCGCTGCCGTACTGCAGGGCGGTCATGCCTTGCTCGGCGATGATCTTCGCGGCGGTCTGGCCAAGGCGTTCCAGCGGCAGGGACTGCAGGTAGGGGCTTCCGCCGGCGAGGGAAACGAGGCCGGGGCGCATCGAGATGTCGAAGACGTCCCGGACTGCCGACTGCTTGATATTTGCTGCGCGCTCCGAGAACAAGATCTCGTGGCGGTGGGCGGACGTAGCCGCACGTTCGATTGCGTCAATGGCCTCGGCCGGAAGTACTGCTGCGGCGGCATCAAGTGTTTCGTGGGTCACAGACCCAAGGATACTACCCATGTTGCACGGGAGGAAACGATTGTTTTCTTGCGCCGTCAAATCGTCAAGCTGCCTTCCGCGGCGCCGGCCGCGGGCGGCCCGGAATCCCCGAGGCCCCCGGCAACTGCATGCTGCCGGGGGCCTCGGTGGCGTGGAGCGGGCTCCGTGAGTTGCGGAGGGCCTAGGCCGCCGCTGCGGCGGGGGCTTCCGCCAGCGCGTCGAACACGCCCTTGATCTGCTCGACAACTTCGGCGTCGTCCTTGGGGTGGACCTCGGCGAATCGGACCATCGAGCCGGGGACTGCCAGCTTGACGTTCTCGAGGACCTGGGCACCGGCGATGCCGACGGCCTTGCGGGCCTCGTCCTGGGCCCAAACGCCGCCGAACTGGCCAAAGGCGGTTCCGACAACCGCGGTGGGCTTGCCGGACAGGGCGCCGGCGCCGAACGGGCGGGACAGCCAGTCGATGGCGTTCTTCAGCGATGCCGGGACCGTGCCGTTGTGTTCCGGCGTAACCAGCAAGATGGTGTCGGCCTTGCTGGCCGCGGCGCGCAGGGCGGCGGCGGCGGCGGGCACCTGGCCCTCGACGTCGATGTCCTCGTTGTAGAACGGGATGTTGCCCAGGCTCTCGTGAATGACCACGTCCACCTGTTCCGGGGCGTTGAGCGCGATGGCCTCGGCCAGCTGCAGGTTGGTGGAGCCGGCGCGAAGGCTGCCGACAAGGGCGAGGATGGTCTGCTTGGACATGTGTACTCCTGTGCATCACGCCGCAGGATGGTTCCGGCGGCTGGTGGATCGTAGGGCTTTGCGGGCCTTCACCCATGCTAAACGGACTATGGTCCGGTTCTATTCCGGGGCGCTAGACTCAGCGGTGTGAGCCTCATCCCGATCCGTCCCGGTGCCCAGTCCGGGGGAGGGCGCCCCGCGGCGCCCGTCGCAGAAGCCGGGCGCCGCGACGCGGCGCGCAACAGGGAGCTGCTTCTCTGCGCCGCCCGGGAAATCGTGGAGGAATCCAGCGTCGACGCCCTCACCATGGACCGGCTGGCGCAGCGCGCCGGAGTTGGAAAAGGGACAGTCTTCCGTCGGTTCGGCAGCCGTGCCGGGCTGATGATGGCCCTGCTCAGTGATGCCGAGGCCGAATTCCAGGGCCGGTTCATCTTTGGTCCGCCCCCGGTGGGTCCCGGCGCGCCGCCCCTGGAGCGGTTGATCGCCGTGGGCGACGCCCGCATTGCCTGGACGTTGGAGTTCGGGGAGCTGGCCCGAGCCGCCGACGCGTCGGCCTACAACAGGTTCGATGTGCCGCCGGCCGTCCTCTGGCACCGCCACCTTGAGATGCTGCTGCGCGAAGCCGGAGTGACGGCGGACCCGTGGCTCATGGCGTCGGCCCTCGGGGCGGCGCTGGAGCCGGAACGGCTGCTCCATTCCGTCAGCGTGCACGGGATTGCGCCCGAGCGGCTGGCGGAAACCTGGCGGGAACTTGTCACGCGCGTAGTGGCCGGACGGTAGCGCGGTGTTGACGATTCCGCGAGTCAAAATCCACTCCGCGGACTTATTCATAACGATCTGTAGTTGAGCCGCCGTGTCGCGGCCGCCGGGAGCGCTGCGCGGCCCGGCTCATGTGATAGCTTCCTCTGGAATGTGACCCGCAACATAGTCCACAAGGACTAAGCCGCGAGGCCTGCGGGCGGCCGGAAACCAGCTGGCACATGATCCCGATCCGGCGGCGGAACCCGCTGCCGGATGGGGGACGACGGAAGGACCGAAGTTGTGAATAGACTTGTCATCCCGGCAGGCAGGCTGGCCGGTCCAGCCGCCGCCTTGGCGCCCGGATCCGCTCAGGCAACAGCGATCCAGAACTAGCCGCTCCATGCTTCGATACCTCGCAAAACGTGCCGTCACGTATGTCTTCATGATCTTCCTGACCACCAGCGCCGGCTACCTCCTGGCGGTGAGCACACTGCAGCCGGCGCTGCTCGAGCAGGAGCGGATTCCGCGGCCCACCCCCGAACAGGTGGTCAATTCCTTCCGGCTCAAGGGGCTCGATCCGACGCTCAACCCGTGGGAGCGCTACGTCGACTGGCTCACGGGCATCCTTACCCGCTGGGACTGGGGGCGGAGCCCCAACGGCGCCTTCATCAACGCCGAGTTCGGCGACCGGGTCTGGATCTCAACCCGGCTCTTCCTGGCCTCGATCATCCTGACCCTGGTGATCGGCGTCGCCCTCGGCGTCTACACCGCCGCCCGCCAGTACAAGGCCTCGGACAGGGTCATTACCTCGTACAGCTACCTCATGTACATCGTCCCCGCCCCGATCGCCTACTTCCTGGTGCAGTTGGGCGCCATCAACATCAACGAGTCGGTCGGGGAGCGCGTCTTCTTTGTTACCGGCATCTCCACCCCGGGCCTTGACGGCGGCGGCTGGGCCCAGTTCGTCGACATGCTCGCCCATTATGCCGTGCCAACTTTCGCCATCACGGTTGTGGGCTGGGGCGCATACCAGATCGCCCAGCGCCAGTACCTGCTGGACAACGTCAACGCCGACTTCGTCAGGACGGCCCGGGCCAAGGGCCTGACCCGCAACCAGGCCATCAGCCGCCACGCCCTGCGGGTGTCCTTCATCCCCGTGGCGCAGAGCATCGCATTCACCATCCCGGCGATCTTTGCCGGCGGTTTCTTCGCCGAGAAGATCTTCGCCTGGCACGGCGTCGGGTCCTGGTCCATCGACTCGATCGCGCTGCAGGACGTCAACGCGGCCACTGCCACCCTCGCCTACGGTTCCGTCATCTTCGCCGTCGGGGCAATCCTCGCCGATTTCGCCACCACGCTCGTCGACCCGAGAGTGCGGGTGCAGTAATCATGACCAACCTCAACACCATTGACCCGGCCGCCATTCTCGACGAGGGAAAGCTCGAAAACGACGACGTCGTGATCGGCAAGTCGCGGATCATCCTGCGGCGCTTCCTGCGCAACCGGACAGCCGTCGCCGGCCTGGTCATCTTCCTGACCCTGACCCTCTTCTCCTTCATCGGCGGGTTTTTCAGCAGCTGGGACAAGGAGGCCATCGACCCGTTCAACATCGGCATGCCGCCCTCCGCGGAGCATCTGCTGGGCACCTCCCAGGCCGGGATTGACCTCTACGCCCTGACTGTCGAAGGCACCAGGGTGTCCATCCTGATCGGCGTCGTCGTCGGCCTCGTCTCGGTGCTGATCGCCGCCGTCTACGGCTGCACCATGGCGTACTTCGGCCGCAAGGTGGACAAGGTCATGCTGTTCATCCTCGAAGCCCTGATCATGATGCCGGCCCTGCTGGTGGTCGCGGTGGCAACGAGTGGCGGCGCCAACGGCCTCAAGAACGCCGTCCCAAGCTGGCTGCTGCTCATCATCGTGCTGCTGGTTTTCAGCTGGATGGGCACCGCGCGCCTGATCAGGTCCCTGTCGCTGTCGCTCATGCAGCGTGACTTCGTCAAGGCCGCCCAGTACATGGGCATCCCGCCGCGCCGGATCGTCTGGCGCCACCTCGTGCCGAACATCGGCTCCCTGCTGGTCCTGGAAGTCACCCGCGGGGTCACCGGCGCCATCCTCGCCGAAGTCGCGTTTTCCTTCATCGGCATCGGCATCAAGGTCCCGGACGTGAGCCTGGGCGTGCTGATCGGCCAGTCCACCTCCCAGGTCTCCACCTTTCCGTGGATGTTCTGGGCTCCCCTGATCGTGATGTTCCTGCTGACCGGCTCGCTGGCCATGATGAACGATGGCCTCCGCGACGCGTTCGACCCCAGCTCCAGCTCCGTTGGCCGCGCCAAGCGGGGGCGCCCCCGAATCGGCCGAGCCGTGACCGGCAAGACACAGAAGACGAGCAAATGACCAGCAATACCACCGCCCCGGCTACCGCCCAGAGCACCGCCGAGCGTCTCAGCGTCGCCGGGCTGCACGCCCCCACCGACGCAGTCCTCTCCGTCCGCGACCTCAACGTCCGCTTCAACACGGAAAACGGCGTGGTGCACGCCGTACGCGGCATCGACTTCGACGTGTTGCCCGGCAAAACGCTGGGGATCGTGGGCGAGTCCGGCTCCGGCAAATCGGTCACGTCCATGGCGATCATGGGGCTGCTGCCCCCGACGGCGGAAATCAGCGGTTCAGTCCGGCTCAAGGGCAAGGAACTGCTGGGTCTCAGCGACAAGGCCATGTGCCGGCACCGCGGCAACGACCTTGCGATGGTGTTCCAGGACCCGCTGTCCTCCCTGACCCCCGTCTATACGGTCGGCACCCAGATCGTCGAGGCCCTGACCGTCCACAACCCGGCCATGAGCAAGCAGGCCAAGGAGGCCCGCGCCGTCGAACTCTTGGGGTTGGTCGGCATCCCGAGCCCGAAGGACCGGCTCAAGGCCTTCCCGCACGAGTTCTCCGGGGGCATGCGCCAGCGCGTCATGATCGCCATCGCGATCGCCAACAACCCGCGGGTTCTGATCGCCGATGAGCCGACGACGGCGCTGGACGTCACCATCCAGGCGCAGGTCCTCGAGGTGCTGCACGCCGCGCAGGAGGAGACCGGCGCCGCCGTCGTCATGATCACCCACGACCTCGGCGTGCTCGCCGCCATGGCGGACGACATCATGGTGATGTACGCCGGCAAGCCCGTGGAGACCGGCAGCGTCGACGACATCTACTACAGCCCGCGGATGCCGTACACCATGGGCCTGCTTGGCGCGGTCCCGCGCGTGGACATTGCGGAAAAGACCTCGCTGGTGCCGATCGAGGGCATCCCCCCGAACCTCGCCCATCCGCCCACGGGCTGCTCCTTCGCGCCGCGCTGCCCGCTGGCCAGCGAAGCCTGCCTCGACGGCGAACCGGACCTTCGGGCAGTGGCGCCCGGCGCGGGGCACAGCGCCGCGTGCATCAAGACCGAGGCCCTCGCCGACGTCGACGCCCACGCGATTTTTGCCGCCCCGGCCGTGCCGGTCTCGCGCTTCGACGCGGTGCCGCGGCACGAGCGCACGACCGTCCTGGAACTCCGCGACGTCAGGAAGCACTTCCCGCTCATGAAGGGGGCCCTGCTCAAGCGCAGGATCGGCACGGTGAAAGCCGTGGACGGGCTGAGCTTCGACATCCGCGAGGGCGAGTGCTTCTCGATCGTCGGGGAGTCCGGTTGCGGAAAAACCACCACCCTGCTGGAAATCATGGAATTCCACAAGGACCAGGACGGCGAGGTGGTCATTGGCGGGCTGAGCAACAAGCACGCCGCCGACGCCAAGGCCAAGGGTGCCATGCGCAGGGAACTGCAGATGGTGTTCCAGGATCCCACCGGGGCGCTTGACCCGCGCTTCACCGTCTACGAGGTCCTGGCCGAACCGATGGAAAACCTGGGCATGCCCAAGCCAGCCATCCGGAAGCGGATCCTGGAGCTCATGGAGCTGGTGGGCCTGCAGGCGGACCACGTCAACCGTTTCCCCAACCAGTTCTCCGGCGGCCAGCGCCAGCGCATCGGCATTGCCCGCGCCCTCGCCGTGAACCCCCGGCTGGTTGTCCTGGACGAACCCGTCTCCGCACTCGATGTGTCGGTGCAGGCCGGCGTCATCAACCTCCTGGACAAGCTCCGCGCCGAACTGGGCCTGAGCTACCTCATGGTGGCGCATGACCTCTCCGTGGTCCGGCACATCTCCAACCGCGTGGCCGTCATGTATCTGGGCAAGATCGTGGAGATCGGAGACGTCGACGCCGTCTTCGACAACCCCCGCCACCCCTACACCCGGGCCCTGCTCTCCGCGATTCCGGTACCGGATCCGGAGCTGGAGCGCACCCGCGACCGGATCATCCTCCAGGGCGACCTGCCCTCGCCGTTGGAGGCGCCGGCAGGCTGCAACTTCGCCACCCGCTGTCCCGTGTTTGCGGCCCTGCCGCCGGCCAAGCAGGAGAAGTGCCTGACCCTGGAGCCCGCCCTCGAGCCGGCCGCCGTCGACCAGCAGTTCGCCTGCTTCTACCCGGACGGTGAACTGGACGCGGACATGGTCGTTGTCCACGAAGACAACTGACTGCCCGACCGCCAGAACCCGGACCAGCACCACCAATCCGCCAGACCACCATGCATACACTCGCACGAAAAAAATGAAGGGGATCTCATGAAAAATCGCACCAAGATCGGCGCCATCACCGCCGTCGTGGCGGCGCTTGCGCTGACTGCCTGCGGCAGCGGCGGCGCCTCCACCACGGCCGAGAGCGCCAAGGCACAGGATGCCTCCGGCGACCTCAGCAAGCTCGTCAGCGTCAACGCCAAGAAGGCCTCCGACCTGCAGCAGGGCGGCACCGTGACGCTGCCCCTGGGCAACATCGGACCGGACTTCAACGGCTTCTCCAACGCGGGCAACTCGGCGGACAACACGGAACTGCACTACCCGATCGACGAGGCCGGCTACGTGGGCTGCTGGAAGCTGGACTTTGACGGCACCGCCAACCTCAACAAGAACTTCTGCGAGGACTTCAAGAGCGAGGTCAAAGACGGCAAGCAGACCATCACCATCAAGATCAACCCGAAGGCCGCCTACAACGACGGCACTCCGATCAACGCCGCCACGTTCGAAAACACCTGGAAGATGCTCAACGGCAAGAACAAGGACATCGACATCGTCTCGTCCGGCGCCTACGAGTTCATCGACTCCGTCAAGGCCGGAAGCAGCGACAAGGAAGTCGTTGTGACCACCACGCAGCCGGTGTACCCCCTCAGCGACATCTTCGGCGGATTCATCCCGCAGGCAGTCAACACCCCGGAACTGTTCAACACCGGCTTCACCGGCGAACTGCACCCGGAGTGGATGGCGGGCCCGTTCAAGGTGGATAAATATGACTCTGCCGCGAAGACCGTCTCCCTTGTTCCGAACGACAAGTGGTGGGGCGAGAAGCCGGTCCTGGAGAAAGTGATCTTCCGCCAGCTGGAGGCCAGCGCCGAGATCGCCGCCTTCAAGAACGGCGAAGTCGACATGGCGGACGGCCGCACACTGACCAAGTACAAGCAGCTTGAAGGCTCCAAGAACTCCGAGGTCCGCCGCGGTCAGCGGCTCTTCGCGGGCGGACTGAACCTCAACGCCCTGAAGGCACCGCTCACCGACGTCGCCGTCCGCAAGGCGATCTTCACCGCCGTCGACCGTCCCGCCATCCGCGCCGTCCGCTTCGGCGGCCTGAACTGGGACGAGAACAGCTCGGGCTCGATGATGCTGATGCCGTTCTCGAAGTACTACCAGGACAACTACCCGGTCAAGGAAACCGGCGCCGACGCCGCCAAGAAGGTCCTGACCGAGGCCGGTTACACGGCCAACGCCAAGGGCATCATGGAAAAGGACGGCGTCCCGGCGTCGTTCAAGATCACCAACTTCGGTGACGACCCCACCGCCCTGGCCACCGTGCAGACGCTGCAGAAGCAGCTGCAGGCCGCCGGCATGGAGGTCGGCATTGACCAGCGGGGCGACGCCGACTTCGGCAAGGTGGTTGGCAGCCGCGACTTCCAGCTCACCATCAGCGGCTACACGGTGGGCGCCGATGCCACCGCCGCCGTGAAGCAGTTCTACGACTCCAAGACCAACGAGAACAGCCTCGGCGACGCCGAACTGGACAAGGCCATCAAGGACCTCGCGTCCATCCAGGACGACGCCCAGCGCAACAAGGCCGCCATGGACGTCGAGAAGAAGCACATGGAAAAGTACTTCTCCATGGGCGTTATCATGAACGGCCCGCAGATCTACTTCGCCCGCACGGGCCTGGCCAACTACGGCGCCGGCCTGTTCCAGACGCCGGACTGGAGCGTCGTGGGCTGGCAGAAGAGCTAGTACCTGCCCCCTGAGCACCACCAAGCAATAAAGCACCACGGCCGAGGCCGGCGTCCCCTGGAAGCCTCCGGGAGGCGCCGGCCCGTTTCGCTTAACGGGCCCGCGGCGAAGCCAACCACGGTCCAACGACCACCGCGGCCGGTAGCCTAGGCATCATGAGCAACGATTCAGGCCTGCCCATCCGCACAGCCGTCGCCGGTTTCGGCCTTTCGGGGAGGGTTTTCCACGCCCCGTTCATCGCCGCAAACCCGGCCTATTCGCTGGATGCCATCTCCACTTCCGACGCCGGCAGGCAGTCCGCCGCCGCGCGCAGCTACCCGGCGGCCAGGATCGTCGACACCCCGGCCGACATTCTGGCACTGGCTGGCGACCTGGACTTACTGGTACTCGGCACGCCGCCCGCCACCCACTATCCGCTGGCGAACGCGGCGCTGGAAGCCGGTCTCGACGTCGTCGTCGACAAGCCGTTTGCCGTCAGCAGCAGCCAGGGGCAGGAGCTCATCGACCAGGCCGCGCGGCTGGGCCGGGTGCTCACCGTGTTCCAGAACCGGCGCTGGGACGGCGATTTCCTCACGGTAAAAGCCCTCACGGACGCGGGAGTCCTCGGCACGGTGACCCGCTTTGAGTCCCGCTTTGAGCGGTGGTCACCGGACGTGCCGAAGGCCTGGAAGGCGGCCGCGACGGCGGACGACGGCGGCGGAGTGCTGTTTGATCTCGGCACCCACTTGATTGACCAGGCCGTGCAGCTCTTCGGGCCGGCCACCGTGACGCACGCGGAACTGGAGACCCGGCGGCCGGGACAGCGCGTTGACGACGACGTCTTCGTGGCCCTGCGGCACAGCAACGGGGTGATCAGCCACCTCTGGATGAACATGCTCTGCGCCCAGCAGGGCCCGCGCTACCGGATCCTGGGCAGCGAGGGCGGCTTCACCAAGCACGGGGTGGACCCGCAGGAGCCCTACATCGTGGCCGGCGGAAACCCGCTGGACGCCGACTACGGCGTGGAAGATCCGGACTGGGCCGGGCAGCTGGGACGCGACGGACACCTGGAACGGCTGCCCACCGAACGCGGCGCCTACCCGGAGTTCTACCGGATCCTTGCCGCTAAGATCGCCGACGGCGGGGCCGCCTCGGCACTGCCGGTCCCCGTCGACCCCGCTGGCCCGCTCCAGGTGCTGCAGCTGATCGAGCAGGCCCGGTCCTTGGCCTGAATCGCGCTTAAACAACAATCGACTGCCCCGTAACTGCCGTTCTGGGGGTCCAAAAGGGCGGTTACGGAGCAGCCGATGCGGTGCTGGTTAAGCGGTGCCGGTTAGGCGGAGACCAGCTCGTGCCAGTCGGAGACGAGGGGCAGGTTGTGCGCCTCGGAGACCGAGCGGTGCGCAACCTTGCCGCCGGCGATGTTCAGGCCGGAGGCCAGGGCGGCGTCGCGCTCGAACGCGGCCTTGACGCCCAGGTTCGCCAGGGAGACGGCGTAGCGCAGGGTGACGTTGGTCAGCGCGTACGTGGAGGTGTTCGGGACGGCGCCGGGCATGTTGGCGACGCAGTAGAAGATCGTGTTGTGGACCTTGTACGTCGGTTCCTGGTGCGTGGTGGGGTGGGTGTCCTCGAAGCAGCCGCCCTGGTCCACGGCGATGTCCACCAGCACGGAGCCGGGCTTCATCCGGGAGACGAGCTCGTTGGTGACGAGCTTCGGTGCCTTGGCGCCGGGGATCAGGACCGAACCGATGACGAGGTCGGCGTCGACCACGGACTTCTCGATCTCGTAGGAGTTGGACGCGACCGTCTTCAGGCGGCCCTGGTACTGGGCGTCCAGTTCGCGGAGGCGGTTGATGTTGATGTCCAGGATAGTGACGTCGGCACCCAGGCCCAGGGCCATGGCGGCGGCGTTGGTGCCGGCAACTCCTGCGCCCAGGACAACAACCTTGGCCGGGCGGACGCCCGGGACGCCGCCGAGCAGCACGCCCTTTCCGCCTGCCGGGGCCATCAGGGAGGTGGCGCCCACCTGCACGGACAGCCGGCCGGCAACTTCGGACATCGGGGCCAGCAGCGGCAGGGTCCGGCCTTCCTGGACGGTCTCGTAGGCGATGGCGGTGACGCCGGAGTTGATCAGTTCCTGGGTCAGTTCCGGCTCGGCGGCCAGGTGCAGGTAGGTGAAGAGGATCAGGCCCTTGCGGAAGCGGTGGTATTCGGCCTTGACCGGTTCCTTGACCTTCATCACCATGTCGGCGCGGCCCCAGACGTCGTCGGCGTCGGCGACGATCTCGGCGCCGGCGATCGCGTATTCCTCGTCCGTGATGCCGGAGCCCAGGCCTGCGCCGCGCTCGACCAGGACATCGTGCCCGTAGGTGCGGAATTCGTGGACACCGGCCGCCGTGATGGCGACGCGGAACTCGTTGTTCTTGATCTCTTTGGGTACGCCGATGATCATTTATTAGCTCCAGTGGTAAAGGCCTCGTGGGCCTGGGTGAGCGGGGGATTCGTACTTCCAGAATAAATCCCGCTGTGAGGCACACGACAGGTGCCTCCGCCGTGCCCTGGGCGCCGGCCGCGTGATTCCGGGGTTTTTCAAATCCGCGGATAGACATTTGTCGAGGCGGCGGGCGTCAGGTGTCGGCTCGTGTCCGTCGCGGATGCATTCGCAGCGCGGCGGGCCGGGGCAGTAGTCTGGCAGGATGCAGCAGCAGGACGTGGAGCAGCTCGTGGAGCAGGTGGCGCAGCGGCTGGGCCGCGGCCTCTCCCTCGAGGACCTCGACGGTTTGCTCCTGGCCTACAGCTCCAACCAATCGCATGCGGACCGCGTCCGGGTGAACTTCCTGCTCAGCAAGCGGGTTCCCGTGGACGTCATCGCGTGGCAGCTCTCCCACGGGATTGCGACGGCGGTCCGGCCGGTGGTGGTGCCGGCCAACGAGGATCTCGGCATGCTGGGCCGTGTGTGCGTGCCGCTGCTGGTGCGCGGCTTCCGGGTGGGGTACCTCTGGGTCCAGCTCGCCGCCGGGGAACCAAGCGCCGCGGTCGTCCTCGCCCAACTGCAGGACGTGGCGCCGGAGCTGGAGCAGCTGTCCTCCCTGCTGCTCGACTCCAACACGGCCGAGTCCGAGTTCCGCCGCCGCCGTGAGCAGGAGTTCCTGGCTGCCTGCGCCGGCGAGGCCAACGCGGCGGCGGCCGTGGCGGGCTGGAAAGAGGTCCAGGGCAAGGGGCCCTGGCAGTTGGTGACCGTTCTGGACGCCGACGGCTGGGCCGGGGGCTCGGACCCCATCGCCGACACCCTCATTCACCGCTCCGCGGCGCTGCAGGCGACCATCGGGGTGGACGCGGCCCTGTTCAGCGCCGGCACCGAAACCCATGCGGTGGTGCTCTTCAAGGAATCCACGGGGCGCGCGGACCACGCCCAGGTGCTGGTGCACTACCAACTGGAACTCGCCAAACGCTCCGGGCGCACCGTCCGGCGGATCATCCTGGGCACAAGCGAGGGATTTGCCAAGCCGCGCGAACTCGCCGAGGCCTACCGGCAATCACGGCAGGCAGCCCAGGCTGCGGCAGTGGACCCGCATCTGGGCGAGCTCGTCGACTGCCGGGCCACCGGCGTCTACCAGCTCCTGGCCTCGGCCGGCGGCGGGGCGGGGGCCTGGGCGGACGCGGGTTCCGTGTATTTCCGCATGCTCGAGGACCATGACCGCAACCGCGAGCTGCTGCCCGTGCTGGAGCTGTTCTACGACAACGACGGCTCGGTCCAGGAAGTCGCGGCCAAGCTGCACCTGCACCGGAGCAGCATCTACAACCGGCTCGGCCGGATTCGCCAGCTGCTGGGCGTGGATCCGCTGAAGGGAATGGTGCGGCTGGAACTGCATGCTGCGCTCAAGGCGCGACGCTGGGCGGGACGGCCACGGATTTAGCGGATTCAGCCTGATGTGAGCCTGCGGCCTAGCCCTCGGGCTTGGAAGAATCGGTGTCCAGGGCCAGTTTCGCGTCCTGACCGGCGTCGGGACCGGGATGGCGGACGGCGCTCCGGCGGCGGGAAATCCGGCTGTCCACCCAAAGTGAGACCGCAACGAAAGCGACGCCGCTGGCCAAATACGTGGCGGTGATGTTCAGGCCCATCGCGGTTCCGAGGATGCCAGCGAGCAGCATGGCGGCGATGCCTGCCACGATGTGCCACCCTCTGAATTTACCCACAATTCAAGCGTAACCCGCGCGATATCAGTGTTTCCGCGCAAGAGCGGGATCGTTGCTTGATCCTTATCACTGCTTCATGAAGCATCCCTTCATTAAGCATCTGTGCACTCACCACCGGCACCCTCGTCGCCCTGGCCGGCCGGCGGCGCGGTGCCCATGCCGTTCTTCTTCTGCGTCTCGAGCCAGGCCATGATGTCGGCCAGCCGGATCCGCCGGTGCGTTCCGCGGTATTCAACCGGGATCTCGCCGCGGTCGGTCATGTTCCGCAGGTACGTGTGCGAAATCCCCGCAAGCTCCGCGGCCCGGGACGTCGTGAGCATCTCCTCGACGCTGCTCACGGTAACGGCCTCGCCGCGGCTGAAGCGGCCCAGCAAATCGACGACGGCGTCCCGCGCCGCGGGCGGCAGCCGATGGACGGTGCCGTCGACGAACACCGTGATGTCGTGGCTGCCGTCGAGGGCGAACCGGAGTTTCTGCGCGTCTTCGGCCGGGAGGCCGGCCGTCACCCGGGGAGCTATCAGTGCCATGAGTGCATCCTAGCGGCACCGGCGCAGCGGAAGGGCCCGCCGGTGGGCCGGCCTGCGGGCCCACCGGCTGCGGGCCGGCCGGCTGCCGCGCGGTTACAGCCCAAGGTCCTCCAGAACCGGCAGTTTTGCCCGGACCCAGGCCCGGGCTTCAGTTGCGCTCGGCGCGGACAAGGCCAGCTTGGCCAGCTCCTGCGCTTCGGCCAGGGTGACGGTCTTCAGCACGGCGGCGACGGCCGCGATGGAACGCGCCGTCATGGACAGGGTGGTGACACCGAGGCCCGTGAGGACGACGGCGAGGGCCGGGTCCGCGGCGGCCTCGCCGCACACTCCCACCGGCTTGTTGTGCCCCTCGGCTGCCGAGCCCTCCACCGTCAGGCCCACGAGCCGCAGCACGGCAGGCTGCCAGGGCGTGTTCAGGGCGGCCAGCGGGCCGAGCTGGCGGTCGGCGGCCATGGCGTACTGGGTGAGGTCGTTGGTGCCCAGGCTTGCGAAGCCGACTTCGCGGAGGATGGCCTCTGCCGTCAGGGCGGCGGAGGGGACCTCCACCATGACGCCGGGGGTCTTGATCCCTGCCGTGGCGCACAGCGAGGCAAAACGGGCCGCCTCCTCCGCGGTGGAAATCATCGGGGCCATCACCCAGACGTCGGCCTCGGATGCCTTTTCGGCCAGCGCGATTGCCTGCAGCTGGCGCTCCAAGACCCCCGGCGTGGTGAAATCGGTCCGGTAGCCGCGGACGCCCAGGGCGGGGTTGGGCTCGGTGGCGTCGGTCAGGAACGGCAGCGGCTTGTCCGCGCCGGCGTCGAGCGTGCGGAGCACTACCTTCTTGCCGGGGAAGGCGTCGAAGACGCCCTGGTAGGCGGCAGCCTGTTCCTCCACGGTCGGTTCGGTGTCCCGCTCGAGGAAGCAGAACTCGGTCCGGAACAGTCCCACGCCCTGGGCGTTCAGGCCGGCCGCGGCCACGGCGTCCTTGGCGCCGCCGACGTTGGCGAGGAGCGGCACGAGGTGGCCGTCCGACGTCGTGCCCGTCCCGTCAAAGGCGGACAGCAGCGAGGCCGTGGCGGCCCAGTGGGCTGCTGCCGCGCGCTGGGACTCATCAGGGTTCGCGGTGATGAGGCCGGCCGCGCCGTCCACGTACACCTCGGTGCCGTCGGCGAGCTCGTCGACCCCGACGGCGGCGACCACGGCCGGCAGGCCCAGCGAGCGGGCGATGATCGCGGTGTGCGACTGCGGCCCGCCGCCGGCAGTGACCAGGGCAAGGACCTTTTCCGGGTCCAGGGTGGCGGTATCAGCTGGGGCCAGGTCCTCGGCGATGAGGATGAACGGGGTGGAGGATACGGGGATGCCCGGCGCGGGAACCCCGCGCAGTTCCGCCACGATCCGGGCCCGGACATCCAGGACGTCCGTGGCGCGCTCGGCCATGTAGCCGCCAAGGTTGTGCAGCATTTCCGAGACGGAGGCGCCGGCCTCCCAGATTGCCCGCTGCCCGGACGTGCCGCGGCCGATCAGCTTGGCGGCGGATTTGAGCAGCATCGTGTCGGTGGCCATGAGGGCGGTGGCTTCGAGGACGGCCTTGCCGTCGCCGGTGACGGTCTCGGAACGGGCCTTGAGTTCGTCGTGGACGGATTTCGCCGCGGCCTTCAGTGCCGCCGTCGCGTCTTCTGCCGTGACGCCGGCGGGAAGCTGCTCTCCGGCGGGCGGTTCGCTGATCGGTTTGGGCATCTGCCGGATGGTGCCGATGATGCGGCCTGGGCTAACGCCTACTCCTGGGAAGTTCTGCACTGAAGGTCCTCATTCTCTGTCGTAGGCCAGTGGCCACTAAGCCGGTAAACCGGGTGCCGCCGCTGACCCTGCTGATCATCTGTGCCTGCGGCTGACGGCTACGTCAACGGGCGGGTCACGGCACCTGCAAAAATTGTATGTGATGCAGTTCATATAGCGTTGCTATAGGTGCTAGGGTAGCGGTTATGAGTAACGATGGCCAGCTACCACCCAAGGCCCGGCTGCTGCGTGCAGCCGCCGAGCTGCTGGCCAACTCGGGCGGATCCGCAGTCTCGACCCGCCAGATCACACAGCTGGCCGGTGTTACGGCACCGACCCTCTACCACCACTTTGGTGACAAGGAAGGGCTGTTCGACGCCGTCGTCGCAGCAGGCTTCGACGAATATGTCGCGGGCGAACGTGACTTCGCGCCCTCTGGCCAACCGCTGGAGGACATCCGCAGGATGTGGGACAACCATGTCCAGTTCGGGCTGAATCAGCCGGAACTGTACCTCGTCATGTTTGGCAATATCCGCCCTGAGAGCCGTCCGGCCATCGTCGCCGATGCCGAGGCCCTCATGGAGGAGATGCTGAACAAGGCGGCGGTCTCCGGCCAGCTCAACGTCCCGCCCAAGGAGGCGGCCAGGTCCATCCTGGCGGCCAACGTGGGCGTGACCCTCATGCTGATCGCGGAAAAGGTGCCGGAGCGGAACCTTGAGCTCTCCACCATGACCCGCGACGCCATGATTTTTGCGGTTTCCGCCGAGCAGGCCCGGGACAACGGTTCTGATGACAGCGGAAAATCCTCAGTGGTTGTGGCGGCCATCGCATTGAACGCAGCACTCCAGGCGTCCCACTCGGACCAGCTCTCCAGCTCGGAACTCAAGCTCTTCCTCGAATGGCTCCACCGGATCTCCACCAGCTCCACCAGCTAGCTCGGCGAAATTATCGGACCATCCCGCAAAGCAGCGGGAACGACGGTTAGGAATTCACATGGCAACAGATACAGTTGCG
This sequence comes from Arthrobacter sp. 05T420, assembly GCF_056396305.1. Classification (NCBI taxonomy): domain Bacteria; kingdom Bacillati; phylum Actinomycetota; class Actinomycetes; order Micrococcales; family Micrococcaceae; genus Arthrobacter; species Arthrobacter sp. 05T420. Next base: position 72,226 of record NZ_JBFTLG010000002.1, on the reverse strand, counting down.
AAACCAAAGACCAGCGTGCGGGTACACGTCCAGAAATTCGGGACGTTCCTGTCCGGCATGATCATGCCCAACATCGGCGCGTTCATCGCGTGGGGCTTCATCACGGCGCTCTTCATCCCCGCGGGCTTCTTCCCCAATGCGGAGCTCGGCAAGCTGGTCGGTCCGATGATCACGTACCTGCTCCCGCTCCTGATCGGCTACACCGGTGGCCGGATGGTCTACGGCGTGCGTGGCGGCGTGGTGGGTGCCGTGGCCACGATGGGTGTGATCGTCGGAACCGATATTCCGATGTTCATCGGCGCCATGATCCTGGGCCCGCTCACCGCGTGGCTGATGATGAAGGCGGACAAGATCTGGGAAGGCCGGGTCAAACCCGGCTTCGAAATGCTGATCGACAACTTCTCGGCCGGCATCCTGGCCGCCGCCATGGCGGTCGTAGGCATGCTGATAGTCGGCCCCATCGTGAAGGCCTTCAGCAACGGCGCCAGCGCCGTGGTCGAATTCCTTGTGGCGAACGGCCTGCTGCCCTTCACCAGCATCTTCATCGAACCCGCCAAGGTCCTGTTCCTGAACAACGCCGTCAACCACGGCATCCTCACCCCGCTCGGCACCCAGCAGGCGCTCGAGCAGGGCAAGTCCATCCTGTTCCTGCTCGAAGCCAACCCCGGTCCCGGCTTCGGCGTCCTGCTCGCCTACTCGTTCTTCGGCAAGGGCCTGGCCAAGGCGTCCGCTCCCGGCGCGGCAGTGATCCAGTTCATCGGCGGCATCCACGAGATCTACTTCCCGTATGTCCTGATGAAGCCGATGATGATCTTCGCCGCGATCGGCGGCGGCATGACCGGCATCTTCACCCTGGTGGTCACCGGCGCCGGCCTCCGGTCCCCGGCCGCCCCGGGCAGCATCATCGCTGTCTACGCCTCCACCGCACGCGACAGCTACGTCGGCGTGACACTCTCGGTTCTGTTCGCCACCACGGTGTCCTTCCTCATCGGATCGGTGATCCTGAAGGCCAGCAAGGCGCCAGCGGAAGACGACCTCGGCCAGGCCACGCACCGGATGGAGGCCCTGAAGGGCAAGAAGAGCTCGGTTTCCGCGGCCCTGATCGGTGAGGGCGTGGGCGCCAGCGGCGTCGCCGTCCTGGCGACCCCGATCAAGAACATCGTCTTTGCGTGCGACGCCGGAATGGGCTCCAGCGCGATGGGCGCCTCCGTGCTCCGCAACAAGATCAAGGCCGCCGGGTTCACGGACGTCAAGGTCACCAACTCCGCAATCGCCAACCTCAGCGACACGTACGACGTCGTCATCACCCACCAGGACCTGACCGAGCGGGCCAAGCCCGCGACCGAAAGCGCCGTGCATGTCTCCGTGGACAACTTCATGAACAGCCCGCGGTACGACGAGATCGTGGAGCTGGTCAAGGCCAGCAACACGGAAGCTGAGACGCCGGCGGCCGGCACCGCGGGTGCGGCCCCTGCCGCTGCCGCCGTCGGCACTCAGGAGGCCCCTGCAGACGCCGAGCCGGACGCCGACACGGGTCCTGCGGGCATCCTGGTGGCCGAAAGCGTCATCCTCCACGGCACCGCCACCACGCGGGACGCCGCGATCGATGAGGCCGGGCAGCTGCTGCTGGACCGCGGCGCCGTCGACTCCGGCTACATTGACGCCATGCACGAACGCGAGGAATCCGTCTCCACCTACATGGGCAGCTTCCTCGCCATCCCGCACGGCACCAACGCCGCGAAGGACCACATCATGAAGTCTGCGGTATCGGTGATCCGCTACCCGAACGGCATCGACTGGAACGGCAAGGAAGTGAAGTTCGTGGTCGGCGTGGCCGGCGTCAACAACGAACACCTGCACATCCTGTCCTCGATCGCCAAGGTCTTCACCAACAAGGCCCAGGTGGCCCAGCTTGAGGCGGCCACCACGGTTGACGAAGTGCTGGCCCTGTTCGGAAAGGTCAACTCCTAGTGAAGGCTGTTCATTTCGGAGCCGGAAACATCGGGCGCGGATTCGTGGGCCTGCTGCTGCACGAGGCCGGGTATGAGGTGGTGTTCGCGGACGTCGCGGACGGCCTCATCACCCAGCTGGCCGCCGCAGACAGCTACCAGGTCCACGAAGTGGGAGAGCACCCCGCCGTCCGCACCATCGACAACTTCCGTGCGCTGAACTCCGGCACCCAGGAAGCCGATGTCGTGGCGGAAATCGCGACGGCGGACATCGTCACCACCGCCGTCGGGCCGCACATCCTGAAGTTTGTGGCGCCGGTGATTGCCAGGGGGATCGCGGCCCGCGCCCCCGGGCTGGCGCCGCTGCAGGTGATGGCGTGTGAGAACGCGATCAACGCGACCGACAACCTCAAGTCCGAAGTCGCTGCCCAGTGGGATCCGGCCGCCGGGTCCCTGGACGCTGGCGCCGTGTTTGCCAACACGGCAGTGGACCGGATCGTCCCCAATCAGGAAGCCGGGCAGGGCCTGGACGTCACGGTGGAGACGTTCTATGAGTGGGTGATCGACCGCACCCCGTTCACCGGGCAGGCGCCGGTGATCCCGGGCGCGACCTTCGTGGACGATCTGGAGCCGTACATCGAACGGAAGCTGTTCACCGTCAACACGGGCCACGCGGCGGCGGCCTACTTCGGTTTCGAGGCCGGCCTGGACAAGATTTCCGAGGCCATGGCCGATCAGGACGTCGCGGCCGACGTGCGCGCCGTCCTGGACGAAACCAAGGAGCTGCTGGTGGCCAAGCACGGCTTCAACCGCGGGGATCAGGAGGCGTACGTGGAGAAGATCCTGGGCCGCTTCTCCAACCCGCACCTGCCGGACACCGTCAACCGGGTGGGCCGTGCCCCGCTGCGCAAACTCAGCCGGCACGAGCGCTTCATCGGCCCTGCTGCCGAGCTGGCCGAGCGCGGAATTGTCCCCGAGGCGCTGCTCGGGGCGATCGCCGCGGCCCTGCGCTTCAACGATCCGGCCGACGCCGAGGCCGTGGAGCTGGCGAAAATCCTCTCCGCGTCCACGCCGGACGAGGCCACGGAGACGATTACCGGTCTGGCAGCGGACCACCCGCTCTTCGCCGCGGTCTCCTCCCTCATCGAGGAAGCCAAGGCCGTCGTCTGATTAACGCTAGCTGGGCCGACGCCGGAACTCACGCGAGTTCCGGCGTCGGCGTTTTTTAAGCCCACCCCGCCCGGTGAGCTATCACCTACGGTTGCTATTCGCCGGTTTTGGCCACCCAGAGCGATAGCAACCCGTCTTCCTTGACCATTAGGTAGCCTAACTGTTAGGCTACCTAACTATGTACGCCAGTGAACCGGCTGACCCCGGCCTTCTCGCCCTCGCCCAGGATTTCCGCGAGGCCCTCCGCCACAGCATCTACCTCGTGCGCCGTCTCGACGCCGACGGCGAACTCAGCGCCGCCCAGATCAGCCTGCTCAAGATGCTGATGGACGCCGCACCCGCAACCGAAGGCATCGCTTCCCCCGCCAGTGGAGTGCGGGTGGGAGAAATCGCCCGGAACCTCGGCGTCAAGGTTCCCAGCGCCACCGAGCAGATCATCAAGCTCGAGCGGGCCGGCCTCGCCCGCCGGGAACCGGACCCCAGCGACTCCCGCGCCGTCCGGGTGACCCTCACGGAAGCCGGCCTCGCCGCCGTCGCCTCCGCCAACGAGCGCCGCAACGCCGTCATGGCCGGCATCCTCTCGTCCCTCCCGGACGATGACCGCGCCGCCCTCGCCGCCGCCCTTCCGGTCATTGGCCGGATCAACGCGACGCTCCAGGCCTGATACCCAACCGAATTTCCCATCATTTAGGAGTTCCCCCATGCACGGCCACCCCGCCGACACCCTGCCGGCAGCCGAAGTAACCCTCGAGGCCGAGAAGGCCTCGCTACTCAAACAGCCCAAAGCGGTGTGGGCGACGGCCCTCGCGGCGGTGTTCGCTTTCATGGGCATCGGGCTGGTGGACCCCATCCTGCCGGCGATCGCCAAGAACCTGGACGCCTCCCCGAGCCAGGTGTCGCTGCTCTTCACGAGCTATTTCCTCGTGACCGCGGTCGCCATGCTGATCACCGGCTACGTCTCCTCCCGCATCGGCGGGAAGCGGACGCTGCTGATCGGACTGGCGGTGATCGTCGTCTTCGCCTCGCTGTCCGGCACCTCGGGCAGCGTGTCTGAGCTCATCGGCTTCCGCGCCGGCTGGGGACTGGGCAACGCCCTGTTCGTGGCCACGGCACTGGCCGTGATTGTCGGCGTCGCAAGCGGCGGGGCCGGCACGGCGATCATCCTGTACGAGGCCGCCCTCGGCCTCGGGATTTCCCTCGGCCCGCTCCTGGGTGCACTCCTGGGGGGCTGGCAGTGGCGTGCCCCGTTCTTCGGCACGGCCGTGCTGATGGCCTCCGCCTTCATCGCGCTCATCGCCCTGTTGCCCAAGACCCCGCTGCCCGAGCGGAAAGTCCGGCTCCGCGATCCGCTGCTTGCCCTCGGGCACAAGGGACTGCGGACGACGGCGGCCAGCGGACTGTTCTACAACTACGGCTTCTTCACGGTCCTGGCCTTCACGCCCTTCATCCTCGGCATGGACGCCTACGGGATCGGCGGGGTGTTCTTCGGCTGGGGCGTCGCGGTGGCCGTGTTCTCGGTGTTTGCCGCCCCCGTGCTGCAGAACCGCTTCGGAGCAGTCCGGGTCCTCATCGGCACCCTGGTCCTGCTGATGCTCGACCTTGTGGGCCTGGGCCTGGCCGCCGGGCACTCGGTGCCCGCCGTCGTCGTTCTCGTGGTCATCTCCGGGGCACTCCTGGGCGTCAACAACACCATCTACACGGAGCTGGCCATGGGCGTTTCGGATTCGCCGCGGCCGGTGGCCTCCGCCGGCTACAACTTCGTGCGCTGGATGGGCGGAGCCCTGGCACCCTTTGCCGCCGCGCAGCTGGGTGAGCACTTCGGCCCGCAGGTGCCCTTCTTCGCCGGCGCGCTGGCCATGGTGGCCGCGATCGCCGTGGTCTTCGGCGGGCGCCGCTACCTCACCGCGCACCAGCCGCACGTGGTCTAGCAAGCGGCGACCTCACACGGTGCCGGCTCAGGCCTTGGCGGACTCCTTCGCGGAACCCTTGGGCACGAACAGGGTTTCGGCCTGTTCCAGGGACATGCCGTTGGTCTCCGGCACCTTGAACATGACGAAGAAGAACGACGCCGCCGCGAACAGCGCGTACATGGCGTACGTCATCGGCAGCGAGGCCGCGGCCATGACGGGGAAGCTCAGGGTGATGGCGAAGTTGGCGATCCACTGCGCGGCCGCGGCCAGGCCCAGGGCGCGGGCACGGATGCGGGACGGGAAGATCTCGCCCAGCAGCACCCACACCAGCGGGCCCCAGGAGGCGCCGAAGCTGATGACGAAGACGTTGGCGGCCACCAGCGCGGCCGGACCCCACGCGCCGGGCAGCGAGATCGCGTCCCCGGACCCGGTGGCCGAGCTGAAGGCCAGGGCCATGGTGCCCAACGAGAGGGCCATGCCGATTGAGCCGGCCAGCATGATGGGACGGCGCCCGATCCGGTCCACGAGGGCGATCGCCACGAGCGTCACCAGGATGTTGGTGATGGCGGTGGCCACGGAGATGGTGAGCGAATCCTTTTCCTGGAAGCCCACGGCCTTCCACAGGGTGGTGGAGTAGTAGAAGATCACGTTGATGCCGACGAACTGCTGCAGCACGGACAGGATGATGCCGATCCAGACCACCGGCTGCAGGCCGAGGGCCTTGCCGCGCAGGGATCCCTTCTGGCCGGCCAGCTTGTCCTCGTCGATGGCCTTCTTGATGTCGCGCAGGTGCCGGTCCGAGTCGTCGTCCGGGGCGATCGTCTTGAAGACCTTGAGGGCTTCCTCGTTCTTGCCCTGGAAGACCAGGAACCGCGGCGATTCGGGCAGGGTGTAGGCGATCCAGCCGTAGACCACTGCGGGGACGGCGGCGGCCATGAACATCCAGCGCCACGCTTCCAGGCCGAACCACAGGGGCTGGTCCGCTCCGCCGGCCGACGTCGCGAACACGGCGTCGGAGAGGAGTGCGGCGAAGATGCCGGTGGTGATCGCCAGCTGCTGCAGCGAGGCCAGGCGGCCACGGACGTGGCGGGGGGAGATCTCGGAAATGTAGGCCGGAGCGATAACCGAGGCCAGGCCGATGCCCAGGCCGCCCACCAGGCGCCAGAAGATCAGGTCCCAGACACCGAACGCGAACCCGGTGCCGATGGCGCTGACGAGGAACAGCAGCGCGCCCAGCTTCATGGCCGGGATCCGGCCGTAGCGGTCGGCGACCTTGCCGGCCAGGTAGGCGCCCGCCGCGCAGCCGAGGAGGGCCACGGCGACGGCGAAGCCGGTCACGGCCTCGCTGAGGGCGAACTCGTCCTTGATCGCGTCGACGGCGCCGTTGACGACGGAGGAGTCAAAGCCGAAGAGGAAGCCGCCGACGGCGCCCGCCACGGCCAGCCAAATGACCCGTTTCGGCATCTTGGCGGCGGTCTGGTCCTGGGTGATGGTCATACGGCTCCCTCGGCAGTTCGCGTTCCACGGCCTTCGCCGCAGCTACCCAGTCTTACATCCGAGCCGGCGTGCCGCCTGTCACAACCACGGGAAAGTGAGACGAAACATACACTTTGAGCGTGCCGTCGGCTGTGCCGGCCGGACCCAAAACCGAAGGCATCACGCAGGGCAGGCTTCCGGCGTCGGGGCTCTCTCCGGAGCGCGGTTACAACGGCACACGACAACGGCAGGCAGTCCAAAGACTGCCTGCCGTGACATGAAACTGCCGTGAAATGGAACCAGCCGGAGGAACGCCCTAGTGGGCGGCAGCCGCTACCGCCTCTTTGGCAGCAGCCTTCGGGTCCGTGAGTTTCTTGTTCGGCAGGGCGAAGGTGATCAGGAAGGCGATGCCGGTGAGCACCGCGGCCGTGAGCATGACGGCGTCGATCGACTGGGCGAAGCCCTCGGTGATGGGGCGGGTCAGCGTCGAGTTGGCGGTGTGCAGCCAGCTGGTGTCGTTCAGTGAATCGTTGCTGGCGCCGTTCTTGAAGAACTCGTAGAGCTTGGCGTTGGCGGGGTCGGCAGCCACGGCCGGATCCTTGAGCACCTTGAGGTAAGCCGCACTCTGCGCCGCGTCCTTCATGCCCGTGGCGATCTTGTCCGCCGCGAGGCTGAAGAGCATCGAGATGAACACGGCCGTGCCCACCGCGCCGCCCATGGAGCGGAAGAACGCGGCGGAGGAGGTGCCCACGCCCATGTCCTTCGACGGAACGGAGACCTGCATGGCCAGCGTCAGCGGCTGCATGCAGAAGCCCAGGCCCAGGCCGAAGAACACGGCGATGACGCCCGGAACCCACAGCGGCGTGTCGGCACCGAGGGAAAGGCCCATCACGACGGCGGCAACGGTCAGGACCGCCGTGCCGAGGATCGGGAAGATCCGGTACGTGCCTGAGGCCGAGATGGTCCGGCCGGCCGTGATGGAGCCGGTGAGGATGCCCACGGTGAAGGTAATCATCATGAGGCCGGCCTCTGTGGGGGTCAGGCCCTTGACCAGCTGCAGGTACATCGGGAGCATCGCGATGGCGCCGAACATGCCGATGCCGATGATGAAGTTCAGCAGCGAGGACAGGCCGAACGTGATGTTCTGGAACAGCCGGAGCGGGATCAGTGCGTAGTCTTTCGCATGTCGTTCGGCCAGCAGGAACGCGATGATGCCTGCAACGCCCAGGCCGTAGCAGAGGAAGGAGTTGGCGGAGCTCCAGCCCCAGCTGCGGCCCTGTTCGGCGACGAGGAGGAGCGGAACGATCGCCAGGGTGATGGCGGCCGCGCCCCAGTAGTCGATCTTCTGCTTCACGTGCTTGGCCGGGAGGTGCAGGTACATGAACACCACCGCGAGGGCGGCGAGGCCGATCGGCAGGTTGATGAGGAAGACCCAGCGCCAGCCGTCGATTCCGAGGATGGTCTCGGAGCCTGCGAGGGCGCCGCCGACTACCGGGCCCAGGACGGAGGAGATGCCGAAGACGGACATGAAGTAGCCCTGGTACTTGGCCCGGTCCTTGAGCGCCACGATGTCGCCGATGATCGTCAGGGCGAGGGCCAGCAGGCCGCCGGCGCCCATGCCCTGGATCCCGCGGGCAATGGCGAGCTCGGCCATGGAGTGGACCGAGCCTGCGTAGAGCGAGCCGACGAGGAAGATCACGATGGCGATGAGGTACAGCGGGCGGCGTCCGAAGATGTCGCTGAGCTTGCCGTAGAGGGGGGTGGTCACCGTGGAGGTGATGAGGTAGGCGGTGGTGGCCCAGGCCTGCAGGGAAAGGCCGTCGAGGTCATTGGCGATCGTGTAGATCGAGGTGGACACGATCGTCTGGTCCAGGGAGGACAGGAACATGCCGAGCATGAGTCCCACCATGACGGTGATGGTCTGACGGTGGGTCAGGACCTCTCCTGCGGCGCGCACGGAGGTGGTTTTGGACATGACTGCTCCAAGGGGAAGTGTGGGGACCAAGCGGATAGTTGCTTTCAGTAACTATGTTACTGGCTCAAATGTTCCCGCCACTACCTCGGGGCGAATAAAGTCGTCAGCGTTCGACCAAGATTCCGTCCGGATCGCACCAGATCATCGCACCGGGGCGGATGGCCACGCCGTCGATCTCCAGCGGCACGTCGATGGCACCGGCGCCTTCCTTGGCGCTCTTGCGCGGGTTGCTGCCCAGCGCCTTGACCCCCAGCGGCAGCCCCGCGATCGCGAGCCGGTCCCTGATGGCGCCGTTGATCACGACGCCGGCCCAGCCGTTCGCGACCGCGCTCGCGGCAATCATGTCCCCCATCAGTGCCGTGCGGAGGGAGCCGGCGCCGTCGACCACCAGCACCGAGCCATTGCCGGGGGTGGCCAACACGGTCTTGACCAGCGCGTTGTCCTCGAAGCACCGGATGGTCCGGACCGGCCCGCTGAAGTGCGACTGTCCGCCGAGGGACTGGAACTGCACGGCCAGGGAGCTGAGTTCCTCGCCGCGCTCATCGTAAAGGTCGGCGGTGTTGACGCTGGATGCGGCCACTGGTTCTCCCGTGCTGAAGAGTAGACGTGCTGAAAAGTAGACGGCGGATCTCGATCCCCACGATAGTCTGGCCCCACACAGATCATCAGCCTGCGTCGCCAGTTCCGGGGGGAACCACATGAGCTTGTCCGACCTACCGAGTTCAGCTCCGACGTCGGCGGCGCTCGCCGAACCGGAGCGGCGAGTCCGTCCGGTCTGGACCGCGGGCGTGGTCCTGGTTAACCTCGGCATCAATGCGGCGTTCTTCGGCCCGATCCAGGTGCTGCTCGGACAACAGGCGGCGGCGTTCAGCGAAGTGGACAAGGAGGCCATCCTCGCCCTCGTGACCGGGGCAGGCGCGGCCGTGTCCCTGGTCGCCAACCCCCTCTTTGGCGCCTTCAGCGACCGCACAACGTCCCGGCGGGGCCGCCGCGTGCCGTGGGTGCTGTTCGGGGCGGTCCTTGGCGCCGCTGCCCTGATCTCGCTGGCCGGGGCGCCGAACGTCGCCGTCATGACACTGCTCTGGTGCCTCGTGCAGGCCGGCTGCAACGGCGCCTACGCCGCCATCACCGCCGCCATCCCGGACCGCGTCCCGGTCCCGCAGCGCGGCACGGTGGGCGGGCTGGCAGCCATGGGCCAGACGGTCGGGATCCTCCTCGGCGCGGTGATCGCCGCCGCCGTCACGGGAAACTTCGCCGCCGGATACCTGGTGTGCGCGGCGGCGCTGCTGGCCGGCGTCGTGCTCTATTACTTCAAGAACGACGACGTTCCGCTGCCCGCGCGGGCCCGTCAGCCGTTCAGCCTGGCCGGCTTTGTGCGGGGTTTTTGGATTTCCCCGGCCCGCCACCCGGATTTCGCCTGGGCCTGGCTGACGCGGCTTCTGGTGAACATCGGCAACCACATGGTCACCCTCTACCTGCTGTTCTTCCTCCACGACGCCGTCCGGGTTCGCGAAACCCAAGGTATCGAGCCCGAGTTTGGTGTTTTGATCCTCACAGGGCTGTATGCGGTCATGGTGATCATCACCAGCGTGATCGGCGGCCGGCTGAGCGACCGGATGGGCCGCCGGAAGCCGCTGGTCATCATCTCTTCCGCGGTGATCGCCGCGGCCTCCCTCATTCTTGCGTTCGCCCCCACCTGGCCCGGCGCGCTGATCGGCGCGTCGGTGCTGGGCATCGGCTTCGGCTGCTATCTGGCGGTGGACTTCGCCCTCATCACCCAGGTGCTGCCCACGGCCCTGAACCGGGGCAAGGATCTGGGCGTCATCAACGTCGCCAACTCACTGCCGCAGGTGCTCGCCCCGCTCATTGCCTTTCCGTTCGTGACCCTCTGGGGAGGATACGTTTCGCTGTATGTGGCGGCCGCCGTGATCGGGCTTCTTGGCGCCGTGTTCGTGGTGAAGATCAAGGGCGTGGACTGACCGCGCGAGTTCCGTTCGGGGGCTTCCCGGTGTCCCGGTTGACTGGCCGGGCGCCGAGTTTCGTGGCGTATAGTGGACGGCAATTGCCGCGGCAGCGCGGTGGGCGAATGGCGCCCGGCTGCCGAGAAAAACGACCCCCGGAACGCTGCTGATGCCTGATTTTCACTCAGATCTTCCACCGATGGCTCCTCCCCCCACTCTGCCCCGGCAGCGGCTCCGCTACGTGCGGATCCTTGACGTTGCCGCGGGGTTCGCCCGCAAGGGCCTGGACTCCGTGGTCCTTTCCGAGGTGGCGGCCAAGGCGGATGTGCCGCTGGGGACGCTTTACCGCTATTTCCCGTCCTCCACCCAGTTGGTCCTGGCGCTGTACCGCAAGCAACTGGGCGAACTGCTCGCGGGGAGCTCGCCCGAGGCAGGAAAAATGGTGGCCCAGGCCCTCGCGGGCGTCGTGATGGAGATCTTCCATATGCGCCTGATGCAGCCCGCCGTGGAGCAGGCCCTCAACCGCGCGGTCTATGTCAAGGACACCGACACCACGCGGCTGCTCCGCGAAATCGATGCGACGGCCGAGAAAGCCGTGACGGCAGCGTGCGGCGACGCCGCAGTTGCCCGGGTCCTGCTGCTGACGGTTACGGGGCTGGTCCAGGCCGTCCGCTGCCGCCGGCTGTCCCTCTTCGAAGCGGAGGAGGACCTGAAGAAGGCCTGCTCCCTCCTACAGCGAGACCCGCAGGCCGCGTAACCGGTCTAGACCAGAGACCCGGTAATGACCCTCCCGCGCGTGATCCGGGTCACTTAACATCGTGGGGAAACGTTTCACCGTGGCGCATCACCGCTCTACCGCGGCTTAACCGGCTGGCCGTCTTGTTTACGATTGCTGGACCGGATGACGGCTGATGCCAGCGAAACCGGGGGCTCCACCGGCGACCGCCACCTCTGGTCGCCGCCCGCCCCCGCCAGACCAACTCAAGCAGCCTTGCTTGAGCTTCCATGAGCCGTGCGCCCACGGTGAGTCCCAGGAGACAACGACGTGTCCACTGAAACGATCATTCCCGCCGATTCCACCTCCCCGGCTGAGGCAGTAGCCGTGCTCAGCGACGAGGAAATCTTCGCATCCCACGAGGGCGGCAAGCTTTCGATTTCCAGCACCGTCCCGCTCGCCAGCAAGCGCGACCTCTCCATCGCCTACACGCCCGGCGTCGCCCAGGTCAGCCGCGCCATCCACGCCAACCCGGAGCTCGCCAAGACGCTCACGTGGGCCCAGCGCCTCGTCGTGGTGGTCAGTGACGGCACGGCTGTGCTGGGCTTGGGCAACATCGGCGCCAGCGCCTCGCTGCCCGTGATGGAGGGCAAGTCCGCGCTCTTCAAGGCTTTCGGCGAGCTCGACTCCATCCCGTTGGTCCTCAACACCACCGACGTCGACGAAATCGTCGAGACGCTTGTCCGGCTCCGCCCCAGTTTCGGCGCCGTCAACCTGGAGGACATCGCCGCGCCCCGCTGCTTCGACCTCGAGGAGAAACTGATCGAGGCACTGGACTGCCCGGTCATGCACGATGACCAGCACGGCACCGCCGTCGTGGTCCTCGCCGCCCTGACCAATGCCGCCAAGGTGACCGGCCGGACGCTCGACAGCCTGCGCGTGGTGGTCTCCGGGGCTGGGGCGGCCGGGATTGCCGTCGCCGAAATCCTGCTGACGGCGGGAATCGGCGACGTCGTCCTCCTGGACTCCCGCGGCACCATCAGCACGGACCGCGCGGACATCGCCGCCGATCCGGCAAGCAAGAAGGCCCAGCTCGCCGCCCGCAGCAACCCGCGCGGCGTGGCCGGCGGCCCGGGAGAGGCGCTGCTCGGCGCCGACGTGTTCGTCGGTGTTTCCTCGGCCAAGCTGGACGAGGAGCACTTGAAGCTGATGAACCACAGCTCGATCGTGTTCGCCCTGTCCAACCCGGACCCGGAAGTGCTGCCGGAGGTCGCCAGCAAGTACGCGGCTGTGGTCGCCACCGGACGCAGCGACTTCCCGAACCAGATCAACAACGTCCTGGCCTTCCCCGGCATCTTCCGCGGCGCCCTCGACGCCGGCGCCCGCCGGATCACGCCCGCCATGAAGCTCGCCGCGGCCCGTGCCATCGCAGAACTGGCCGAGGACGATCTTTCCGCGGACTACATCGTGCCCAGCCCGCTTGATCCGCGCGTGGCCCCGGCCGTCTCCGCTGCTGTCGCCGCGGCGGTGGAAGCCGAGTAGATCCGCGACACACTGCGGCCCACACAGTGACGGCGGCGCTGCCTTCGGGGGAGCGCCGCCGTTGGTGGGCCTAGTGGGGTCCGACCTCCGGCTGGATTGTCCGCCACCCAGACTGGCCGCCACCTAGACTGGGCCCATGAACCCCGAGACTCTGGTGACTGTGCTCTGCGGCCTCGCCATCCTGGTGGGCGTGGCCGGTACCATCATTCCCGTCCTGCCCGGCAGCATCCTGATCGGGGTGAGCCTGCTGGCCTGGGCGCTGTGGGGCGGCGCCGGAACGACCGGCTGGGTGGTCTTTGGGATCGGGCTCGTGTTCGTCCTGGCCGGCATGGCCGCCAGCGCCGTCCTGACCGGCCGGAAGCTCAAAGCGCACAGCATCCCGGGCCGTTCCGTGGTGGTGGGCCTGGTGCTGGGCGTTGCCGGCATGTTCATCATCCCCGTGGTGGGGCTCTTCGTGGGCTTCGCCGCCGGGCTCCTGCTCAGCGAGCTGCAGCGCACCCGCGTGTTCGGCACGGCGGTGGCCTCGAGCTGGGCCGCCCTGAAGGCCACGGGCTTTGGCATGATCGTGGAATTCGGCCTCGCCTGCCTCGCCGCGAGCACCTGGGTGATCGGCCTCTGGGTGGCCGCAGCAGCCTAGCAGCGGCCTGCCGGTGGCTACTACCATGGGGGCATGAGCGCCGGACCTGGCGAATCCGCCCCCCGCATTCCCGATGGCCACATTCCCGTGGGTCGGATTCCCGTCGACCCAATTCCCGTCGGCCGGATCCCCGACGCCCAAATTCCCGTCGACCCAATTCCCGACGAGCCGCGCAGGCCGTACACGGACACCCGCGACCTGACGCCCTTCCGCAAGCCTGTGGTCCGGACACCGGTCCGCGGCCTGGCCGGCAACGTGGGCTCCGTGGTGACGGGCCTCATGGCAGGCCGGGCCCCCGGGACGCTGGCGGCCGAGGGCGGCGTGCCCCGCCTGGGCAGGGCGGGAGGCCGGACGTCCGCCAAGAGGAGGAAAGCCGTGCACTCCGCCGTCTTCGGCAGCACCGATCCGGACCGCCTGATCACCCTGGCCCGCGCCTACCCCGGCTGGGCCGGAGTCTGCTACCTCATGGCCGGGCTGCTGGCCTACTCCCACGGCGGTCATCTGCGCGCGTCCGAGCTCCTGCAGCACGGCCTGAGCCTGCGGAACGACCAGGACGCCAACCGCTACGCCGCCGTGTACCTGGCCGGCGTCGTCACGAGGGTGGAGGTGGCGGAGCGGATCGAGGTTCCGGTGCTCTTCAGCGAGGAGGCCGTGTTCCTGGCCCTGTCCCATTCCCTGCGCGAGACCGGCCAGACGGAGGCGGCGCTCGCGGCGCTTGCCGGCCTGCCGCCGTCGCTGCCTCTGGCCCTGGCCCGCTGTTCGCTTGAGGCCGAGCTGGGCCGCGACGCCGATGTAGTGGCGGACACAGAGGGGCTGCTGAACGCGGACGATCTGGCCGCCGCGCTGTTGCTGGTCCGTGCCCGGTCCCTGCGCAGGCTCGGCGCCTACACCGCTTCGCGTTCAGCCCTGCAGGAAGTCCAGCGGCGCAGGAAGACAGACTTCACCCTCCGCAGCGATGCGCTCACGGACACAGCCCTGCTCCTTCTGGACGCGGGTCGCAAGACCCTCGGAGCCCGGGAATGGCAGCGCCACAAACCGGCACAGCTGGAGGCCGTGAAGGCCATCCGGAAGGACGCGGAAATGCACGAACTCTGGGACCGCGAATACGGGCGTGCCGACGACCACTGACAGTCTTCCACGTCCGATCGCGGCCAAATACACGTATCGACTACTCTTGCGGGCCCCTATGGCGGGGAGTACAACCGAGGCATGAGAGATGCGGTGGAGCGCTGGATGCAGCACTACATCACGGCGTGGACAACGAACGATCCCGAGGACATCCGGGCGCTGTTTACCGAGGACGCCATCTATGCCACCAGCCCGCAGGAAGCCGAACCGTGGCAGGGACGGGACGACATCGTCGAGCACTGGATTGCCGGGCGCGATGAGCCCGATGACTGGACCTTTGAGTGGAAGCTGCTGGGGGTCGACGGCGGCCGGGCCTTTGTTCAGGGCCTGACGACCTACCGGGGCAACAGCCGAAGCTATGACAACCTGTGGGTCATCCAGTTGACCGCGGACGGCCGCGCGTCGTCCTTCACCGAGTGGTACATGCAGCGCAAGTAGCCGGGGTTCCCGCCCTCAGCCGCGGTTCAGAGCTGCGCTGACGGCGGGCGCGATCTGTTCGGCGAGCAGCAGGGCGCCCAGGACCAGCATGATGATCCCGCTGGCCAGCGTCACCTGGCGTGCTGCGCCCGGCCTGGCCTGCAGCAGTTTCCGCGCCAGGAGTGCCACGCAGCTGTAGATGACGCCCACGAGGAGGATGAAAGTCAGCCCCAGCAGTCCCGACTGGACCGGGACCGGCAGCGCCGCGTCAGGGCTGACGAACTGCGGCACCAAAGCCACGAAGAACAGCAGGCCCTTGGGATTGATCCCGCTGATGCCCATGCCCTGAAGGAAGATCCGGAACTGGCTTGCGGGCGCGGCCGCACCGGGAGCAGCCGTGCCGGTGCCGAAGCTGGCCCCGCGCCAGGACCGCAGGGTGCTGAAGCCCAGCCAGAGCAGGTAGAGGGCGCCCGCGGCCGTCAGCCAGCCGAGCACGCCGGGCATCCCGGCAAGCAGTGCCGCCAGGCCCAGCACCAACAGCGCCGTGTGGAGGGCGTAGCCGCCACAGAGCCCGGCGACGGCGGGCGCGAAGCTGCGCTGCCTCAGCCCGGCCGCGATCGAATAGGCCCAGTCGACGCCGGGTGTGCACGCCAGCGCGACGGCGACAACCAGGAAGGCGAGGAAAAGCTGGGGGTTCATGGCGGGCTCCAGGGGGTGCGGCACCCCGTAGCGGGTACAAGGAAAACTCTAGGCAATTTCGGCCCGGAAGTGTTCGCTTATTTACTGAAGAATCGCCACTTCTGGGTAAGATAATTGCGTGATCGACAACATTGACAGAAGTATTTTGCGCTACCTCCAAACGGACGGCCGAATGACTGCCACAGCCCTGGCCGCCAAGGTGGGGCTGACGGTGGCTCCGTGCCATCGCCGGTTGCGGGACCTGGAGGCGGCCGGGATCATCCGCGGTTACCGGGCGGACATTGATCCGGCCGCTGTGGGGCTCGGTTTCGAGGCGATCGTCTTCGTGACCCTGCGGCAGGTGGATCGTTCCACGATGGAGATCTTCGAGAACCGGGTGGCCGACAATCCCAACATCGTGGAGGCCCAGCGGCTCTTCGGCTCGCCGGACTATCTGCTCAAGGTCATCGCGGAGGACCTTCCGTCCTACCAGCGCTTCTATGACAGCGAACTGACCTCGCTGCCCGGCGTCGAACGCCTGACGTCAACGCTGGTCATGAAGAACCTGAAGGCCAACGCCGGGCCGCCGGTCTAACCCCGGACCGGAAGCCGGGGAGGCCGGTCTCGGCGGAGCCGATTCTTGACGAAGAGTTCAGGCGCCGAGCAGTCCCGTGGTCCGGTACGGAATGACCTCGCGCAGGAACATGCTCGTTGAGGTCCGGACGATGCCGGGGCAGAGCCGGATTTCCTCGGATACGCGGTAGAGATCGTCCGGGCTCTTGGCCACCACCCGGATCAGGAGATCGGTGTCACCGGCCGGGGCGTGGCATTCGAGTACTTCCGGGATGTTGCGCAGGGCAGCGATCGCCTCGTTGAGGTGGCTCTGGTCCAGTTCCGCGCTCACCGCGGCCGCCACGCCCCGGCCAAGGGCGGACGGCAGAACCCGGCTGCTGTTCGGGCGGAGGGCGCCCGACGCCGACATCCGCTCCAGGCGGGACTGAACCGTTCCGCGGGCCAGGCCCAGCTTCTGCGCCAGCACCATGACCGGCACGCGCGGATCTTCGTCCAGCGCGGCGAGGATCCGCCGGTCGGTCGCGTCGAGCTCCTGCAAAATGACCACTTCCTGTTCACTGTCCCAGCTGTCGTTGATCAGATTGACCACTCCGGCTCCGGCCCGTTGCACCAAGTGTAGGGCTTCTGCTCAAATGGTGACAACAAAGGGAATGCGGCCACCGCCACCATCCCGAAGGCTACGGACACCCCGGCACACCACCCGGGCCCCGGATGAGGCTCCCGCAAGGAACCCGCCGCTGATTGACTCTTGTTCACGCATCGTCATTCCGCACAACGCACCACCACGCGGCAAGAGCCCCTGAGCCACCGACGTCGGATTTCCCGAAGTCATCGGTAGCTGAGGGGCTCTTGTGCTGCTCCCGCCAAAGCAACGCGGGGTCAGATCGAGCCCATCGGGGACGGCATGATGGGCGCTAAGTGACCCCGAGTTGTGGTTTGTGGGGCTGACTGCTGCTCCGCATAGGCTTGTCCCATGACCTCAGCTGGCCGCTTCGCCCCCAGTCCTTCCGGCGAACTGCACGTGGGCAACCTCCGGACGGCCATCCTGGCGTGGCTCTTCGCCCGGTCCACGGGGCGGCTGTTCCTGATGCGGGTGGAGGACCTGGACCGTGCCCGGGCCGGCGCCGAGGCTGAGCAGCTCCGCGACCTTGCGGCGATCGGGGTGAGCTGGGACGGCGGCGTGGTGCGCCAGACGGACCGTGAGCACCTGTACGCCGAGGCGATAGCGCGGCTGACGGCGGCCGGCCTGACCTACGCGTGCTTTTGTACCCGCCGGGAAATCCAGGAGGCCCCTTCCGCGCCGCATGCTCCGCTGGGCGCCTACCCGGGGACGTGCCGAAACCTCACCGGCGCCGAGCGCGAGGCCAAACGGGCAGCCCGGCCACCTGCCGTCCGGCTGCGTTCCGCCGTGGCGGAGGTGACGGTGCGGGACGTGCTTCACGGCAACTACACCGGGGTGGTGGACGACTTCGTGCTCCGGCGCAACGACGGCGTGACCGCCTACAACCTGGCCGTGGTGGTGGACGATGCCGCCCAGGGCATCGACCAGGTGGTCCGTGGCGATGACCTGCTGCCGTCCACGCCGCGGCAGGCGCATTTGGCCTCCCTCCTGAATATGCCTGTTCCGGAATATGCGCATGTGCCGCTGGTACTGAATGCGGACGGCGCCCGTCTGGCCAAGCGGGACGGCGCCGTCACGCTCGCCGACCTGGCGCTGGCCGGCGTGACCGCGGACCAGGTCCGGGACGAGCTGCTGGCGTCTGTCGGCCTCCCGCCCGGCCGCCTGGAAGACGCACTGGCAGTCTTCGACCCCGCCGCGCTGCCGCGCGAGCCCTGGGTGTGGCCCGGCATGCCGGGGGCGGCGCGTCCGGGAACCGGCATCCGGGCCCGGACGGACGGCCGCGGCGCGTAGGCTGGATTCATGACCGAGCCCGCACGCCCCCAGCCCCGCTTCACTGTCGAGACAGCCAAGGTCCTGGCTGAGGTGGCCCACAACCGGCAGAAGGACAAGCTCAAGCGGCCCTACCGGGAGCATGTGCTCGCCGTCGGGGATGCTCTGGCAGACTTCGACGACGACATCCGGATCGCCGGGTACCTCCACGACATCGCGGAGGACACCCCGATGACGCGGCAGGCGCTGTTGGACATGGGCGTCTCCGAGCATGCCGTGGACATCATCGAACGGGTCACGAAGCGCCTGCATGAGAACCCGGACGACTACCAGGCCGGCATCCGGTACATCGCCGAGGACCACGACGCCACGCTCGTGAAAATTGCCGACAACGCCCACAATTCGTTGCCCGAGCGGGTCAAGGCGCTGGCCGAAAAGTGGCCGGACAAGCCCCCGGTCACCCGCTACGACGACGCCCGCCCCGTGCTCTACGCGGCCGTCCCCGTCGAGGATACCCGGAAAATCCTGGCCCGGGTCAATCCGTGGCTGCTGAGGGAACTCGACGACATGCTCGACGAGGCGGACGACACCGACTACGAGAACCTCTCCTACGACGACCCTGCCGACGACCCGGCAGGAGACCCGGTCGACGTGACGGCGGGAGCCACGGCGGCAGCAGCCACGCCGGACGAGGTTGGCGGCGAAACCGAGTCCGCCCGGGACTAGGGACTAAGCATGCGTGCCTACGTCCTTTCGCGCTACGGCGGCCCGGACGCGATGGAGCTCCGGGATGTTCCGGCTCCCCAGCCCCGCCCGGGGACTCCTTCCGTATTCTGAAGTCCGGCGGCCTGGTGGTATCCATTGCGGGCGTTCCGGAGCCCCTCACCGCGACGAAAGACCTGAGCGCGCCGCCGCCGATCACCGCCGCGTTCTGGCTGATGAGCATGGGCCTCCGCCGCCGCGCCCGCAAGGCGAAAGCCAGCTACCGCTACCTGTTCACGCACCCCAGCGGGGATGACTTGCGCACCCTGGCGGCGCTCGTCGACGGCGGCCACGTGCAGCCAGTCATCGACAGCACCTACCGGTTCGCGGAAATTGCGGAGGCCTTCGCTGCGCTCGAACAGGGCCACGCCAAGGGCAAGATCGTCGTCACCCTATAAGGCTCATCCGCCGGGAGCGCCATAGCAGCCCGATGTACACCAGATCGAAGATGCTGCAGAGAATCCCCACGCCCAGGATCAGCGGCGAGTTGCCGTACCAGCCGAACACAATGGTGGGCGCAAGGGTGCCGATCCACTTGGCCACGGCAATCAGCAGGGTCTGGCCCCGGGGCCCGCCGCGGGCGGCGAACATGGCGATGAACAGCCCGGACATCAGCAGGTTCTGCAGGAACGCCGCATAGCGCGACGCGTCCTCCCAGCCGAACTCGGCGACGAACAGCAGCTGCACGGCGAAGGACATGACGCCCAGCAGGACCGCCCAGCCGATGAACAGCCGCCGCGTCACCCAGCCCGGCAGCTCGGAACGGCCAAACTTCAGGAAGGTATACACAATCACGACGTCGGCGAGTCCCCATGCAATGTTGAAGACCCCCTGCGCGTCAATGCCGGTCGCGATGGAGCGGGCGGCGTAGATGGCCTCCCAGGCGAAGTTGAGCCCGAGTGCGGCGGCCGGGATCGCGTAGGTCCTGTCCCTGAAGCCGATCCGGATGGCATCGACGTAGACCGCGGTCCAGGCCAGGCCGCTCACAATCGTGAGAAACAGGATCACCCTTCCCCCTTCACTCGGCATTGACTGCAACGCGGGGTCACTTGGCGCCCATCCAGAGCCCCGACATGGGCCGTAGCTGACCCCGCGTTGCTTCGCCTAGACGCGCCCCAAGTCGTCGATGTCCTCGAGGAACTGTTGGTGCACTTCGGCGCTGACCGTGGTCCGGGTGTCGGCGATCGCGTCGACGTAGTCCTGGGTGGCAGGGCCCTTCCGGACCGCCTCGCGGACTGAGGCGCTGCCGCCGGACGCCAAGCCGCCGTCGTCGTACACCGCCTTTTCCAGCGCCCGCTGGGAGGCGCTGCGGGCCGCGTACTCAATGTCTGCGGGGGAGAATCCCTCGGTGCGTTCCACCAGGAGCTCCACGTCGACGTCGTCCACCACGGCAACGGGGATGAAGCGCTGCCACATGGCCTCGCGGGCCTGGCGGTCCGGGAGGCCGATCGGGATGACGTAGTCGAACCGGCCGTGCCGCAGGAATGCGGAGTCCAGGGCGCGGATGAAGTTGGTGGCGCAGACCAGAAGGCGGCCGGGCTGTTCGCGGAACGCCGGGATGATCTTGAGGAGCTCGTTGGTGACGCCCTGCAGGGGCGACGGCGGTTCGCCGGAACGCTGGGAGGCGATCTCCTCCACCTCATCGATGAACACGACGGCGTGCTCGAGTTCGGCGATCTCCAGGAAGGTCTCGCGCAGCGCCCCGGCCAGGCCCTTGGGGTCGGAGGCCAGCCGCGAGGGGAAAACCTCCACGAATGGCCACTCCAGCCGGGAGGCAATGGCCTTCGCGAAGGTCGTCTTGCCAGTGCCGGGAGGGCCGAAGAGGACCACTGCACGCGGTGGCACCACGCCGTATTCGTCGGCGAGGTCGGCCTCGGCGAGGGGAAGGACCAGCCGGCGTTCCAGGAGTTCCTTTTCGTTGCGCATGCCGGCCACGTTCTCCCACAGGTCACGGGCCAGGATCCGGCCGCCCAGCAGGCTGAGCGGTTCCAGCTCCTGGCGCTGGACCGGGATTTTCCGCTCGAAATAGCGCAGGTTCTTCTTCAGCGCGAAGCCGCGGCCCAGGAACGCCTCCACCCGGGTCTCGGATTCGGGCATCAGGGCCGAGAGCTTGTTGAGCCCGTGCGGGGCCATCCGGTTCTCGACCGCGGCCAGCAACGAAGTGCCGATACCGCGTCCCCGGTAATCGGGCAATGTGGCCAGGAAGACGATCCAGCCCTGGTCGTGGGCGGCACGTCCGACAGCGGCGCCCACCACCTGATCGCCCTGCACCGCGACGACGGCGTGGTCCTTTTCGCAGGAGGCCAGGACCTCCGAGAGCGCGTAGACGGGCTCCACGTTTGATTCTTTGAGGGATTCCCAGAGGTGCAGGATGCCGTCAAGATCGGCCGAATGGAAATCCCTAATCCGCCAATTGGTCATGAGCTATCTCCCGGGTGGTTCGTCGCTGAGCCATGTTGAGTCTTCCGCTGAGCATATGCGAACCGGGTGTGCGAGAGGTTGCGGGGACGTTGCGTTACGCGGACGCGGACTTCCGGGGTGTCACTCCGAATCCCCGCCGGCGCTGCCGTCAGTGCCGCGTACCGGGCGGTTGGCGACGAGCGGAAACGGACCGGTGAACCCGTCGCGGACCGCGGCGATTTCCAGGATCCGGTGCCGGCAGAGGCGCCAGCCGAGCATCAGGAGCGGGACGATGACCACGAGGGAGGCGATGGTCCACGTTCCCACGGGCGAGTCGAATGCCATGAGGACTAGCACCGCCAGAAGGAAGGCCAGGGTGATCCAGCCCGTGACAGGGGCGCCGGGCATGCGGAACGCGGGCCGGATCAGCTCCCCGCGGGCTGCGAGCCGGGCAAGCTGCATCTGGCACAGCACGATCATGGCCCAGGTGCTGATGATGCCCAGCGATGCGACGTTCAGGACGATCTCGAAGGCCTCTGCAGGGACTACGGCGTTCAGGATCACGCCCAGGCCGGCCACGCCGGCAGTGAGGGCAATGCCGCCGTAGGGGACGCCGGACTTGTTCATCCGGCCGGCGAACTTCGGCGCAGAACCCGAAACGGACATCGACCGCATGATCCGGCCGGTGGAGTACAGGCCAGCGTTGAGCGAGGACAGCGCCGCGGTAAGGACCACGAGGTTCATGATGGCGTCCACACCGTCCACCCCGATAGAGCCGAAGAACGTCACGAAAGGGCTTTCGCCGGCCTTGTACGAGCTGTAGGGCAGGAGCAGGGAGAGCAGCACGAGCGAGCCGACGTAGAACACCGCGATGCGCACGATCACCGTGTTGATGGCGCGCGGCATGATCTTTTCCGGGTTTTCGGTCTCCCCTGCGGCGGTGCCGATCAGTTCGATCGAGGCGTAGGCGAACACGACGCCCTGCATCACCACGATCGCCGGCAGCAGGCCGTTGGGGAACATGCCGCCGTTGTCCGCGATCAGGCTGAAGCCGACCTCCTGGCCAGCCACGGGCGTGCCGAAGATGACGAAGTAGATGCCCACGAGCAGGAAGGACACGAGCGCCACCACTTTGATGAGCGCGAACCAGAATTCAAGCTCGCCGAACACCTTGACGCTGATGAGGTTCAGGCCCAGGACCAGGATCAGTGCCGCCAAGGCCCAGGTCCACTGCGGCACGTCCGCGATGGGCGCCCAGTACTTCTTGAAGAAGTTCATGTACAGCGCGACGGCGGTGATGTCCACGATCGCCGTCATGGCCCAGTTCAGCCAGTAGAGCCAGCCGGTGACAAACGCGGCTTTCTCGCCGAAGAATTCACGTGCGTAGGAGACGAAGGAGCCGGACGAGGGCCGGTGCATCACGAGTTCGCCGAGCGCGCGCAGGATCATGAAGGCGAAGAACCCGCAGACGGCATAGCTGATGATCAGGGCCGGTCCGGCGGTGGCGAGACGGCCGCCGGCGCCCATGAACAGGCCGGTGCCGATGGCGCCGCCGATCGCGATCATCTGGACCTGCCGGGGTTTCAGGCCCTTGTGGTACCCCTGGTCCTCGGCGTGGAGCGTGGCCCCGGACGCATGGGCATGCGCCGGAATCGTGTGGTGGGAGAGGGCCTGTTCCTGGGCTGGCAGTTCTTGGGTTGGTTGTTTTGAGGCGCGGGCAGTTTCGGGATGCGTCATGGGGGTCCTTCGGGGTTCGAGGGTGCGCTACTTGCTCAGGTTGGCCAGGCGCTGCGGGCTGAGGAGTTCGGTGAGCTGCTCGGCGGTGAGCAGCCCGTGTTCGAGCACGAGTTCCGCAACCCCCTTGCCGGTGGCGAGGGCTTCCTGAGCGATGGCCGTGGCCGTGGCGTAGCCCAGTTGCGGGTTGAGGGCGGTGACGAGGCCGATCGACTGTTCCACGGTGAGGCGCAGGTGTTCGGTGTTCGCGGTGATGCCCCGGACGCAGCGGGCCGTGAGGGTGCGGCAGGCGGCTTCCAGGTGGGAGATGCTCTTGTGGAGGCTGTGGACGATGATCGGTTCGAAGGCGTTGAGCTGGAGCTGGCCGGCTTCTGCGGCCATGGTGATGGTCACGTCGTTGCCGATCACCTCGTAGGCCACCTGGCTGACCACTTCCGGGATGACCGGGTTGATCTTGCCGGGCATGATCGAGGACCCGGACTGCACCGCGGGGAGGTTGATCTCGCCGAATCCGGCGCGCGGGCCGGAGGAGAGCAGCCGGAGGTCATTGCAGATCTTGGAGAGTTTCACGGCGACGCGCTTGAGCACCCCGGAGAGGTGCACGAAGGCGCCGACGTCCTGGGTGGCCTCGATCAGGTCCACTGCGGTGACCAGCGGCAGGCCGGTGATCTCGGCGAGGTGCCGGCAGGCGGCCTCGGCGTACCCGGCCGGTGCGTTCAGGCCGGTGCCGATCGCCGTGGCGCCGAGGTTGATTTCGTGGATGAGCAGGTCGGCTTCGGCCAGGCGGAGCCGGTCCTCGCCGATCGTGACGGCATAGGTGCCGAATTCCTGGCCGAGGGTCATGGGGACGGCGTCCTGGAGCTGGGTGCGGCCCATCTTGACCACCGTGCGGAACTCTAGGGCTTTGGCGGCGAACGCGTCCTCGAGTTCGGCGAGGGCTTCCAACAGTTCCCGGACCGCGAAGATCGTGCCGAGCTTGACCGCGGTGGGGTAGACGTCGTTGGTGGACTGGCTGAGGTTGACGTGGTCGTTGGGGTGCAGCCGGGCGTAGTCGCCCTTCGGGTGCCCGAGGATTTCCAGGGCCCTGTTGGCGATGACCTCATTGGCGTTCATGTTCGACGACGTCCCGGCACCGCCCTGGATGACGTCCACCACGAACTGCTCACTGAGCTTGCCGCTCATGACGTCGGCGCAGGCTTGCCCGATGGCCGCGGCACGCCCGGCGTCGAGCAGCCCGAGCTCGTGGTTGGTGCGTGCCGCGGCCAGTTTCACGGCGGCCAGCCCGCGGACCAGGTACATGTTGGAGGAGAGCGGCTGGCCAGTGATGGGGAAATTCTCCACCGCCCGGAGGGTGTGGACGCCCCAGTAGGCGTCGGCGGGAACATCCCGGTCGCCCAGGAGGTCGTGTTCGGAGCGGAATTCTGCGCGTGCGTCGGGCGAGGTCATGGCGGTCCTTACGGGGCTTCGGGGGCGTCGGAGGTCTTGGGGGCAGCGAGGAAATCGGTGGCCTGCAGCAGCCCGACGGGCCGGCCGCCGCCCAGCACAGGGGTGGCGGCGAGGCGCGCCAGGGGTGAGGTGTCGACGTCGAGCGCGGCCAGGACCCGCACGGTGACGGGCATCCGGGCGCGGTCTCCGCCATCGGAGACCTTCACCGCGACGGCGCGGCCGTCGGGGAGGCCCACCAGCTGGACGCCCTCGAAGCCGTCTTTGGCCAACAGGCCGGGAACGAGGCGCATTAGCGCGGTGACATCCCGGTCCTCGCCCGCAACCATCTCGGGGTGGCGGCGCATGGCGTGTGCGACGGCGGCTTCCGCGCTGCCGGATCCGGCAGCCGCGGCCAGGCGGCCGAAGGCCCGGGCCATGCCGCGCAACGTGAGTGCAAACAGCGGGGTCCCGCAGCCGTCAGTGGTGGTGGCCTGCGGGTCCTCGCCGGTCAGATCCACCACGGTCCGGGCCACGAGTTGCTGCAGCGGGTGCGCGGGGTCAAGGTATCCCTGGACCGGCCAGCCGTTGATGACGCAGGTGGCAGCCATCGCGGCATGCTTTCCGGAACAGTTCTGTGCCAGCTGGGTGGCCTGGCCGCCGTCGCCGAGCCAGTCCTCGCGCTCGCGGGCCCCGTAGGGGAGGTCCGTGCTGTTATTGAGGTCGCCCGGTGTCAGGCCATGCAGGTCCAGGATGCGCCGCGCACCGTCACGGTGGGCGGCGGCACCGGAATGGCTGGCGGCCGCGAGGGCGAGGAGATCGTCCGGGAGATCCAGGCCGGCGCGAACCATAGCGACGGCCTGCAGGGGCTTCAGGGCGGACCGCGGGTAGAAGGGGGCGAGGGGATCGCCGGCCGCCAGGAGGGTTCGGCCGTCCGCTGCGGTAGCGATGACCGAGCCGTAGTGGACGCTTTCGACGATGCCGTCCCGGGTCTGGACCGCGAGTGGGGTGTGCTGCGGCAGCCGCTCCGGGTCCAGCGGGGTCGGGGTGTGCGCGAGAGCGGGAGAAATCATTGCGTCCTTTTGGCGGTAGCGGTCGGTGTGAATGTGGCGGCAGGTGCAGTTGTGTTGGCCACTCTGTTGCTGGCTGTGGTTCCCGACTCTGCTGTTCCTGACAAGGGTCAGGCGCCTGCCGTCAGGCGTTGAGGATCGAGTCGAGGGCGACGCCAACGGCGTGGAGGTGCTGGCTCATGGCGATGCGCGCCGTCGCCGGGTCACCGGCGTCGATCGCGGCCAGGATGCGCCGGTGCTCCTCGTCGGAAGCGTGCTTGCGGTCCGCCACCATGTTCAGGGTCTCGGACTGGTGGGCGAGGGCGTCCCGGATGTCCGCGACGACGTTTTCGAACACTTTGTTTCGGCTGGCCCGCGCGATCATCGCGTGGAAGCTGGAGTCCAGGCCCACCCAGACTTCGGGGTCGTCCTCGCCGCTCATGGCCGCAACGATGTCCCGCATTGTGTCCAGTTCCTCGGGCGAACGGCGTTCGGCAGCCAGTCCGGCGGCAGGAACCTCGATATGGGGACGGGCCTCCGTAAGGTCGCGTGCGGAGTATTGGCCCAGAACCAGGTCCTTGGCCACGTGGTTGGCGACGACGAACGTGCCCCGCCCGGTCCTGGTGACCGTCAGGCCCAGGGCGGTGCAGGACCGCAAGGCCTCGCGAACCACAGAGCGGCTTACGCCGTACTGCTGGGCAAGGCTGGCCTCGGAGCTCAACTTGGCGCCGACACCGAGCTTGCCGGATTCGATTTCGGAGCGGAGGACGTTGAAGACGGCTTCGGCGGCGCTGAGGCGGGCCAAGGGCTGTCCTGCTGTCCGGCTGTCTGACAGGTTCACCCTTAAAATATGGCAGGGATCACACCGGGGTGTCAATTGTGACGGCGGCCCCGGGTGTCCGGAGCCGCCGTCGCGCCTGCCGCCGGAGGTCAGGCGGCAGGCTATCTGACCGTGTTACTTGTCGGCTATTTGGCCGTTTGCTTGGCCTCTGTTTGCTTGGCCTGGGACGGGCGGGTGCGGGCCAGTGCCGTCAGGCCCACGGCGAGCCCGATCAGTCCTGCTGCCATCCCGATCCAGCCGGCCACCGAGCCGGCATCACTTGAGGTGCTTGCTGCCGCGGCCGGGGCGGCCGACGCCGCCGTTGTTGTTTCCGTGGATGCGGCGTGGGCCGCGGGTTCGGCGTCTTTGGCCGTGGTCACGAACGAGGGGGCCGGGTGTTCGGGTTCGGCCTGGCCTTCGGCCGCCTTCTCGTCCCACTTCACGATGGTCCCGTCGGTGTAGGTCTGGGCGGTCGGCAGGGTCACGGTGGTGCCGGCGTCCGGCAGGACCCCCACGGAGATGGAGAACGCCTGGTATTCGTTCGGGTCGATCTGGTGGGCGGCGTCGGCGGTCCAGACTACGGAGCTGGGGGCCTTCGTGACGGTGGCGCCGGCGATGGTGAGCGGTTTCGGCAGGTCGCTGGTGGTGACCACGGCCTTCCAGCCCTCGACGGGCTTCACCGCCACCGAGGTGAACGGGGTGTCGGTGGGCAGCGTGACTTCGAGCTTGCTGGTCTTGGCGGTGGCGGACTCGTTGGGGACATTGAACGTCAGGTGGCTGTAGCCGCCCGCGGCTGGGTCATCGGAGTCGACGTGGACGTGGGCGGACGCGGCCGCTGCGCCGGCGGCGAGCAGCGCGGCGGTCATCGTGGCGGCCGCGGCGGTCTTGAGGGTACGGCGGAGGGAGGATTTCATGGCAAAGGGTGCCTTTCACTAAGGAAGAAACGGTGGGGGCCGGCCGGTGCGGTGTTCGTCCGGCGGTGACGGGTGGCCGCCTGCCGTCCCCGTCCGTGCGTGAAAGGGGATGGTGTCAGGCGGCGGGCGCCGGCTGCGGCGGGCCACGCCGGGTCGGCAGGAGGTGGCCCACCCGGACCCTGAGCGGGGCCAGGTTGACGGTGCAGGGGCCTGGGACGCGCAGCGGCACCAGGGCGACAGGTTCCGTCAGCCGCACGAGCGGGCGAAGCCAGGAGCCCAGCACGGACAGGGCCCGCTCGCCGCGGGCCAGCAGCAGGGCCGTGCCGAGGGTCGCCGCCACGTGGGCGGCGAACATGGCCCCATCCATGACGGTCGCGGAAACGGCCATGGAGGGGTGGAGCATCTCCGGAGGAATCACAGCCGCCGCATGGCCGGGATGGTTGTATACCCCCGGCTCAGGAATCTTCAGGGGCGCGGCGGCGGACAGTGCGCCGAATGACCAGTGCAGCCACAGTTGACCCGCGCCGAGGAGGCCGGTCAGGACTGGGAAGTTCAGGCGGAAGCGGGTCAGGACCGCCACCGGGATCATCGCCACGGCGCACAGGGCCATCACGATCGCCGGTTCGGGCAGCCGTCCGCCGCCGGCCAGGTGTCCGCCGGCCGCCAGGGCCACGATGAGGGATCCGATCAGCCCGGTGCGGAAAAGCCGGAAGGAAGCGCGCGTCATCGTGAGCAGTCCTCTCCGGGTTCCTTGGGCGGGCTGGTTTTCTTAAGTCCCTTAAATTCTACGGGCCATTTTGCACCGCCACGCGCCACGCGGCAGGACCGCCCAATATGTGACGGTGGGCGCCAGCGATCCCGAGTCAGCTGCGCCGGCCGGCTGCGCGGCACCGGCCTCATCGGCTCCGCTACACCGGCTCCGCACCGCCCGCCGGTACGAACGTGCCGAAATGACGCTTTGCAGTCGCGTGTGCCGGTTCTATACTGGAATTACGCGCAAAACGGCACGTTCGTACCTATAGACCTAGGCAAATTTGACCTATCTTGATCAACGGGAGGCGACCATGGGGAACTCACTTCCGGACGAACTCGCTGCCGAGGCGCGGGCCCGGCGCGGTTCCCTCCGGCTGAGCCAACGCGAACTAGCCGAACTGGCCGGGGTCTCAGAGCGCTTCGTCCGGTTCGTCGAACAGGGCAAACGCACGGTCCAGTTGGATTCCCTGCTGGCGCTCCTGGACACGCTGGGGCTGGAGCTCCGGGTCCAGACCCGGACCAGCGCCGCTGCCCGGGCCCTCGCCGGCCCGCGGGCAGGCAGTGAAGCGCGGGCCAACAATGAACCGCAGGTCAACAGTGAACTGCGGGACGGCCCGGAAGTCCGGCCATGAGGCACCGCATCGCGGATATCTACAAGGCCGGGGCGCTGGCGGCGCGGCTGGAACGCCACGACGGCGGCACCAGGTTCAGCTACTTGCCGGCATACCTGGCGTCCGGGGGCCCCGCCGTCGCGAGTTCCCTGCCGCTGACTCCGGAGCCCGTGTTGTCCGCGGCGGGGGCTGCCCCGCCGTATTTCACCGGGCTCCTGCCGGAGGGACGGCGGCTGAATGCACTGCGACGCTCCATCAAGACCAGTGTTGACGATGAGCTCTCCCTGCTCATCGCGGCCGGTGCCAACCCCGTGGGTGACGTCCAAATCGTTGGCCATGGCGAGAAGCTGGACCCGGACGAGCACGCCGTCGAGCTTGACCCCCGCACACCCGTGGATTTTGATGCCCTGCTGGGAGACTCCGGGCTGATCGATCCCGTGGCGCTGGCCGGCGTGCAGGACAAACTGTCCGCGGGCATGATCTCCATGCCTGTGGCCAGCGCCGACAGGCGGTACATCCTCAAACTCAACGCCCCCGAGTTTCCGCACGTCGTCGAAAACGAATACGTAATGTTCCGGTACGCGGCCCGGCTTCGGATCCCGTTGAGCCGGGTCCAGCTGATCCGCGACGTCGCCGGCCGGCCGGGGTTGCTCGTTGAGCGCTTCGACCGGGTGCCTGTCTCCGGGGAACGTGTCGCCAGGGCCCCGGGGCCCAAAGCGGCGGCCGGGTCGCCGGGGGCGGTGCAGCGGCTCGCCGTCGAGGACGGGGCACAGGTGCTGGGGCTCTACCCTGCGGACAAGTACAACGTGGGATACGGGCAGGTGTGCCACGCGCTGGCGGCGTATTGCGCGGCGCCGCTGCCCGCGCTGCGGAATTTGGCCCTCCAGGCGGCATTCGCATGGCTGACGGGCAACGGTGACCTGCACGCGAAGAACGTTTCCATGGTGCAGCACCCCGCCGGGGAGTGGTCCATTGCGCCCGTCTACGACATTCCGTCCACTGTTGTCTACGGGGACAAGACACTGGCCCTGACCCTGGACGGCAAGCGGACGGGGGTTTCCCGGAAGCACTTCCTGGGCTGGGCCGCGGGGATGGGTTTGACGGAGCGTGCGGCCGTCCAGGTGCTGGAGCTGGCGCTGAGGGCTTCGGAGCCGCTGCTGGCGGACCTTCAGGCGGGCACAGCGTTCCGTTCCGTGACCGACGACGGCGCCTCGCCGTTTTCGGCGATGGTCACCCGCGATTGGATCAAGGAACTGAAGCACCGGCGCAGGCTGCTGGCGGGGTGAGGCTCACCGGCGTCGGCTGTTGGCGGGTTATGCCGCGGGCTTTGGCTTCTGCCGGCGTCGGATGATGCTGCGTGAATCCTTAAAGGTGCTGGATGCCGGCCCGCTGCATGGCGTCTTTGTAGACTTCAACGTTCTTGGCGAGGAGCTCTTCCTGCTTGGCCGGGGAGACTGCGAAGGCGCGGCCGCCGAGGGCGGTGGCCTTGTAGATCTTGACGCCATGGTTCTTCAATGAGGAATGGTAGGTCTTCTCGAAGAGGGTCAGGAAAGAGTGGGCGTCCGCGCCGTGGGCAATCACAGCCGAGACGCGCTTGTTGATCTTCAGGAACTGGCGGAACGGCCGCAGGCCATCCGTCTTTTCCTGGACGTTCAGCGCCGAGGAAGCGTCAGGATCGCGGATCCACGGATAGGCGTTCCACGGCATCACATAGCGGGGGTCCAGTTCTGCGGCCTCGTAAATGGAGGTGGCGCGGCGGGCGGCCTCATCGTCGTTGAAGTGCGAAACAAAGCCCGATTCTGTGCCCTTGCCGGGGCTGATATGCAGGCTGACGATCCGGCATTCGTCCTCGTCATGGATGGGGTCGATGTACGGGACCACCGATCCAGGCTTCTTTTCCATGAGTTCGTCGCACAGCTGCGTCACGGCGGCAATGTTTGGCTCCTGCAGCAGGGTCTTCTTTTCGTCCCAGTCAATCGTCACGATTTCTCCCTCAGCACTTGGCGTCCAGAATCAGGCGGCTTCCTCCACTCTACGCTTTCGCGGCAGGGGGTGTTTCGGCCGGGGCCTTTATGGCCGGTCTCCCTGGTTGCGGGTCCTCATGATGGGCTTCGTTGTGGGCCCAGTGGCTTGCGGCCTCTGGTGATGGCGATGAGGCGGGCGTAGGCTTAAAGCGCCTGCAGGTAACCATCTGATGACGTCGGGTTGTTCGGGACATTGAAGTGTCCGAGCCTTCTCTTAGCGAGATCGCGAAGGTACCTGCAGGCCCGAGCGTCAGGCCGCCTTTCGAGTTGGAGGGCGGCTTTCTTTGTCGCCGCCGCCGCGGCAGATTAGTCAGCGCGGTCAGCGGCTGGCACCGGTCGTTTTCTAACCGACCGTGGGAGCCTCCGTCGCGGGCAGCTCCCCGTCCCAGCAAGGTGCATTGCCATTCGGTCCTTCTTCGCCGACCCGTGCCTGCTGGATGCGGCGAAGCGTGGCGGCCCAACGTTAGCCCGTTCCGCGTGCCCCCCGTGCCGCGTGCCCCTGTGGCTGCCGGCTGACTGGTCCCTAGGCCGCGGCAACCACATGGAGCCTGCCGCTCTTCATCTTTTTGGCTTGGTACCGGAGTTGGCGTTGGCGCCGGTGGCGGGATACCGGCTGGTCTGCGGCTGATGGACGGAGCGGTGTCCCCGGGAGGGGTGGTGCGGTGGAGTGGTAGGTGTGGCCGGTGGGGGTGGTGAGTTCGATGGTGTGCCTGGTTCTGCTGCTCCCGGGCCCGGCTGCTGGACCGGGTGCTGGTCCGGGTCCAGAGTCCGCGAGCTGTGGGTGTGCGGGGTTTACGGGGCGGGCTCGCCAGCCGGGGGTTTCTTTGGTGTGGTTGCAGGCTTCGCAGAGGCCGGCGCCGTTGGTCTGGGTGGTGGGTCCGCCTTTGTGCCAGGGGATGATGTGGTCCAGGTGCCGGATCGGGGCGTCGCAGTAGGGCGTGCGGCAGGTGTCGTCCCGGGTTTGGATGAGGCGGCGGAGCCGGTGCGGGAAGATCCGGCCCCGGGAGTCCATCGCGATGAGCTCGCCGGTGCGCGGGCGGGTGTAGAGCCGGCGGAGAAAGACGGTGAAAGCGTTGGCGTCGGCAGGGGCGTCGGCACCGGCACCGGACGCTTCACCGGGTCTGATGGGCCTGCCGGGTCCGGCGGATCCGCTGGCGCTGCCTCCGGTGCCCTGTCCCGTGTCGTCTGATGTCCCCGCACCGCCGCCGGGTGGTGGCGGGCTGCCGGGTCCGGGCGGATGGTTGCCGTCATTGGCCTCGGTGCCGTTGATGAGGGCGCGGGCCCAGCCGGCGGGGACAGTGCCGTAGCCGGGGATCCGAGCCGGTTCACTGTCGGCCTGGAAGAGTGTGCGGTCGGTCATGACGACCTGGATCTCCACCCCGGTGATCCCGCCCGGCGTGCCCGTGCAGCGCTGGACCAAAGTGTCGGCCATGGCCTGGCCGCGGCCCCTCGGGTCCCCGGCGGCCCGCAGGGTGTCGGCGTGCCGGCTCAGCGCGGTGTAGAGGCCGACGCCGGCGGTGACCGGGAGCAGGGCGGTGAGGTAGCACATGGTGTCCGGGGCCGGGCGGAGGCTGACATGCCGCTCGGACACGGCGTGTGCGGCGCGGTCGGTGACGGTGCGCGGGTCCAGCCGGTACGCGGCGGCCCGGGCGGTGGCGACCAGCCGCCGGTCCCCGGCCCCGGCGAGGGTCCCGGTGTCGGGTGCGAGGCGTTCGTCGACGGCGGCCCGGTCCGCGGCGGTCAGGCACGCGGTTTCGCGCACGAGCAAGGTGGCGCGCCATTCGTTCAGCTGCCCGGACTCGAGCGCGGCGAGGGTGTGCGGCATCTCGGCCACGAGGGCTTTCGCGAGGCCCAGGAGCCGGCCGCCCTTGGCGGGGGATTCGTGCCGGGCCAGGGCGATCTGCGCGCCGATCCCGGCGCCGAGCTGCTCGGCGGGGATCCCGGCGGCGGCCTGCGCGCGGCGCTGGAGCAGATCAAAAGCCACAGCCAGCCGAGCCTGCTCCGCGGACGCGGCGCACTTCTCGTTTTCCAGTTCCCGGATCCGGTCGATGATCGCGGCACTGGCCGCGGCCAGTGGGAGGGTGGCCAGCCGGCCGGCTGCAACGACTGACCCGCCGCGGTGGTCCGCGGTCGGCACTTGAGCCGCACCGCGCCCGGCGCGGCGGGGCCTAGCCTCGCCGTCTCCTGCCGGAACCACTTCGGGCCCCTGATCGCCGTCCATGAATCAAGTCTCCCGTGGAGGTCCGACATTTAACGGACAGCCAGAGCGGGCGGGGTCCGCGGCCCTAACGCGCCCAGCAGGACTGATCAGACTGTCGCCGTCTCCTGCCCGAACCACTTCGGGCCCTTGTTTGCCGTCCATGAATCAAGTCTCCTGCGGGGGTCCGACATTTAACGGACAGCCAGAGCGGGCGGGGTCCGCAGGCCTAACGCGCCCAGCAGGACTGATCACCCTGTCGCCGTCTCCTGCCGGAACCACTTCGGGCCCCTGATTGTCGTCCATAGTTCCACTTAACTCCGGGGGTCTGACATTAAAAGGCGCAACCGGAGGGAGGTCACGAGGTTCGTGCGTTCGTGGGCTTCGTTGGCGGGTGTGGAGGTGTCCACACGGAGACTAATGGGGCGGAATTCGTGGGGCCACCAGGATGAGCCAGGTCCAGACTTGGCGAGGGCGACAAATCGGAGTTCACGGCGGGGGTGTCAGGCCCGCGGATCCGTCGCCCGTGCCCAGCGCCTTCAAGCGCCCGCGCCCCGCCGGTCGTGTTGAGGGACCGAAGTCCAACCCACTCCCCTCAAGGCTCTCGCTCACCCCAATCGCCCGCAGGCCCGGCCGCCCTGTCTCAAAACCCCGGCGCGGGTCCATCATAAAAGAGGGCGTCTGCTCGGCGCCCCAGGCGGTATCGGGCAGGTTGTTGTCGGGCGGGGTGGTGTCCATGAACCAAAGGGAATCTATTGCGATGAGGATCGGTTCGCTGCCCTCGGACCGCCGCTCGCTGCTGAAGGCGGTCGGCGTCGGTGCCGCGGGCATAGCCGGGGCTGCCGCTGCTGGCCGCCTGCACGGCCCAAAATGCCCCCGCCGGCGCCGGACGCAGCGGCACTGGCCCCTCCGGCACGCCGTCGGCGTCGTTGCTTCCGGCGCCGGAACCGCAGGTTGGACCGCTCCTTGACCAACAGAAGGTCAACGTCGCTCTGGCCAAGCTGGACGGGATAGTCCAGGGGGCGATGGAGAGCACTGGTGTTCCCGGAGTCGCGGTGGCCGTGGTCTACCGGGACCAGATGGTGTACGCCAAAGGCTTCGGCGTGCGGGAGTCGGGCAAGCCCGAGACGGTGGACGCGGACACCGTCTTTCAAGTGGCCTCAGTGTCCAAACCCTTGGCCTCCACGGTTGCGGCCGTGGCCGTGAGCAGAAAGGCGATCTCCTGGACGGACCCCGTGATCAACCACAGCCCGGGCTTCGCCCTGAAGGACCCCTACGTGACGCGAAACGCCACTGTCGCCGACCTTTTGTCGCACCAAGGCGGCCTACATACGGGGGCGGGCGACCTGCTGGAGGATCTCGGATTCGACCAGACCTACATCCTCAGCCACCTCAATCAGCAACCGCTGGACTCCTTCCGGGCGAGCTACAACTACAGCAACTTCGGCTACACGGCAGGCGCGCTCGCTGCTGCCGACGCCATGAAACTGCCCTGGGCAGACCTCGCTGAGGAAGTCTTGTTCAAGCCCCTCGGCATGACATCCACAAGTTATCGCCACGCGGACTACCAAAAGGAATCGAACAGGGCACTGATCCACGTGCCCACCGGTAACAAGACCTGGGTGGCCAAATACAGTCGGGACGCCGACGCCGAAGCGCCCGCCGGCGGGGCCAGTTCCACTGTGCATGACCTGGCCCGCTGGATCCGCCTGCAGCTCGCCAACGGCCGCTTTGAGGGCAAGGAGGTTATCGCCCCGGGCGCTCTGAGTGTCACGCATGTCCCGCACGCGGTATCGGGCCCACCCGCGACGCCGGCGGCCCGCACCCGCTTCTACGGCCTGGGCTGGAATGTCTCCTACGACGACCACGCCCGGCTCTCGCTCGGGCACTCGGGAGCCTTCGAGCTTGGTGCCGCGACCGCCGTCTCGCTGCTCCCCGGCGAGCAGTTGGGCATTGTGGCCCTGACCAACGGCCGGCCGCAGGGCATCCCCGAAGCCATCTGCGCGTCATTCCTGGACACGGCCCAGAACGGCGCCCCGACAGTGGACTGGTTCGGATTCACCGCGGGCGTCTTCCAGAAGATCGATGAGGCGGAGAAGCCAAAAGTCGACTACTCCCAGGCGCCGCAGCGGGTCCAACCGGCGCGCGTCAACGATTTCTACGTTGGCAAGTATGCGAACTCCTACTACGGCCAGCTCAACGTCGCCGTGGAGAGCGGCGTGCTGACCCTAGAGCTGGGTCCGGCCGGCAGGACCACCAAGTTCCCACTCAAACACTTCGACGGCGACACCTTCAGCTTTGAATCCATCGGCGAGAACGCCAACGGCCTTGCCGGAGCGATCTTCGCCCCCGGCGCGCCCGGCGCCGCCCCAGGCGCCAGCGGAACGGCGTCGAGCGTCAGGCTCGATTTCTACGATCAAACCGGTCTGGGCACCTTCACCCGCGGCTGAGCCTACTTTCGTGCGCCGTAAGCTTCTAAGGCGAACACCCCCGAGCCAAGGAACCCATGCCGATCAACAGACAGTCACTCAAGGAAGACGGGTTTACGGGGTTTAGGACTCTCGCGGCGCTGGATATCAACCGGATCCCGCAACGCACCGGGATCTTCGCCGTGCTGCAGCCTGCAGGCTATGAGCCGCGGTTTCTGCCCAGGAGCACGGCAGGAGTCTTCAAGAAGAAGGACCCTTCGGTCCCGGAGCCAGCGCTGACCGCCGAGTGGGTGGACGGCGCCGACGTCGTGTATCTCGGGAAAGCGGGCGCCGGCAGCAAGGGCAACCGCGGCCTTCGCCGGCAAATCCAGGAGTTCATCGATTTCGGCAAGGGCAAGCCGCCGGGCCACTGGGACGGCAGGCTCATCTGGCAACTCGCCGATCCCGGCTCACTCCTGGTTGCCTGGAAGGAGCTGCCCGCGGAGGCAGTCAACGAAGCGGAGGCCGTATACCACGCCCGGTTCCGCGACGACTACGGCCGGCTGCCGTTCGCCAACCTCGTCCAGGCCAGGGTCAAAGGCAAATAGTCAAAGGCAAACAGTCGACGGCAAACAAGGCAACGCAATAAGTCAGAGGCACTTGGCGGGCAGCTACTGGCCGCCGTGGGTGAACCGTCCCGCCACCAACGTGGCGGCCACCGGCATCGCGGCAAAGTCCGCGTCGGACACCGTCAGCGGGTCGCCGTCGAGCACTGCAATATCGGCGGGGTCCCCCACCCGGAGCCGGCCGCGACCGCGGGTCGAGGCCGTGACGGCCTCCTGCCGCGTGAGTGCCTGCTCGGCATGCCATGGCCCGCGGCCATCCTGCCGGGCCCGCGCCGTGGCGGCGGACATGGCGGTCCACGGGTCCAGTGGGGCCACCGGTGCGTCCGAGCCAAGGGCCAGCGTCGCACCGGCGGCTACCAACGAACGGAGCGGGAAGGACCGGTCCGTCCGCCCCGGCCAGTTCGCCTCGGCGGTGTCCCGATCGTCGAGGGCATGCGCAGGCTGGACGCTCGCGGTCACACCCAACCGGCCGAACCGGGTGAAATCCTCGCTCCGGACAAATTGGGCATGTTCCACCCGCCCTGGAATGCCCGCCGCCTCAAACGCATCCAGCGCCACACGGTTGGCGGCGTCGCCAATGGCGTGCACCGCCGGAACAAAGCCCGCCTGCCGCGCCCGGACCAGCAGGGCAAGCAACTCCGCCTCGTTCACCGTCAGCAGGCCGTGACCGCCGTTTGGATACGGGTCAACGCAGTACGCTGTGCGGGTATTGAGCGAGCCGTCGATCAGCACCTTCAATGGGCCCACTGTCAGGAGCCCGCCACTGCCGGCCACAGCCAAACCTGTCCGGAGCCCCTCGGCCACGGCCCGGTCCAGGTCCCGTGGGTAGACCCCCGCCTCAACCCGCAGGGCAGCGAAGCCGCCGGAGATCCGCCGCAGCCAGGCGTCGCGGTTCCAGGTCATCTCGAAGTCCACGATCCCGACCACGCCCCGCGCCGCAGCAGCCCGCCCCGCCTGCCGCACCCACGGATCCACCACCGTATCCGGAAGCTGGCCAAGCTGGCCGGTTAAGGCGAACGCCGGATCTTCCCGGAGCAGCCCGTCCGAGTCCACAGGCACCCCGTACCGCTGGGCCGCCGCAGAGTTGAGCCAGACAGAGTGGAGGTCGTGGCTGATCAGCGCCGCCGGCCGGCCGCGCGTCACGCCATCGAGGAGCGCCAAGCTGGGCAGGTCCGGCCAGACGGCATCGCGGAAACCGACGCCCACCAGCGTCTGGACAGGACCCGGAACCCCAATGCCGCCGCCGACCCCAGTCACGGCGCCGGCGACGAGGGACTCTGCGGCAGCGGTCCCGGCGAGATGGGACCCGACGACGGCGGCCGCCTCGCGCGCCGAGCCGGCGGCGGAGAGGTCAAGCCGGTTAGAGGCCAGCGCCCACTGCGTCATATGGACATGCTCATCCCACAGCCCCGGAATGACGTAGCGGCCGTCCAGGTCAACCACGCGGGTGGCAGCGGGGACCGCAGGGGCGTCCTGGCGCGACGGGATGATCGCAGAGACGGCGCCGCCGCAAAGATGAACGTCGAAGCATGTTCCGTCCCCGGGTTGCCGCACCGAGGCCAGCACGAGGTCCGGCGCGGGGCAGGGAACGAGCGGAGCAGACATAGAAACAGGCTAGGCGTGCACGCCCCTGAACCCAAAGTCGAGAACCCAAAGTCGGGAACCCATAAATCGAGCATCTGAACCCGCAGGACCCAAACACACACACGGGACTTTCGCCCCTTACCCCTGCCGTGCAAGCCCACCAAGCTAAATGTGGGGAGGTTCCTGCACGGCCAGTTGGGCGTCGTAGTTGAGGGGGGAACCCCGGCTTCAGCAGGAAAAGGCAGGAGGCCACGGCCACATGACGATGCACCACCATTCCGGGGACCCCAAACTGAAAGTTCTCATACGCCTGAACGCCGACGCCGAATCAGCGCGGATCGAGGTGCATGGCGTGGTGACCGCAGCCAACGTGCGGGCACTTTATGTGGTTTGCCGCCGCGTCACTAGCAAGCTCCCCAGCTTTGAGCTTGTGCTCGACCTCGCCCATGCCCGGGTGTCGGCCGCCGCTATCGAAGAACTCCGTGAGCGCGCCCGCGCCTCGCTGATGTCGTCGGGGATCGACAGTACGGAGACGCCGTGCCGTCTGCGCCTCGTGGATCCGCTGGTCATTCTCAAGACCAAGGAACACGTATGAAAGCCCTTGTCTACGGTGGGCCCGGGGAGAAGTCGTGGACCGACGTCCCCGATCCCACCATCCAAAGCCCCAGCGATGTGATCGTCAAGGTGGAAACCACCACCATTTGCGGCACCGATCTGCACATCCTCAAAGGCGACGTCCCCACCGTGGCCAAGGGCCGCATCCTGGGCCACGAGGGGGTTGGCACCATCACGGAGATCGGGGCGTCCGTCACCAGCCTCAAGGTGGGCGACCGCGTGATCATTTCCTGCATCAAGTCCTGCGGGCACTGCGCCAACTGCAAGACAGGCCTGTATTCCCACTGCCTGGGGGAGGAAGGCACGTCCGGCATTGGCTGGGTATTCGGGCACCTGATCGACGGCACCCAAGCCGAGTTCGTCCGCGTCCCGTACGCCGAGAACTCCCTGCACCTCCTGCCTGAGGGAGTCAGCGACCAACAAGCCGTCATGCTCTCCGACATCCTTCCCACCGGCTTTGAGATCGGTGTGCAGTACGGCCGTGTCAAGCCCGGCGACACGGTCGCCGTGATCGGCGCTGGCCCGGTCGGACTCGCCGCGATCTGTACCGCCGGACTTTACGGCGCCGCGACGATCATCGCCGTCGACCGCGACCCGAACCGGCTCGAAAAATCCCGCGAATTCGGCGCCACGGATGTGGTCCTCTCCAGCGCTCCCGACTGGAGGGAACAGGTGATGGTCCTGACAGACGGGCAGGGTGTGGACGTCGCGATCGAGGCCGTGGGCGTCCCGGCGACGTTCACGATGTGTACCGAGATCGTGCGGCCCGGCGGCAACGTGGCCAATGTGGGCGTCCACGGGAAGGCCGTGGAACTGCATGTCGAAGACCTCTGGATCCGGAACATCAACATCAGCATGGGCCTGGTGAACACCAACACCACCCCCATGCTGCTCAAGCTGGTCGCTCAACAGAAAATCCCTGCAGACAGTTTCGCCACCCACCACTTCATCTTTGACGAGTTCATGGAGGCGTACGACACTTTCGCCCACGCCGCGGAGACGAAGGCCCTCAAAGTGGTGATCACTGCGTGAAAGCGTTCCTTGTCCACACCCCTGGCATCGGGCAGCGCCAGGCAACGGCAGCCAAGCCGGCCGCCTGCAATACCCGCCTGAGCACCTTCAGCCACGGCGACGCCGTCACGAAGATTGCGCGCGTCCTCCGTGCCGGCGGTGCAGACATCATCGCCGAAGCCAATCCGTTCCTGACCTGGCGCGGGCGGTAGCGGCCCGGGCCGCCAGTTTCCGGAAGTCCCGCCCCGCCGGGCGTGGCAAACGGACCATCTGAAAGGACGGCGGCCATGAAAGCAGGCCGAATTGTCATGCTGGTGATCGGCTCGCTGTGCGCGCTGGTCGGTCTGGGACTGCTGGCGGGCGCCGGGGTCACGGGCTGGGTCAACTACCAGCAGCGGGACGGCAGGTACTTCATCACGCCGTCGGAGCAGTTCTCAGGCAATTCCTACGCACTGACAACCCCCCGGCTGGACCTCACGACCGGAGGCGGCGTCAACGACGGCGTCCCCGTGGACTTTGCGGGCAGCGTGCTGCTCCGCGGTTCCACCACCGATCCCGGCAAGCAAATCTTCATCGGAATTGCCCCGCGGGCCGATGTTGCGGCGTACTTGGCCGGTGTCCAGCGCACCGAAATCGTCGACGTCAGATTCCGCCCCTTCCGTGCGCTGTACCGCGACGTCAACGGTGCCAAAATCCCGGCCGATCCGGCGCAGCAGAACTTCTGGACCGCGACTGCCACGGGCCCGGGGGAGCAGGAACTAACCTGGAACCTTCGCTCCGGGGCCTGGGCCGCCGTGGTCATGAACGCCGACGCGAGTTCCCCGGTGAGCGTGAATCTGCAGGCCGGCGCACGCACGGACCTGCTCTTGCCGGTATTCATCGGACTGCTGATCGGCGGCCTGGTGATGCTGCTGATCGGGGTGCCGCTGATCGTGCTGGGCGCCGCCGGACTCGGCCGTGACGGGCCGGGCCAAGGCGGAACGGGCAGCGGCGTCCCTCCTGGCTACCTGCCAGCCCAGCCCGGCCAGCCATATCTGGCGGGTTCATACCCGCCCGGGTCCGGCCCCGGCCAGCAGAACACGTCTGCGCCGCCGGGTGCTGTAGCGGCTTACGCCGCCGCGCCGGGAACTCAGTATCCGGTGACTCCCTATCCGGTAACGCCGGGAGCGACTACACCGTACGTTTACCCCGCACGCCTCCACGGCTACCTCGATCCGAATCTCTCACGGTGGATGTGGCTCGTGAAGTGGTTCCTGGCCATCCCGCACTGCATCATCCTGTTCTTCCTCTGGTTCGTCTTCGGCGTGGTCACGGTCGTGGCATGGTTCGCGATCCTGTTCACGGCGCGCTACCCGCGCTCTCTGTTCAATTTCAATGCCGGCGTGATCCGCTGGAACTGGCGCGTGGCCTTCTATGCCTTCAGTGCGATCGGCACGGACGCCTATCCGCCCTTCACGCTGGCTCGCACCGATTACCCGGCGGACTTCGACGTCGACTATCCCGAACGGCTATCCCGCGGCTTGGTGCTGGTGAAATCGTGGCTGCTGGCCATTCCGCATCTGCTGATCATCGGCGTGCTGACGGGGACGGCGACGACGTGGGTATTCCAGGGCGGCGAGTGGGAACAGCAAAGTGTGGGCATCTCCCTCCTCGGGCTGTTGGTCCTCATTGCCGGGGTGATCCTGTTGTTCACGGCAAAATACTATCGGGGGATCTTCGACCTCGTGCTCGGCCTGAACCGCTGGATCTACCGCGTGATCGCCTATGTTGCACTCATGCGGGACGAGTATCCGCCGTTCCACCTCGATATGGGTCCCATCGATCCGGGCGAGCTGCCGGTGCCGGCGTACGCGGGACCCGCAGTCGCACCCGCAGTCGGACCGGCGGGCGGGGTGCCCGGTCCTAAGCCCTCGGGCTCAGTCGGTGAAGGCCCCCGCGGTGAAGGCTCTGAAGGGCCGCCCAAAAGCTAGTGCCGTGCCTCGTTGACGCCGGCCCCGGGCCCGATGACCGGAGCGGAGCTGTCAGGGAAGCCGGTTCAGATCGAGCTGCTCTTCGGCGGCCAAGAGGAAAGTGCGCTCCTGAGCAGTCAAGGTCCCGCCGGACGCAAGCTCGGCATCCCACACTTCAACGATCATCCGGTGCAGCCGTTCCCCGGTTGGCGCGGAGGGGTCGCTTTCGAGGAGGCGTTCGCCGCCTGCATGCTGGAGGACCCGGTCCCTGATGGGTTCGACGCCGGCGAGGGCGTCGGCCGCCCAGCGGGCCTGCCGCTTGAGTCGGACATGCCCGGCCACGGCGGGCACCGTCAAGCCCGCACCGCCCAGGATGAGGGTGAGCATCTCCACGACCCGGATGGCGGTGTCGGGGGGCACAGGGACGGCCAGGAGCGCCGGGATCGGGACGGAGAGCAGACCGATCGTGAACTTGATCGTCACGAACAGGGCCAGAACGCTAGCGGCGCCGACCATGGTGAACCCGACCTTGAAGGACTGGCGCATCCTCGGGATATAGCGGAAGCACGCTACGGCGACCCCGAAGCACACCCACCCGATGTAGGCGATCAGCACGGCGGAAAACAGGGCGGCTGGCAGACGCTCATGGTAGAGCCCCCAGCTGTCGGTCGTCGTGGTGGGGCCGGTCAGGACGAAGAACAACAATTCCAGCGCCAGCGTGAGCGTCAGCGGCAGGGAGACCACGAGTGCCAGGCGCGTGCCGGCCGGGACGATCGCCGCGAGGACTGAACGCCGGAGGTACCAGAGGCTGAAGATCATCGAGGCATGCAAGGCAAGCTTGGCCAGATTGAATCCGCCGATGTGGGCATCGACCGCGGCGTACACGGCCGGCGACATCAACACCGAACCGGCACCGGCGAACAAAGCCGAAAGGAACACGGTATCGCGGCGGTTC
Organism: Arthrobacter sp. 05T420; assembly: GCF_056396305.1. Lineage (NCBI taxonomy): Bacteria > Bacillati > Actinomycetota > Actinomycetes > Micrococcales > Micrococcaceae > Arthrobacter > Arthrobacter sp. 05T420. Next base: position 30,370 of record NZ_JBFTLG010000002.1, on the reverse strand, counting down.
CGCATCATGGCCGGGATCCGGGCCGCGGCGAGAACGAAAAGGACCGCGGCTGCGACGAGCTGGATCATCCGAAAACCGATCCAAAGTTCCCCGGCTGGCCTCCCGAGCGGTCCTGGGAACGTCGGATGCGTGCGGCGAGACGGTCAGCCAGGAGCTCCGCGGCGACCTCGAACTCATTGAGGAAATCGGTCCGCTTGAGTGCCCTGACGACGCGCTCCGGATCAAGGTCCGGGAAGAACGTGCCCGCATATTCGGCGGACACGATGTCCTGTTCGTGATGCAGGATCATATGGGCGAACTCATGGAGAACAATCTGCTGCCGGTGGACTTCGGAGGCAGCCCGGGCGTGCAGGATCAGGTCCATGTGGTCCAGTCCGAACCACAGTCCGCAGACCTTGTCCGTTGCCCCTTCGATGGGCTTGATGACGATCTTGCGGTTCCGCTGCCGTTCAAGGTGCGCCTGGATTGATGCCGGGGAGACCGGCTCGCTGAGGGAGAGGCTTGCTTCTGCTTCCCGGGCCCGCGCCCGGGCGGCGTCGTAATCCATGTACCGAGTCCTTGGCTGTTGATAGAGCGTCAGCGTGGACACGCCACTTCCTGACGGCCAAACCTCGCCAGAATCATATCAGTGCAGGTCAGCGCGTGGTGAGGGGCGCTGGGCGTCAGGGTTGGCCGGAATCCCCGCGGGCGGTCTCGTCGGAATCCCGGCGGGAGAGCTGCTCGTCGATCAGGTCGCGGATCTGGAGCAGGGTCTCCGGGGAGAGCCCGTCCAGCTGGCGGGCTGCGAAGTTGCGCACCTTGTTGACCCGCATCGACGCGAGCAATTCAAGCTGCGCCTCCACCCGGGGCGGAAGCTCTTCGTCGACGTCGATCAGGTAGTTCTCGCTTACGCCGAAGAACTTGGCCAAATTCTGAAGGAGTTCGACCTTCTTGACGGCCGGTCCCGTGCCCGATCGCATGTAATGCCACCGGGCCCGGGAGAGCGGCGTCCCGGCGGCGGACATGGCGTCCCGGACATCGGTGAAGGTGACTTTTCGGCCCTCGGCTTCGGCGGTGTCCAGCAGGATGTTCAGCTTGCGGGCCAGGGCTGGACCCGGTGCGGGGGTCGGCTGGTCGTCGCTCACAGTGGCTTCTTTCATCGGACAATATTCATCAGGCGCGGGCTTGTCACAAATCATCAGGTCGCCTGCGAGTCTAGCAGATTGGACATGTCCAATATTTTCCGGGTAGGCTCAGCACGAGAAATTGGACGTGTCCAATTTCTCGTGTGCTGGGGCGGATATAGCCCGCCCGGCACGTCGTGGTTCGGTCAGGAGTGTGCTTTGGGGGGACGCCTGGCCGGGTCCCGGCGTGACAATCGTCCCCGCCACGCCGCGGGCAGCGCCGGTCCGTGCGGCTGCCGGTCCTCTTGCCACCGGCCCTCCGCAAGAACATAGTTGAGGGAATTCACGAACTCCGCGGCACTAGGCAGGCAAAGATGCTGAATATCGGGATTCCGGAAAACGGCTTGCTTTACGGCAAGACCGCCCTGATCTACGGCGGCGGAGGAGCGGTTGGCGGGGCGGTGGCGAGGGCCTTCGCGGCCGACGGCGCCACGGTCCACATCGCCGGGAGGACCGAATCGCGGCTGGAAAAAGTAGCCCATGACATTCGTGAGGCCGGCGGCACCGCCGAGACCGCCGTCGTCGACGCGCTGGACGAAGAGCAGGTGGATGCCTTCGTGAGCCGGGTGGCGAAGAAGAGCAAGAGGATCGATATTTCCTTCAACGTGATCTCGTTTGGCGACGTGCAGGAGCCACTCATGGAGATCGACGTGGATGACTTCACCCGGCCCATCGCCCTGGCCGCGCGCACGCATTTCCTGACTACCCGCGCGGCAGCCTCTTACATGGTCAAGCAGCGCTCCGGCGTCGTGCTCATGTTCGGCGGCTCCGGTCCGCAAACCATCACGGGCCTGGGCGGGTTCAAGGTGGCGCTGGACGCGATGGAAGGGCTGCGCCGGCAGTGGGCCCTCGAGCTGGGCAAACACGGCATCAGGGTGGTTACCATGGTCACCGGCGGCATTATCGAAACCATCCCCTGGCAGGCGGAGGGCCGCGAGGAGATCGTGGTGGAGATTGCCAGGGCCGCGCACTTGAACCGCACGGCCACGCTGGCGGACGTCGGAAACGTGGCATCCTTCATCGTCTCGGACAAGGCGGCGGCCATCACTGACGCTACCGTCAATATCTCCGCCGGCGCGATCGTGGACTACTGACGCCGGTTAGGCCACCAGGCTCCCAGGCACCTCCGGCGTGCTGTGGGGCGCCGGCGGGGGCACGCCCGTGAGCCCGGAGCTGGGATCCGGCTCATTGTAGGCGCGGAGGGACGGGTCCCTGCAAGTTGAACTCGGGCTCCTCCAAGGTAAGGCAACTAGCATGAACCCGTGCCGCCCCTTGATGTAGTCCTCACCGCCTGGCAGATTGACTGGACCGCCGCTGCCCTGATCAGCGGATCGGCGGTGCTGTATGCGCTGGGCCTGAAGGCCGCGGCGGCGCGCGGTCACCGCCACCCCGTCTGGCGGACGCTGGCGTTCTACATCCTGGGCCTGGGGTCCCTGACCGTGCTGACGTGCGGCTTCCCCGGCGTCTACAGCGCACAGCTCCGGTGGGCCTTCACACTCAAGATTTCCCTGCTGCTCTTCGTGGTGCCTCTGCTGATCGGGCTGGGGAAGCCGATCTCCCTGGCCAGGGCGGCCCTCCCGCCACGTGGCGTCGACCGGCTGAACAAGGCGCTCGCACACCGCGCTGTGCGGCTCGCCGGCAACTCAATGGCCGCCCCGCTCCTTGGCCTCGCGCTCTTCTCCACCTTCCTCACGCCGGCGTTCTACACCCTCCGCGCAGCCCCGTTGGCGGAGGCACTCCTGACCATCGGGGTCCCGCTACTGGGCATGATGATGGCACTGCCGATCATCGAGGAGGCAGACTTCCGCCGTTCCAGCGCCTTCTTCATCCTGGAATTCGTGTTTGTGTTCATTGAGCTGCTGGTCGATGCAGTGCCCGGAATCCTGCTGCGCCTCAACGGCCAGGTCCTCGATCACGTCACAACCACACCGTCCGCGCTGGGCTGGTTCCCCGATGCCCTGCGCGACCAGCAACTGGCGGGGGACGTCCTGTGGTTCATCTGCGAAATTGTCGACTTGCCCCTGATCATCTTGATGTTCATCCGCTTCTCGCGCAGCGACAAGCACGAGGCCCGCGGCTTCGATGACCTCACGGACGAGGAACTGGACGAACTGAATGCGGAGCACCTGCGGCACGGCCGCTGACCACCTGCCCGTCAAGTCCCCGTACGACAAATCCCCCTACGGGGCACTACTCCACACTGACCCTGATTCGCTGCACCACGTTGTTGCCCATGCCCTGGTAGTTCCAAACCGGTTCCAGCGGCTGCACCGCGCCGCTGGCATCGGCGGCGCGGCAGGAGAGCTCGTGTTCGCCGGGATCGGCCACCCAGGGCAGCGACCACGCGGACCACGCGAACGGCGCGGCCGGGTGCTCCAGATGGGCCGGCGCCCACTTTCCGTCGATCCCGACGTCGACGCGCTGCACGGCGCCCTGCCCGGACCACGCCCGGCCGGTTAGCATCACCGGTCCGCGGGGCAGGATCCGGCTCCGGGTGAAGAAGTCCGGGACGCCCGGAGGAACCATGAGCGAGCGGACCTTGATCCACGTGATCGGGGTGCCGGGATCGCCGGCATCCTGCTGGTAGCGGTACGCCACGGCCTGCTGGAACCCGTCATAGGGCTTGGTCAGGACCCTGATCGAGGACAGCCACTTCACGCTCGCCATGCCGTACCAGCCGGGCACCACCAGCCGGAGCGGATAGCCGTGCTGCGGCGGCAGGTCTGCGCCGTTCATCCGGTAGGCGAGCACGACGTCGGGCCGCAGGGCCTCGCCGATCGGGAGGCTCCGGGCGAACTGCTGGGCGACGCCGCCCTGGACGCCGGAGTCCGCCCCGGTGAACAGCACCTCGACGGCGTCGTCCTCCACCCCGGCCTGGGTCAGCAGGTAGGCCAGCGGGACGCCGGTCCACACCGCGGTGCCGACTCCCTCCAGGACCCACGGCTGGCTCAACGGACGGGGACGCAACAGGGACCGGCCGTTGCCGGCGCATTCCAGGGTGACCGGGAGGGTGATGCTCGGTGCCCGGCGCAGGGCCCGCATGCTCAACTCCACGGCCCGCTGCACCGCGCCGCCGATCTGCAAATGCCAGTGCTCGATGTCGATGAAGGGGATGTCGAAGTGGGTGAGCACGTAGTGCAGCCCGGGCGGAGTGGTATCGATCTGCAAGGCCTCGAGCGGCATGGAATGATTCCGCACGGCGAGCTGGAGCTCGTCCGCCGTCAGCGGGCCGTGGCTCGGCTCCCCGGAATGCGGCGCGAGTCTCCGGTCCTGCCGCCGCGGACTTTTCAGGATGCCGGAGTGTCTGGACATTTGCTTTGGCATGGCGTTGCGATTCTTCTCCGCACCGATTCTTCTGTTCGCCAGCCCGTTGCTGGCCGGTGTCACCTGAAATCAGGTCTACGCCGCAGCCCGGAAACCGTCAACACCGGATCAGGCCGGCCCGTCAGGTCCCGCGGGGGCGCCGGCGCGCGGGCTACAGCGTGTGCGCCTCCGCCAGGAACTGCTTCAGGCTCAGCGGTTCGCGGCCCGTCAGCTCATGCACCGCCGACGTCGGACCGGCCAGTTCGCCGGCCGCGATGGCCGTGTAGGTGCTCACCCAGGCGTCCACCTGCCACGGCGGCGCGCCGTAGGAGGCGCGGGACGCGTAGGCCTCCTCCAGGGTCTCGTTGTGGAAGGTGATGGCCCGGCCGGTTCCTGCGGTCAGGAGTTCCGCGCCGCGGGCCAGTGAGATGTCCTCCGGGCCTGTCAGGTCATAGGTCCGTCCCACGTGCAGGGCCGGGTCCCGCAGCACGGTGACGGCCGAGCGGGCGATGTCCGCCCGCGCCACGGCCGCCATCACGCCGTTCCCGGCCGGGCCGCGGATAAAGCCGTCTTCCCCGGCCAGCAGCGGCAGGAAGTCCAGGTAGAAGTTGTCGCGCAGGAACGTGTAGTCCATGCCGGAGGCCTTGATGCGCTCCTCCGTCGCGAAGTGGTCCCGGCCCAGGGTGAACGTGGAGTCCGGCGCCGCGCCGAAGAACGAGGTGTAGACGATGTGCTGGACGCCCGCCGCGGCCGCCGCGTCGACGAAGGCGTAGTGCTGCTGCAGACGGTCCTCCGCCTCGGCGGCGGAGACCATGAACACCGTTTTCGCGCCGACCAGCGCCGCCTTTGTCCGGTCCTGATCGGCGTAGGTGGTCACGAAGGAGACGGCACCTTCGAGCTCAGGTGCCCGGGCGGCGTCCCGCACCAGGAGCCGTTGCTCGCTTCCGGCCGCTGCCAGCAGCCTGGCCACCAGGCCGCCCAGGTGGCCGGTGGATCCGGTGACGGCGAGCTCGGGCGCGATGGGCATGGGCCTAGGCCTCGCGGGAGGCGGGTGATTTGGTCTGCGCGGGGTCGCGTTCGGCCAGCGAGCCGATGGCGGCGTCGATTTTGTCCATGATCACCGCGTCCAGCTTCACGCCGGCGGCCGCCACGTTCTTCTCAATCTGCTCCGGCCGGGACGCACCCATGATCGCCGAGGCCACGTTCTTGTTCTGCAGCACCCAGGCGATGCTGAGCTGCGCCATGGTCAGCCCGGCCTCCTCCGCGATCGGCTTGAGCTGCTGGACGCCGGTGAGGACCTCGTTGGACATCCAGCGCTCGATCATCCGCGAACCACCCTTGGAATCTGTGGCCCGGCTGCCCTCGGGGGCCGGCTTGCCGGGGTGGTATTTGCCGCTCAGCACGCCCTGCGCGATCGGAGACCAGACGATCTGGGACAGGCCCAGCTCTTCAGACGCCGGAATCACCTCAGCCTCGATCACCCGCCACAGCATGGAGTACTGCGGCTGGTTGGAGATCAGCTGGAAGCCCAGTTCCCTGGCGAGGGCATGGCCATCGCGGATCTGGTTGGCCGTCCATTCGCTGACCCCGATATACAGGGCCTTGCCCTGCCGCACGACGTCCGCGAAGGCCTGCATGGTCTCTTCCAGCGGCGTCTCGTAATCGTAGCGGTGGGCCTGGTAGAGGTCCACGTAGTCCGTCTGCAGCCGCCTGAGGGAGCCGTTGATGGATTCCATGATGTGCTTGCGGGACAGGCCAAGATCGTTGTGGCCCTTGGGCCCGGTGGGGCCGAAGACCTTGGTGAAGACTTCCAGCGACTCCCGGCGTTCGTCCTTCAAGGCTGCGCCGAGGACCGTCTCCGCCGCGGTGTTGGCGTAGACGTCCGCCGTGTCGAAGGTGCTGATACCGGCGTCGAGCGCCGCCCGGACGCACTGGGTGGCGACGTCGTTCTCCACCTGGGAGCCATGGGTCAGCCAGTTGCCAAACGTGATTTCTGAAATCTTGAAGCCGCTGTTCCCGAGGTATCTGAATTCCATGGGTTCCAACGTAGCGGACTTGCCGGCCCGGGGTAAGGGCTCAGCCGGCCTTGCGCTCCTGGGCCGGCTGTTTGGCCTTCCCGGCCGGCAGGCTGCCGCGCAGTGACACGAGGGAGCCGGTGTCCAGCAGGGATTTTGCCGCGGGCATGGGCGGCTTTTGGAACGCCCGCGGGACGACGCCGAGTGTTCCGTTGGTGTCCGTTGCCGACTGCACGAGGGCTGAGACTTCCTTGATGTCATGTGCCGGTGCCATGGGGTTGGGCAGGTCCCGGACGGTGACCCGGACGGCCCGGCCGGCTTCGGCCCTGGCCCTTGCGGCAGCGCGGGCATCTGCCCGGGCCACGGCGGCCGCCCACTCCGGCGACAACGCCGGCTCCTTCTTGCCTGCATTCCGGGCAGGGGGGCGAGGCTTCTTGGTCACGGCCGGGCGCGCGGGCTTTGCGGCCTTGACCGGCTCGATCAGGGGCCAATCTTCCCGGGCCCGATCTTCCCGCATGCCGGGACCCTCGCGGAGGAGTCCGGCGGCGGCCAGGACAACGACTGCCGCCAGCCGGCCGATCCCTGCGAGCACGAGAGTGGCGGCGAAGACCATAAAGAGACCGAGGAACATGAAGAACGCCACGCCGAGGGTCCCGAAAAACGTAAGGTTCAGCGCAATGGTTGTTGGATCTTCCATGTCACCTCTCCTGGTCAGACTGCTGCAGCGTGATCCCTGCCGCAAGCACGTGGCGGGCAGGAGCCCCCTTAACAATACGTACTTTTCCTTGGCCGCGTGCCGCCCCGGGCGGTCGCGGCGAAGATGTGTCGAAGCCGTTATCCGCGAGCGGGGCCCGGCCCCTCCGCCCCGGCGTCTATAGTCAAAGTCAGCCCCGCCGGCGTCGTCCGGCCCGCCGGAAGGACACCTTGTGACGCACGCCGCAGCAGCCGATTCCGAGCCCGCCGGCGCGGACTGGTCCCCGAGCAGCTCGGCCGTACCGTATGAGGGGAACTGCCCGTGCCTGTCCGGCGAGGCGTATGTCCACTGCTGCGGGCGGTTCCACCGCGGAGATGCCGAGGCGCCGACGGCGGAGCAGCTCATGCGCTCCCGGTACAGCGCGTTCGTGGTCCGGGACGCGGACTACTTGCTCCGGACCTGGCACCCGGACACGCGGCCCGCGGAGCTGGAGTTCGATGCCGGCATGCAGTGGCGTCGCCTGGACATTCTTTCCACCAGCCGGGGCGGCCCGCTGGACAGTGACGGCGTGGTGGAATTCGCCGCGCACTACCGGCACGAGGGCGAACGCGGTGTCCAGCGCGAAACGAGCCGCTTTGTCCGGGTGGACCGGCGCTGGTACTACTTGTCCGGCGTCGTGTCCGGCTGACGCCTCCGAGCCAGCGGTGCCCGGGCTAGCGGCGTGAGGGTGCGGTGTCCCCGAATGAGGTGTCCCCGGCTGAGGAGTCCCCGACGGGGGTCTCCTCGACTGCTGCCGGGCTGAAGCCGGCCCGATCCACCTTGCGGTGGAAATGCATCCCCGCGAGGCCGCCCAGCACCGCGCCCACCAAGGCCACCAGGGCCACGACAATCGCCGCGATGATGCTCAGGGTGTTCAGCTGGCCCTCGTTGATCGGGATGCGCGGGAAGCTGTTCAGGTTGGCCAGGATGTTGAAGCGCTGCCCGGCAACCAGACCCAGCACGGCAACCACGATCGCCGCGATCAGGGCCCAGATCCAGACCATGAAGCCCTGCCTGACGCCGTTGAAGCGGGCCATCCGCCCGGCCACATACCCGCCGCAGTAGTAGGAAATCAGAAGGATCACCAGCAGCACGATGATGCCGGCCAGCCCGACCGTCTGGTTGTTGGAGGCCTGGTCGACGGCGTCGTTCACATCGGTGTTGGTGGCCAGCCCGACGGCGGTGCCGCCTGCCGCAACCAGTGCGGTGAGCAGCACGGCCGTACCCGTGGCCGCCAGCCAGCCGAAGAATGCCGAGCCGACTTGGATGCCGCCGAACTGCTCCTTCTCGCGGGCCACCACCGTTTGGCGCGTGGGGATCCCTTCCACGACAGTCTCGGCAACAGCCTCGCGGCGGGGTGCGTCGTGACGGGGCGCATCACGGACGGACTCGTCGTGGCGGACTGCCGTAACCGGCCCGGTCGTGTCCCCTTCCTGCGTCGTGAGGCGTGTCGTCTTGTCGTCGGGGCCTGCTGTGCTGCTCATGAGGGTTGTTCACTTTCGCTGAATGACAGGCACCGTAGGGGTGACAGTCTGGCGTCCACCTAACCACGGCGGTATCCGGTTAGCAAGGATGCTTACCATTCGTGCGGCGCCGTCAGCGGTACTTGCGGTGCAGGTCTTCCCGGACCGAGGCGCGCGGTCCGGCGGCCGCGATCCACGGCCCGGTCCCTTCTGACTGGTCAAGGACCCCGGCCTCCAACCAGGCGTAGTCGCCGGCCAGGGTCTTGCGGGACAGGGCGTGGTCGGCGTCGTCGGTGTTCCGCCACAGACGGTCGAAATATTCGTCGACCCGAACACGGGACTGTTCGCAGTACGCCTCGGCGAGTTCGTAGGCGGAGGCGCCTCTTTCGGGCTGCGTCCGCAGCAGCATCTCGGCCCGGGAGCAGCAGGCCGCCATGGCAAATAGCTCCGCGCCGATGTCTACGATCCGGCCCAGGAACGCCTGCTTGTGCTCAAGCTTCGCCTGCCAGCGGCCCATTCCGTAGAAGGTCTGCCGTGCGAGGCGCCGGGAGGAGCGCTCCACGTAGCGGAGCTGTTTGGCGAGCCTGCCGAAGTCGCTGTAGGACCGCGGATCCATGCCCGCGCCCGCCACGAGCTTGGGCAGCCACTTCGCGTAGAAGCCGGAGGCGCCTACGGCGGCCCTCGCCTTGTCCGACAGCCGGGCGTCCTCCGAGGCGAGGTCTCCCGCGGCCGCCAGGTGCGCGTCCACGGCTTCGCGGGCGATCAGCAATTTCATGATTTCCGAGGACCCCTCGAAGATCCGGTTGATCCTCATGTCGCGGAGCTGCTGTTCCGCGGCGACGGCGCGCTCGCCGCGGGCCTCGAGCGAGTCCGCCGTTTCAAAGCCCCGGCCTCCGCGGATTTGCACGAGCTCGTCCGCGATGAGGCAGCTGATCTCCGTGGACCACAGCTTGGCCAGGGCCGCCTCGATCCGGATGTCCTTCTGGCCGGCGTCCGCCATTTCCGCGGAGAGTTCAAACACGGCGTCCAAGGCGAAGGTGCTGGCCGCGATGAACGCGATCTTCTTGCCCACGGCCTCATGCTGGCCGATCGGCCGACCCCACTGGGTGCGGGCGTTGGACCATTCGCGGGCGATCTTCAGGCTCCACCGGCCCGTGGCGACGCACAGTGCGGGGATCGAGAGCCGGCCCGTGTTCAGTGTGGTGAGCGCGATCTTCAGGCCCTGGCCTTCCCGGCCCAGCCGGTTGGTGGCGGGGACCCGGACCTGGTGGAAACGGGTGACGCCGTTTTCGATCCCGCGGAGCCCCATAAAGGTGTTGCGGTTTTCCACAGTGATACCGGGGGAGTCCATTTCCACCACGAACGCGCTGATGCCGCCTTTGTGGGCGGTCCCGTCGGCATCGGTGTGCGGCGGGACGAGGGCCATCACCACAACCAGCTCGGCGATGACGCCGTTCGTGGTCCACAATTTGACGCCGTCCAAGACATAGGACTCACCGTCGTCGGAGAGGACGGCCGTGCTGCCCATCCGGGCGGGATCGCTGCCGACGTCGGGCTCGGTCAGCAGGAAGGCAGTGATGGCTCCGGCGGCGCAGCGGGGCAGGTATTCCCGCTTCTGGGCAGCAGTGCCGAATTCTTTGACCGGTTCCGGGACGCCGATTGACTGGTGCGCGGACAGCAGCGCGCCAAGGCTCGGGTGCACCGAGCCAAGCACGGCCAGCGCGCGGCCGTAGTACACGAGGGTCAGGCCCAGTCCGCCGTATTCGCGGGGAATCTTCATGCCGAAGGCGCCGAGCTCGGCGAGCCCCTTGAGATAGTCGTCCGGGATCCGGTCGTCCCGTTCGATGGCGCGCCCCGACATCGTCCGGCAATAGTCGGTCAACCGGGCCATGAAGGCCTCGCCGCGTTCGACGTCGTCGGCGGGGGCCTCGGGCCACGGGTGGATCAGGCTCAAGTCGAAGCTGCCAAGGTAGAGGCCCTTCGCGAAGCTGGGCTGTGTCCAGCTGGTCTCGCGGGCGGCCTCGGCGATGGCCCGGGCGTCGGCGGCCGACGCGTCGGGGCCGATGTGGTCCGGCGCCCCGGCGGTCTCCGGCGTCGCGGTGCCTGGTGTCAGAGAGTCGGGTGTTGGAGAGTCGGGTGCGGTGGCGGGGTCTTCGATGGCGGAGCTCATTGGGCATCTCCTCTAACCGGGTGGCCGGCTCGAGCCCTGGATCCGCCGCGGGTGGAGGACCCTTCAGCTGTCCCGCAATACTACTCGCGGGTAAGTGCCTGTGCTAGGGGAAGCCTGACCCGGATGGTCGGGCCGGAAGTCCGCGCCGAAGTCGACCTGGAAATCGGCGGGCAATTCCACGGTTGAGGCGTGGTGGACCAGCCGGTCCCAACCGTAGTTGATGCCGTGAACCAGGCCAACCACCGCGCCGGCTACGAGGTACCAGGCGAGCCGGCCCACGCCGACCAGAACCATGGCCGCGAACGCGGACACCATCATGAAGGCGCCGATCACCAAGGCGAACACGAGGGTTCCAATCACCACCATCGTGCCCGTTTCCACTGCGCTTAGGTCGAACTGCATTCTTCCCCCTGCACCATCGCTTCGGTTGAATCAGTAGCCCGAGCGTAGGGTGCAGGAGACGTGCTGAACTAGGGCCCCATGGACGATCGCGGCCTCTTGATACGGGATCGAAATGCTACCGAGGCGTAGGTCACGGCACGGTTGCGGCAGCCTCACCAATCACAGGTGACACACCGGACGTCAATGCCATGAATGCTTCCCTGCGTCAGTCCTCGTCGGGTCCGGGGGCGCTCTGGCTCACCACTTGGAAGTCCGCTCCGAGGGCCACGTCCACCTGGGTTCCGTCGTTGAGGCGTACCTCGACCTCATAGGCCGCGCCGGAGTCGTCGTCGCGCTCCACTTCGGTGACGCTGCCCTGGCCAACTTTCGCCAGGGCGGCGCTGGTTGCCCTGGCGCGGTCGGCGTCGGTGAGCGCCGGTCCGTCGGAATCGCCATCCAGGGCAAGCTTTCCGATGCTGGCTGTCAGGTCGTCCGGGCTCAGGGAGGGAAGATCCCGGTCTTGTCGGATTGCCCCGGCCGCAATCGAAGCTCCCCCCAGCATCACTGCTGCAGAGGCCGCCCCCGCGATCCACATCGTTCTCTTCCGCATGATCGTCTCCCTTCAGCTGGTCATTCCAGTTTGCTCCGACGCGGGGGAGCGCACAACGAAGAATGCTGCCCGGGCCTGCGTTAACGGCCGGGGCCCTGCGTTAACCTTGTAGCTGGCAGTTTTTCGATTCCGCCGCCCCGCAGCACCACCCCCAACCATCCCCTGGCAGCCGAAGGAGAGTGCGTGTCCCGCTCCGCCGTGTCATCAGCCGACGCCATCAGCGCCCGGCTCCGGGACCTCGAGCTCCTCACCAAAGGACCTGCCTGGGCGCTGACGCGCTCGGCGCCGTGGGTGATCGCCGTGCTCCAGGCCTCCTTCACCCGCACCCGCGCCCAGCTGCCGCTGGAACAGTTCCACGCCGACGTCGACGCCTTCCTCGAGCAGCTCCGCCGGCAGGAGCCCGGCACCGGAGAGCAGCAGGGCGGTTCGGCCGGCGGCGCGCTCTCAGGAAAAAAATATGCGGACGAATGGACCCGCAAGAACTTCCTGACGCGCCGGAACCAGTCTGGCCAGATCGTCTACGAAGTCACCGAGCCTGCTGCCCGCGTCCTGGCCTTTCTGGACAGCCTGTCCAGCGAGCGGTCCACGCTGAACGGCTCCCGGCTCGGCACACTCCTCGGCGATGTGGAAAAGCTCGCCAACGAGACCAACCCCGACCAGACTGCACGGATTGAATCCCTTGAAGAGGAGATCGACGAGCGCCGCCAGCTGATGGAGGACATCAGCTCCGGGGACTTCGACGGACTGCTCGATGACGACGAGGCCGTGGAGGCTGCCGGCAACATCCTCGATCTCGCCGCCAGCCTGCCCGCGGACTACAAGAAGATGCGTGACCGGATTGAAGAGCTCGTGGGGGAGCTGCGCAACCAGATCATCGAGGAATCCCTCAGCAAGGGCGCCACCATGGCGCAGGTACTCGAGGCCGACAAGCGGCTGCGGCAGAGCCCCGAAGGCCGGACGTTCCGGTCCTTCACCGCGTTCCTGGAGGACCCGCAACAGCAGCTGAGGTTCCGATCGGCGATCGGGGAAGTGCTGAGCCGGCAATTCGCGGATGAGCTCAGCCAGGACGAACGCGAGACCCTCAAGAACCTCGTGGCCGAACTCCGCAGCCAGCACAGCCAGATCCAGAGGATCTACGGCAAGCTCAGCGAGAGCCTCAACACCTACGTCCAAAGTGACGACTTCCGGCAGTCGGTCCGGCTCCGCAGGGTCCTGCGGGAGGCCGAGCAGGCGATCCGCTCCCTCCCCTACGAGCGCGAACGGCCCGGCCTGGTCCGCGGGCCGGTGTTGTTCAGCGCCGGCTTCGAATCCCTGGCCATGGTCAAGCTCTTCGACCCGGACGAATTCGCCGCCCCGCCCAAACTGGCTGACCCCATCGCGTTCTCCGACTCGGACCGGGCGCGCTCGCCCCGGTCCGCCAAGGCCAAGCCGGAAGCCATCCGCGCCGCGCTCGTGGGGGCCACCACCCTGACCGAGGCCTGGGCGCAACTGCCAGCCGGGGAACGCCACATCAACTCCATCCGGGCCCTGCTGTCGCAGACCCTCCACGACGGCGCCGGCTTCGACCGCGGCGCCTGGGGCCCCATCGAATTCGAACAAATCGACGGCACCACCCGCACCGCCTACCTGCCCGTCGTCACGCTCGCAAAGGATTGACCATGACTGAAGAGACTGAGACTGAGACTGAGACTGAGACTGAGACTGAGACTGAGACTGCGACTGCGACTTCGACTGCGACAGAGACTGCGACAGCCGATCTGCCCCCTGTGCCCGCCGACAACGACGGCGGCCACGTCCGGAGCGACCCCTTTACCGTCACTCCCCGGGACACGTTCGTCGACGGCGCCGCCCTCTTCCCGGGCGATACCGGCGTGCTCCCGATGAAAGTCCGGCAGGCGCTCGTGAAGCTGCTCAAGGGCCCATACATCGACGGCGGGCGCGACGAAAAACTGTGGACCACGCTCCTGGACAACCAGCTGATCCTCCGCAGCCGCCTCTCCGAACTTTTCCTCACGCTGCAGCTGGACCACGAACGCAAGGTGGCCGTCCTGCGCCCCGTGGACCCCGAGGCGATCGGCGGCAGCACCCGTTCCAGCATCCTGCGCCAGCAACGTGCCCTGAGCCGGGTCGAAACCATCGTCCTGCTCCGCCTGCGCCTGCTCCTGGACCGCCACGTCACCGCCCAGACAGACCCCACGATCACGCGCGAGGAAATCGCCGAACTCGTGGCCCACTACCAGCCCACCGGCCAGCAGGATGCCCTGCGCGATGCCGACGTCGTCAATCGCGCCATTACCAAGCTCCTGGCCCGCCAGCTCCTCCTCGCCACGGGCCTGGACGAGGTCTACACCATCTCCAACGCCCTCCCCCTGGCCCTCCCGTTCGAAAACATCGGCGACATCCCGGCCCAAATCGAAGCCCTCATCGCGGCCAGCACAGACCAGTCAGGCACCGAGCCACTCCTGGAGCTCGATGCAGATACACCGGCAAGCACGGATGACGACCCGGACGACGACGGTGATGCCGCCCCGGGGGCGGCATCACCGTCGTCGTCCCCCAAAGCGGCATCACCGGCCACGCCTGACGCAACCACGGAAACGAACGAGGCAGCCCAGTGAGCCTCGCAACCATGCTGCCCATGGGCGAGCTCACCAACCCCGGCCAGATGCGCCTGGCCCTCGTCCAGGTGGTCAACTGGGGCACGTTCCATGGCGCCCACACCATGCACGTGGACCGCAACGGCACCCTGCTGACCGGCAACTCGGGCGTCGGCAAGTCCACGCTGTTCGATGCCATGCTTCGGGTCTTCGACGCCCGTCCCCGCTCCAACGAAGCCGCCGCGCAGCGGGCCGGCGGCGCTGTAGAGGACAAGCGCACCACGTTCACGTACATGCGCGGCAAGGTGGGCGACAAGGCGGTGGGCGAGGGCTCCGCGAGTGCGTTCCAGCGCCCCGGCGCCACCTGGTCCGCCGTCGCGCTCACCTTTGACAACGCCGCCGGCACCCGGGTGACGGTATCGGCGCTGTTCGACCTGCCCAAGAACGGCACGGAATCCAGCGTCGGCCGGTACTACATGATCGACAACAAGCCCCTGGACCTCGCGGCGATCGAGGGCATCGCGGAGAAGCGCTTCACCAAGTCCGCGCTGGACGCGATCTTCCCGGACGCCCAGATCTTCGACGTTCACAAGGCCTTCGCCGAACGCTTCCGCCGCCTCCTCGGCATCAACTCGGATCAGGCCCTCCCGCTGCTGCGCGTCATCCAGGCCGGCAAGGGACTCGGCGGCAGCGTCAACACCTTCTTCCGCGACCAGGTCCTCGATGCCCCCGCCACACTTGCGGCGGCGGACGACGTCGTCGAGGAATTCAGCAACCTCATGTCCATCCGGCAGCGCCTCGAGGACGTCCGGCAGCAGCGCGACCAGCTGGCGCCCGTCCCCGGGCTGAACAAGGAATACGCGCAGGCGCTGCTGGACGCGAACCGGCTGCGGGACCTAACAGGTGAGGAATTCGAGGCCTACAAGCAGCAGCTCGCTGTCACGGTCCATGAGAAGACCCTGGCCCGGTTGAAGGAGCTCGCCCAGGCCAAGGCCAGTGACCTCGCCGCCGAACGCGCTGTCCGCGACGGCTTCGCCAAGGAGCTGCGCCAGCTGGAGGGGGAGTACAACAACCAGGGCGGCAACGCGATTTCCGCGATAGAGCAGTCCCTGGAGAACGCCCGGGTGGGGCTCAAGCTCCGGCAGGAGGTGGAGGAATCGACCCGCAAGGCGCTGACCGACGCCGGGCTGGAACTCCAGTGGTCGGCCGCCGGCTGGGAACGGGCCCACGAGCACGCCGCGGCACGCTCGGCCGAGCTCCAGGACGATTCCGAGGCACTCAAGGAACTGCGCTTCGAGGCCTTTGACGGCCACGCCACCCGGAAGCGCGAACTCGCCGCGGCCCAGCAGGAGCTCGTCTCGCTGAAGACGCGAAAGTCGCTGCTGCCGCCGTCGAGCATTGAAAACCGCAGCGCCATTGCGGCCGCCACGGGCGTGCCCGAGGAACAGATGCCCTTCGGCGGCGAGCTGATCGACCTCGCCGAGGGCCAGGAACAGTGGCGCCCGGCCGCCGAGCGCGCGCTGCGGAGCCTGGCCACCACGCTGCTGGTCCCGGGCGAGCACTTCGCGGCAGTCACCCGGTACCTCAACGATCACTCCGTGCGCGGGGCGCTGCGCGCCGTAGACGTCTCCCGGCCCCTGGCCGGCGGCGCGCTGGCTGTCGAGGACGTGGCCGACGGCGATCTGCTGACCAAGCTCCGTTTCCTCACCGACGCCGGCCTGGCCGCAGGCGCTCACGCCGATGCCCTTGGGCAGGCCAGCGCGTGGCTGCGCGAACGGATTGCCCTCGACTTCGCCTACCCGTGCGTGGAAGACCCGGACCAGCTCGCCGGCCTGGACAAGGGCCTGAGCCTGGGCGGCGTGGTCAAGCGCAACCGCCACACGGTGGAAAAGGACGATCGCTTCACGTCCCGGCAGGACTACGTCCTCGGGTTCGACAACGCCGCCAAGCTCGAACTTGTGGCGGCCCAGGTTGAGGACCTGCAACAGGCGCTGGCCAAGGCCGCCGAACTGGCGCAAACCAGGGAAGAGTCACACCAAGGCATGACCCGCCAGCTCGATGCCCTGCGCCGCGTGGCCGATGACCACCGGACCTGGGAGCAGGTCTCGGCCGCGGTGGCCGCGGAGGAGCTCGCCCGGATCGAGCAGCGCCTCAAGGACGCCCTTGCCGCGCAGGCGGACCTCGAACCGCTGCGTGCCAGCATCGAAGCCGCGCGGCACAGGCACCAGTCCAGCACCGAGGCCGCGGCCGTGCTGCAGAGCGAGTACAAAGCCCTCGATGCGCGCATGACCGCCGCTGATTCGCTGCTCGACGCCGCCCGCAGCCGGCTGGCCCAGGCGCCGCCGTCGGACGCCGGCGTTGCCGCGCTGGAACCGTACTTCGCCGGCTTCGGCGACGTCCTGGAGATGCACGAACTCGACAATCTGGCCAACCAGGTCCGCACGCGGCTCCTTGCGGAACTGCATGGGGCCGAATCCCGCGGGCAGGCCACTTCAGAGCGTCTCACCCGCATTTTCGAGGGCTTCGTCCGTGAATGGGGCACGGCGATTTCCGCGGACCACGGCACCTCGATCGGCGCCGCGGGGGAGTTCGAATCCCGTTACCACGCGATTGTCAGCGACGGGCTGCCCGCCCAGGAGGCTGAATTCCGGCAGTTCTTCAACCAGCGGACCCACGAATCCTTCAGCACCCTGTTGCACCTGCTGGACGAGGAGCGCCGCGCCATCACCAGCCGCATCCTGCCGCTGAACGGAATCTTGTCCGAGGTCAACTTCCACGAGGGCAGCTTCCTGGAACTCGATATCAAACAGACGCTGCCCGCGACGGCTAAGCAGTTCAAGGACGCCATCCAGAACGCGCTCAAGGTCCGGCATACCCGGCCGGGCAAGACGGTCACTGCGGCGTCCGGGGCGGCGACGGACGACGACGCCGAGCTCACCACGCGCTACAAGTCGCTCGAAACGCTCGTGAAGCGGCTCGGTTCGCAGACTCCGGAGGACCGGCGCTGGCGCGCCGAGGTGCTGGACGTCCGCGGCCACCTGTTCATCCAGTGCAAGGAGCACCGCGAAGTGCAGAGTACCGGTGCCCACAGTGCCGGCCCCAAGGGGGCGGGGAAGGGCCAGAAGAAAACCGAGGTCTACATGCACGCGGACACCGGCTCCATGTCCGGCGGCGAGCGGCAGCGCTTCACCGCGTTCATCATGGCGGCGGCGCTGAGCTACCAGCTGGGCATCGCCGAGCAGGGGTTCACCACCTACGGCACCGTCATGATGGACGAGGCCTTCGTGCTCGCCTCGGAGGAGTTCGCCGGGGCGGGCATCAAGGCCCTGCACGAGTTCGGCTTTCAGCTGCTGCTGGCCGCGCCGGAGAACGTGATCGACCTCTCCCGGCACCTGGGATCGGTGACGGAGATCCTGCGGGACAAACGCACTAACCGCTCCGGCGTCCTGACGGCGCCGGTGATTGCCCCGCGTGCGGGGACCGAGGGCATCTGGCGGTCCGAGGCGAACCCTGTGGACATCGTCCTGCGCTGACCACCACTCCACTCCAAGGCAACGCGGGGTCACTTATAGCCCATAAACGCCACCGTTATGGGCTATAAGTGACCCCGCGTTGTTTGCATTGAGACAATTACGTTACTCAAACCTTTCTTAATTATTCAAAGGATAGGCTAGCCTTACTTAGGTTTGGATCACTTACCTAAGGAGTTCCGTGGCTTCCGCCGTCTTCCCCCGTTCCGCCGGCCGCCCAGCCGGCCGCAGCCTCCGCAAGACCGCAGGGCGGCCCGCAGCTCTTCTGGCCGCCGTCGCGCTTACCCTGACCGCTTGCTCCACCGGCCCGGCAACCTCGACGGCGACGGACGCCCCCAGCCAGCCGGTCAGCATCGCTTTCCCGGTCACCATCAAGCACCTCTTCGGCGAGACCACCATCAAGGAACAACCCAAGCGCATTGTGACCGTTTCCTGGGTCAACGACGATGTCGCCATTGCCCTCGGAGTGGTTCCCGTGGGCGTCCCCAAGAACGAATGGGGCGGTAATGACAAGGGCTCCACACCGTGGAAGGACGCCGCGCTGGAGAAGCTCGGCGCGGGCTTCGGCTCGGCGAAGGCCCCCGTCCAGTTCTCCGAGGCCGACGGCATCAACTTCACCGAGATCGCCAAGCTCAATCCGGACGTCATCCTTGGCGCCTACTCCGGCCTGACGGCGGAGGACTACAAGAAGCTCAGCGAAATCGCACCCGTCGTGGCCCAGCCGGAGATCGCCTACGGCACGTCCTGGCAGGACTCCGCCACCATCATCGGCAAGGCCCTCGGCAAGGAAGCCGAAGCCGACAAACTGGTCTCTGACACCGAGGCCACCATCAAGGACAAGGTCTCCAAGTACCCGCAGATCACCGGAAAAACCTTCATCTACGGCAACCTGGAGCCGGACAAGAGCGACGGCGTCAACGTCTACACGGCCAACGACAACCGTCCGCGCTTCCTCAGCGAGATCGGCATGAAGCTCGCATCCGTCGTGGAGGAGAACTCCAAGGGCTCCAAGGAATTCTTCATCCCCTGGTCCGCCGAAAAGGCCAACGAGCTCACCTCGGACATCTTCGTGACCTGGGTGCCGGATGCGGCCACCACCGGCTCCATCAAGGCCGACCCGCTCCTGGGCCAGATCCCCGCCATCAAGAGCGGCGCCCTGGTTGCCGATTCGAACAACACGCTGACGCTGTCCATCTCCGCTTCCTCACCGCTGAGCCTGCCCTGGTCACTGGACACGTTCCTGCCGCAGCTGGCCACCGCAGCGGACAAAGTCACCGCAGCGAAGTAACACCCTCCCATGACGAACAGTACGACGACGGCGCCCGCCGCCAGCGCGGCCGGCGCACCCCAGGCCCCCACCGGGAGGAAAGCCCCCGCAACGCAGGCCGCCTGGCTGCTGGCCGCCGTCGTCGTACTTGTTCTGGTCTGTGCAGCGTCCCTGACCGTCGGCGCCCGCGGGGTTCCCCTCGGCACCGTCTGGCAGGCGCTGACGCAGTTCGACCCCACCGACGGCAACCACGCCGTCATCCACGCCCGCATCCCGCGCACCGTGCTGGGCCTGCTGGCCGGCGGCGCCCTCGGGCTGGCGGGCGCGGCCATGCAGGGGGTGGCCCGCAACCCCCTCGCCGACCCCGGCATCATCGGCGTCAACGCCGGCGCCGCCCTCGCCGTCGTCACCGGGATCTACGTCTTCGGCGTTTCGACCCTGACCGGCTACATCTGGTTCGCGTTCATCGGCTCCGCAGCAGCCGCCGTCGCCGTCTATCTGATCGCCTCCATGGGACGTGACGGGGCGACGCCGGTCAAACTGGCACTCGCCGGCGCGGCCCTGAGCGCAGGGCTGTATTCGCTGATGAACGTCGTCCTGGTCTCCAGCCAGGACACCCTGGACCGGTTCCGTTTCTGGCAGGTCGGCGGGATCGCCGGCCGGGACTGGTCGGTGGTGCTGCCCGGGCTGCCGTTCCTGGCTGCCGGGGCACTGATCGTCCTGTTCACCGGGCGGATCCTGAACAGCCTCGCCCTCGGGGACGACATCGCCCGAGGCCTGGGCCAGCGCGTCGGCCTGGCCCGCGGCGTCACCGCGCTGGGCATTGTGCTGCTCTGCGGCTCCGCCACGGCACTGGCCGGGCCAATCGGATTCGTCGGCCTGGTGGTTCCGCACGCCGTCCGCTTCCTGACCGGCCCGGACTACCGCTGGATCCTGCCCTTCTCGCTGGTCCTGGCACCCGTGCTGCTCCTGCTCTCGGACGTGGTGGGCCGTGTCATCCTGCTCCCCGGCGAAGTCCCCGCGGGCATCATGACGGCCCTGGTGGGTGCGCCCGTCTTCGTGTGGCTGGTCCGCCGCGGGAAAGGGGCAGGGCTGTGAGCCAGGCAGACCTCGCCAACGTCAGGCACGAGCTCGGTGGCAGCGCCCCCGCAGAGCACCAACCGGCCGGCAATGCCCGGTTCATGAGCCGGACGGCCCTCCTGGCCTTCGCCGTCGTGGTGCTCCTCGCTGTCAACATCCTGCTGGGCAGCTACACCGTCACCATCCCGGACTTCTTCAGGATCCTCACGGCCCACCTCACCGGCGGCGAGAAAATCCCCGGCGCCAGCTTCATCGTGATGGAGAACAAGCTCCCGCGGGCAGTCATCGGCACCATGATCGGGATTGCCTTCGGGCTCTCGGGCATCCTGTTCCAGACCATGCTGCGCAACCCGCTGGCCAGTCCCGACGTCATCGGCATCAGCTACGGGGCAAGCGCGGCCGCCGTCACCGCCATCGTCGTTTTCGGGGCCTCCGGAGCGGCCGTTTCCGGCGCGGCGCTGTGCGGGGCCATGGCCGTAGCGGTCTTGATCTACACGATCTCCCGGAGCGGTTCCCTCGGATCAGGCGGCGGCAACCGTGGCAACGCGGCCGGGAGCCGGCTCATCCTGGCCGGCATCGGCATCGCCGCGGCACTGAACGCCGTGGTCAACTTCCTCATGACACGGGCGGACATCCGCACCGCGTCCGAGGCCCTGATCTGGCTGAACGGGTCCCTGAACTCCGCCAGCTGGGACCGCGCCGGCGTGCTGGCACTGGCGCTGCTGGTCCTCGTGCCCGCCGTCGCCGTCCTCGCCGGACCGCTCCGGATCCTGGAACTGGGAGACGACGCCGCCGCCGGACTCGGCATCCGGGTAGGCATCACCCGGCTGGGCGTGGTGGCCGCCGCCGTCGCCCTGGCCGCCGTCGCCACGGCCGCCGCCGGGCCTGTGGCGTTCGTGGCCTTCCTGGCCGGCCCCATCGCGCGCCGCTTCACCGGCACGTCCAGCCTCCCGGCCGCCGCGTTCGTCGGGGCCCTAATTGTCCTCGCAGCGGATTACTTCGCCGCCAACATCGCCCCCCTGCTGCTGGACGGCACCGTCCTGCCCGTCGGCGTGGTCACCGGCGCGCTGGGAGCCCCGTTCCTGCTGTGGCTCCTGGTCACAGCCAACCGAAAGGACGCCTGACATGGCAGTTCTCAACGCCAAGGACCTGACGCTGCAGTACGATCAGCGCCGGGTGGTGGAAGACCTCACGGCGGAGCTCCCCGAGGGCAAGGTGACAATGATCGTGGGCGCCAACGCCTGCGGAAAGTCCACGCTCCTCCGCGGCCTGTCCAGGCTGCTGAAGCCGGCCGGCGGTACCGTGACGCTCGACGGCAAGGACATCCATTCCCGTCCAGCCAAGGAACTCGCCCGCATCCTCGGCCTGCTCCCGCAGCACCCCGCCGCCCCCGACGGCATCCTGGTCCGCGACCTCGTGGGCCGCGGCCGCTACCCACACCAAGGTTTCTTCCGCAGCTGGAGCGCGGCCGATGATCTAGCCGTGCAGCGCGCGCTCGAAGCAACCGAAACGCTGGAGCTTGCCGAGCGCAATGTCGACGAACTCTCGGGCGGGCAGCGCCAGCGCGTGTGGATCGCGATGGCGCTTGCCCAGGAAACCGAGGTGCTCCTGCTCGACGAGCCCACCACCTACCTGGACCTGGCCCACCAGGTGGAGGTCCTGGACCTGATCACCGACCTGAACCGGCACCGCGGCACCACCGTGGCTATCGTCCTGCACGACCTGAACCTGGCGGCCCGGTACGCGGACCATGTGATTGCCATGAAGGGCGGCAAAATCGTGGCAGAGGGCACCGCCACCGACGTCGTCACCGAGGACTTGGTCCGTGACGTCTTCGGCCTGGACTCGCGGGTGCTGCCCGATCCCATATCCGGCACGCCGCTGATCATTCCGCTTGGCCGGCACCACACCCATTTCCCAAAAGCCGAATCAGCAACCCTGGAGTTGGTCCCATGAGGGCAGTTAACAGCAGCGCAACCACCCAACCGATGACTTTGGCGCTCGGCGTGACGGTGGCCGCGGTGCAGCAGCTCAGCCCCAATTTCCGCCGCATCACCTTCGGCGGGTACTCCCTGCGTGACTTCGGCGTCCACGGCGAAACCCTGGACCTGCGCGTGAAGCTGATGATCCCGTCCCTCGCCGAGGACGGCACCCAGCTGCCGCTGCCGGTGTTCCAGATGGAGCAGTCCGGCTGGTACCAGGAATGGCTGGCCATGGATCCGGCGACCCGCGGCTCCATGCGCACCTACACCGTGCGGCAGGGACGCCTCGACGCCGTCTACCCGGAGATCGACGTCGACTTCGTGCTGCACTTCGATGCCGCCGGCAACGGCGGACCCGCCGCCAACTGGGCCCTGAACGCCAAGCCCGGCGACGCCCTCACCATCATCGGACCCAACAACCGGGCCGCGCACTGTGTCACGGCGGAGACCTACTCCGGCATCGAATGGCGGCCCGGCATGGCCCAGCGGGTACTCCTTGCCGGCGACGAGACCGCTGTTCCGGCCATCAGCGCCATCCTGGAAAGCCTCCCGTCCTACATGAGCGGGCACGCGTTCCTTGAAGTCCCCGAGGCCGGCGACTTCCTGGAGCTTGAGTCGGACGCCGACGTCGAAATCACCTGGCTGGCACGCGGCGCCTCGATTGGCCGCTCACGTCCGCACGGCGAACTGCTGCAGGAGGCGGTCCGCGCCGCTGTTCCCGAGCCGGGCTGGGTGGGCTTCAAGGCCGCGGCCGGTGGAGCCGGCCCCGAACCCGATGACGTCAACGTGGACCAGGACATCCTCTGGGAAACCCCCGCCCGGATGGACTCCGCGGCGATCGGAGCCAGCAAAAACCCGGGCAAGCCCGCCGGGGCCCTGCCGTTCTACGCCTGGATCGCCGGCGAAGCGGCCACCGTCAAGGAGCTGCGCCGGTACCTTGTGCGCTACGTGGGGATCGACCGGAAGCAGGTGGCGTTCATGGGGTACTGGCGGCAGGGGAGAGCCGAGCTGTAGTTTTCGGCGGTGCCGTCCGCCTGTTCTACCGGGCTTCCGCCCCGGACCGTTGCTTTGCCATGCGGGTCTCGGGGCGGTCACCTTGGGTTAACTTGCTCTTTCCCTGCCCGTTTTTTGAGGTGGTTAGGGTTTTGGGGTGGCTTCATTTCCTTTGCTTCCGGATCGGGGTGGGCGGCGCGTCTTTGTTGCCTTGGGGGACTCCTTCACCGAGGGTGTGGGGGACTACGATCCCCGGTTCCCGAACGGCGTGCGGGGCTGGGCGGACCGGGTCGCGGAGAAGCTGGCCAAAGCGCAGCCGGGGTGGGAGTACGCCAATCTGGCCATCCGCAGCAAGCGGCTGCGCCACATCATCGGTGAGCAACTCGGTCCTGCTTTGGCCATGGAGCCGACGCTCGTCACCCTGTACGCGGGCGGCAACGACATCCTGGATTTCGGCACGGACATCGGCACCCTCATGGAGGACTACGAGTCCGTCGTGGCTGCGCTCGCCGGCACGGGGGCCACGCTGGTGCTGTTCACCGGCTTCGACGTCAAGGTCTCCGCGCTGCTGGAGCCGCTGAAGAAGCGCAACGCCTTCTACAACCGGCGGGTCCGCGAGATCGCCGGCCGCTACGGCGCGGTGCTGGTGGACTACTGGCGCTTCGACGCATTCCATGACCCACGGATGTGGGATTCGGACCGGCTGCATATGTCCAAGGCAGGCCACAAATACCTCGCCTCACAGGTCCTGGACCACCTCGGCGTGCCCCACAAGATCAAGCCCAAGGAGTTGGAGCCGCCGGTGAAACCGGGCCTGCGGGAGTGGGAACGCCGGCAGCGCCGCTGGGTCCACGACTGGGTGCTGCCCCTGTTCGGACGCAAACTGCGCGGCGTCACCCTCGGCGACCAGCTCCGGCCGCGCTGGCCCGAACCCGTGAGGGTCCCCCGCAAGGGCGGCCTGAAGAAGCTACTAAAGAATCAACGCGCCGGGAACCAGGCCAGCGCCGGGTAGCCGCCAGGGACTCAGCTGTCCAGCAGGTTTTCGTAGCCCGGAGCCACCCTGTTGGCATGGAACTCCATGACCTCGAAATCAGCCACACCATTGACGTAGAACGGGTCCTTGGCCAGGGCGGCATCCAGGCTGGCCCGGTCCGCGTTGGAGAGCAACAGGCCACCGGTGCGGGGGATTTTGCGCCCCGCGACCATGAAGACGCCCTCGTCGAAGGCCGCCTGCAGCCACGTGACATGCGCCGCAAGATGGAACTCCACGATGTCGTCGGGGACCTTGTATGTCAGGGAGACTACGTACATGCGGCCAGCCTACCGGTACCCGGCTGCGGGCAGGCGGGAACTTTTCTGGAATTCCCCAGCCTGAAGTTGAATCGTCAAGCTTCCAGTCTCCTAGAATGTAGCCATGACCGAACCCCGCTGGCTCAACGCCGACGAACGCCGGGCCTGGCTTGCCCAGCTCAGCATCAACACCATGCTGCCGGCAGCCCTGGACACCCAGCTCCATGCCGCGGGCAAGCTTTCCCTGTTCGACTACAACGTGCTGGCGATGCTTTCGGAGACCGAGGGGCGTTTCCTGCCCATGAGTGAGCTCGCCGCGCGCACCAGCGCCTCCCTGTCCCGGCTCTCCCACGTTGTCACCAAGCTGCAGAACCGCGGCTGGCTTGAGCGGCGGCCGCACCCCGGCGACGCCCGCGTCACTACGGCGCACCTGACCGATGTTGGCATGGAGACGATCGTGAAGCTTGCCCCGGGCCATGTGGAGGCGGTCCGGTCACTGTTCCTCGACGCCTTGGGCCCGCAGGACGTCGCGGACCTGGCCCGGATCGGCGAAAAAATCGTGGCCCGCCTCGACGACGACCACTGGATTCTGCGGGACATCTAAGCACCAATGCTGAATGCGCCGCCGTCGGGCATCCCGTCTTTGTTGCTCGCGGCAACTGCTGGCAGACTTGACCCATGGATTTCACGTCCCGCTACGTAGCCCTTGGAGACTCCTTTACGGAAGGCGTCGGCGACGACGACCCCACCCGGCCCAATGGCGTCCGGGGCTGGGCGGACCGCGTGGCAGAGGGGCTCGGCGCCGCCGACCCGGACTTCGGGTACGCGAACCTTGCCATCCGCGGCAGGAAGCTCCGCCAGATCATGGCCGAACAGGTGGATGCCGCCGTCGCACTCAAACCCACCGTGGTCAGCATCTACGCCGGCGCCAACGACATCCTCCGGCCCAAGGTCGACATCGATGACCTGCTGGCCGACTACGACGCCGGGATCCGCAAGCTCACGGCCACCGGCGCCACTGTGGTGATGTTCACCGGCTTCGACGCGAGGGGCTCCAAGATTTTCGGCACCATGCGCGGCCGCACGGCCATCTACAACGAACTGGTTCGTGGCATCGCCGGAGACAACGGTGCCCTGCTGGTCGACTACTGGCGTTTCAGCGAGTATTACGACTGGGGCATGTGGGCCACCGACCGGATGCACATGTCCGCCGCCGGCCACGCGAACATGGCCAAGCGCGTCCTTACGGTCCTGGCCCACGAGCACTCGATAGACGTCCCGCCCATGACTCCGGTCCCTGAGTTGAGCCGAGTGGACGCCCTCCGTGCGAATGCCCGATGGGTCCGCGAATTCGCCGGGCCGTGGGTTGTCCGGCGCGTCACCGGCAAGTCCTCCGGCGACGGACTGGAACCGAAGTACGGCCAGCTGACCCACCTCTAGAACGGCAACCTAGCCACGGAATCCCGGCGTCGCGAGCAGTTCCCCGGTGCGGCGCACGGCGAGCACATCGATGTCCCAGCCGTCTGTGGCCCGGTGCAGCATTGCCGTCCCGCCCGCAACGATCGCCGTGGCCAGCACATCGGCCGTGACAATGTCTGCTGCGGCCACGGAGACCTGGGCGAACTCGACGCCGCGGGAGCCCGCAGTCCAGATGTGGTCCCCCCGCTCCGCCGAGCCCGACGTCGCGAGGGCGCACCGGGTGCCAGGCCCGCCCAGCCCGTAGGCGGAAAGCAGTGCCGAGCGGTCCAGCGGGTCAACCACCCCGGCCGCCCACGCGGCTCCGCTGCCCGGCACGGGCGAGCCCATCACCAGCACGTCGCCGCCGGCATTCAGGCACCAGTCGGTGATCCCCCGGCTCCGCAGCGCGGCACCGGCCTGCCCGATCGCGTAGCCCTTGATGATCCCGGAAAGATCCAGCACGCCGTCGGGCCGCTCCGGGGAGAACGCGCCCTCCGTCATGAGCCGCCAGCTGAGTGCATCCGCGTAGCGGTCCCGCATCCCGGCGGATGCGCCCCGCAGGGAAAGCTCCCCGCGCGCCAGCCGGCTGGCCTCGGAATCGGGACGGTAGAGGCTGAAGGTCTCATCCGCGCGGGCAAACACCCGTTCGACGGCGGTGGCTGCGGTGTCGAGCTCAGCACCACCGTCGCCCGCTGTTACCGGGATGGCCCCGGACGGAACTGTCAGGCTGATGACGGTGCCCATGGAGCCGAAGGTCCGGGCCTTCAGAGCGGAGCCGCCCAGCTCAGAGGTTGGCTGCATCGAGGGCCGCCTGAAGGGAGTTCAAGTACGCGTCGGAAGTCACCGTGGCACCGCTGATGGTCTGCACGTTCGCGGACTGCGCTTGGAGCACCTCGTCGCGCAGGAGCGGGGCTGCCTCGTTGCTGATCTGCACCGACCTGCGTTCAGCGTCGGTCAGCTGCAGTGCCGTGACATCAGTGATCTTTCCGGCCTGAACCGTGATCTGGACCTGGACGGAGCCGAACCTGGTCTGGACCACCGAGCCGGCGTACGTCCCCACGGCCTTCGCCGAGGCCCCCGTGGCGCCCGAGGCCCCCGTGGAGCCCGCGCCAGACGAGCCGGACGAAGCTGATGAGCCGCCCGTGCCCAACGCTTTGGCGCCGGTGGCCGCGCTCGCGACGGAGCTGCTGGTATCGGCTATGTGGACGCCCGACTGCCAGCCTGCAATGAGGATGCCGGCGGAGGCCAGGGCTGCTGAAACCGCGGCGCGGGTTCTCACCAGTCGAACCTTTCGTAGTGGAGTTGGTCTTCCCGGACGCCGGCGTCGCGGGCGTCCTCAAGCACGCTTTGCGCCCAGGCGGCGGGGCCGCAGACGTACACGTCAGCCTCGGCGACGTTCGGGTCAAAACTGGCCAGCCGGTGGCCGGCACGCGCGGAGCCCTCCGGCAGCCAGGTCCGGACACCGGCCGGGCGGGAGCCGGTCAGGTGGAAGAGCGTGGCTCCGCGCTGCTGGCAGAGGGCGAGGATTTCCTCGCCCAGGTAAAGCCCGGATTCGCTGTGCCCGCGGAGGATGACAGTGGCGTTCCCGGGCTGGAAGGGCGTGCTTTCCAGCAGGGCGCGGATCGGGGTGATGCCAATCCCGGCACCGACTATCACCACGTGGTTTCGGCTCCGCGCGGCCGTGCTGAACAGCCCGTAAGGACCCTCCAGCGCCACCTTGGTGCCCGGCCTCAGCGCGGCCAGCTGAGCCGAACCCCGGCCCAGGTTGCGGACGGTGATCCGCAGCGTGCCCTGGCCGGCGGCGTCGAAGTGCACGGGTTCGGCGGACAGACTGAACGGGTGCGGATGCCACCACAGGCCGGGAGCCAGGAACCGCCAGATGAAGAACCGGCCGCCGCTGCCTGCCAGCTGGTCCAGGCCAAGGCCGGACATCTCGATGCTCACCACCCCAGGCGCCACCCGTACCACCCGCTTAACGGTCAACTGGTGCCTGAACGTTGCCACCAGGGGCTGGGCCACGCGGTAGTAGAGCAGGGCGGCGCCGGTGGCGATGCACAGTGCCAGCCAGTACCAGCGCTGCCAGGTGCCCTCGGCAAAGAGACCGCCCACACTGAACTGGTGGGGGATCGCGGTCAGGACCGCCGCGTACGTCAGGAGGTGGACGGCGTACCAGAATTCATAAGGGAACCGACGTCGGACGGCCACGAGGGAGGTCACGACGACGGCGATGAACAGGAGCATGGAGATATAGGCCAGCCACATGTCCGGTACCAGGACCCACAGCGCAACCGACTCACTGACAGGGTCCAGCCCTTCGGCCATGCCGTAGCCGATCGCGATGAGGATCCCGTGGGCGAGCAGGAGGTACAGGGCAGGCTTGCCCAGCTTGCGGTGAAACTCAAGCGCGCGGTCGTGGCCGACGGTGTGGTCGATGACCGGAATGCGGGCTGCCAGGAGCAGCATGAGAAGCACCAGATCCATGCCTGCGAGGCCGGCCACAATCCCCAACGCGGTGAAGGAGCCGGCCGCCGTCGAGAAGCCGGCAATGCCGCCATCGGCCAGCCACAAAGCGACGGCGCCCGCCAGGGACGCCCAGAAAAGGACCGTCAGCAGGTCCGTTCTCAGCAACCGCCGCCGGTGCTGTCCCCTGAAGGGGTTCGCAGCGCCACCGGAGCGGCGGCGAACCCCGGGACGGCTCGTCAGAAGTTGTGTGTTCATGCATCCAGAATCGTCTCTCTGCCTATCATTTGGCTGTGAAAATGCTTCGTCAGGCATATGACCTCGGCGCACCCCGCCCGTCTGCCCGGACGGGCTGACGGCCGCTGCCCCATACACCATTCATTGACGGATTGGTCTTTAAATCGCCGAACTCGTAGACTTGGTAGGCGCTAGGTGGCGCGGAGCGTGCGCAATTGCTCCGGTTGGCAGGACTCGTCTGAGAAATCGACGGTCCTGCAGGCCGGTAGTTAGGGGCTCAAGTTGCGCGCATTCCTGTATTCGCCCAGCATCCCGGCACTTCGCAATGGCTGTCCAAGGACCGTCACCGTCAGGTGCCCGTGGCCCACAATCTTCGCCGCAGTGAGGAACCAGACGGTTTGTGCCGTCTGCTTCAATCCCGCGGAATCGGTGATTGGGGGCGGGAGCCGGATGCGGACGCCGCCTAACGCACGGTCAGCGGGAACTCCGTTAGCCGTTTCATATATTTTTGAGGAGAGTCGTCATGGCAGCACACTGCCAGGTGACCGGAGCCGAGCCGGGCTTTGGACACAGCATTTCGCACTCGCACCGTCGCAACAAGCGCCGGTTCGACCCGAATATCCAGAAGAAGCGCTACTGGGTTCCGTCCCTGCGCCGCAACGTCACGCTGCAGGTCTCTGCTCGTGGCATCAAGACCATCGACGTACGCGGCATTGACGTAGTCGTCGCCGCCATCCTGGCACGAGGAGTGAAGCTCTAATGGCAAAGGATAAGGACGTACGTCCGATCATCAAGCTGAAGTCGACCGCGGGCACGGGTTACACCTACGTGACGCGCAAGAACCGTCGTAACGACCCGGACCGACTGGTTCTGAAGAAGTACGACCCCAAAATCCGCCAGCACGTCGAATTCCGAGAGGAGCGCTAAACACATGGCTAAGAAGTCAATGATCGCTAAGAACGAACAGCGTAAAGTCATCGTCGAGCGTTACGCTGCAAAGCGCCTCGAACTGAAGAAGGCCCTGGTTGATCCCAACTCAACCGACGAAGTACGTGAAGCTGCTCGCCTCGGCCTGCAGAAGCTGCCCCGCAACGCCTCACCGGTACGTCTGCGTAACCGCGACATCATCGATGGCCGTCCCCGCGGTACCTTCCAGAAGTTCGGCATCTCCCGTGTTCGCTTCCGCGACATGGCTCACCGCGGTGAGCTCCCGGGTATCACGAAGTCTTCCTGGTAATTCAGTAGTCCTGAAGCCAGTGGCTTGAAGGAGGGCCGGCAACCGTTTGGTTGCCGGCCCTTTTTGTGTTTAAGGCACCGATTGCGGGTGCCTGGGGCGCTCTGGGTGGTCCGAGGTCCGCCGCGGTGCTGCGTCGCCGGCTGCGGCGGGGTTGTTCCTTTGTTTCGTGCCTGCGGTGTTGGTGGGGGCCGGCGGTGTTGGTTGACTGCGTGCTGGTTGTGGTGATGCACGGCATAGTTGGTGGTTGTGGTGCCGGGGTGCCGTTTGGGGGTCGGGAGCGGTGTTCTGCCGCGGATTTCCGGGGTTGCGGGGTGGTGGGGCCGTGG
The DNA here is from genome assembly GCF_056396305.1 of Arthrobacter sp. 05T420. Classification (NCBI taxonomy): domain Bacteria; kingdom Bacillati; phylum Actinomycetota; class Actinomycetes; order Micrococcales; family Micrococcaceae; genus Arthrobacter; species Arthrobacter sp. 05T420. Next base: position 75 of record NZ_JBFTLG010000002.1, on the reverse strand, counting down.
CCGGGGGTGGAGTTGCGGTGGGGCGTGGGTGGGTGTATTGTTTTCTAAGTCGCCGAGAGGGAGACCAGCGAGAAG